>CAZDWH010000029.1:0-20633 GCA_964509025.1 uncultured Rhodanobacteraceae bacterium
CCACGACTACCCACGGCTGCAAACAGGGCGCCGCAGGATTTGCGCCCTTCTTCGGCACCCCGGCCTTAACTATGGGGCTGCTATCGCGCCTTGCGCAACGCACCGGCGCCACCGTGCTGTTCGCCTTCCTCGAGCGCCGGCCGCGCGCCCAAGGTTACGTTTTGCACTTTCTGCCCGCGCCGACCGAAATCGCCGACGCCGACCTGACTCGTGCGGTCATCGCACTCAACCACGGTGTCGAGGACTGCGTGCGCCGCGCACCGCTGCAATATCAATGGCACTACAAGCGCTATTCGATCCGGCCAAAATTGGACTAGCTCGGATCAACTAGTCGCAGCGCGGCTCGAGAATGCGCAAGGGCACGCCGCTCGCAGCGAGCGCCGCGCCGCGCCATTGTTGCGGACCGACTTCGCGCAGCAAGCCCACGATATGCGTCTCGTCCGCGACAAGCAGACGCACGCGCGTACAGGCAAGTGCAGGCAGCGTCGCTTCGATGCGCTGCGCGTCGGTGTTGATATCGTTGCGCACTGCGGTGGTCTTGAATTCGATCGGCACGAGCGGTCGCGCATCGCTCGGTATGCTTTTTCCTACGAGCGCCGCCTCGGGCCAGGCGAACGGACCCGTGTGGTGGCTACGCATCGCATCCGCGCCGGCGTGCGTGTCGCCGGGATCGACTTCACCGGGACTGTCGCGATCGGGCCAGACCCCGACGACCGCGGCGAGTGCGACATCGTCGGCGACTTCGCGCTGGTGTTGCATGATCTTGATCATGCCGATCTCGGCGGGTGCGGCGAAAAGGGCAACCGCGAACGCAACGGCAATCGCGATGCGCCGTGTCGATGTCATGCCGATCAGGGCGATCAGCAATCCGCCCCAGGCGAGCGTCGACCATGGCAGATAGCGCGGCGCGTACAGCTGCGTCGGATACTGCGCGAAATAGTCGGCGCGCGACAGCGCGATCACGCCCGAGACGCCGACGCCGAACCAGGCGAGCGCGAGGCCCAGGCGCATGGCCTCGTTCGACGTGCGGCGCGCATGCAGCGTGGCGAGCGCGAGCACGACGACGAACCCCGCGCCACATAGACTCTGCGGCAGCAGGCTAGTGTGCACATCGCCGAACAGGCCTTGCCACGCGCGCGCGCAGGCGAGCGCGAGCGCGCCGAGCGGTGCGGGAACCTGCGCCGCCACAACTGGATCGACACACGGCCAGAACAGGTATTGCACCGGCGCGGCAAGCTGGCTCAGCCCGAACACGAGCTGATCCGCAGGCTTGAATGCAAGCGGCAGCGACTGACCGCTTTTCAGCATCCAGTACAGCGCGCAGATGAGCAGCAAGGCCGCGCCAGCGATCGCGTAAGCCGAGCCGGCGGCGCGGCGCAGAAACAGCAGCGCGCCGAACGCGACAAAGCTCGCGATGCCGCTGCCGAAGTTGAGCGCGGCAGCGCAACACAGCAGCGCGGCGCACGCCACGCGTAGCGGCGTGAGCGCGCGCTCCTCGCGCGCGAGGATGGCGATCATTGCGCCGAGCAGGAACAGCACGCAGTACACATGCAAGCCATCATTGGCGTGCGCAAGCGCGCGCTCGTTGACCAACCAGAACAGGCCCAGCGCGAGCGCCAGCGCGCAGGCCGCGCGCGCCGTCGGGTCCAAGCGCGCTGTGTGCACGATGCGCAGCAACACGACGAAAGTCGCGAGCGCGAGCGCCAGCGCCAGCGCGATCTGCACGTACTCGCTGCCGGCGAACCAGTGCAGGTCAGCGAGGCGTACGAGATTGGCGAAGATTTCCGGATGCCCGTTGTCGACCGCGAGCACGCTCGCTGGAAACGGTTGCGTCAACAGGCGCGCGTAGTGGCGCCAGGCATCGGCATAGGGCACGCGCAGCGCGAGCCCTCCCGCTGCGACGAGACCGCACAAGATGTACAACGCAGCAATCCAGTACAACAGCCTTTGGAGGCCTCCACCGCTCAGATCTTGCAAGCGTGTGAATTTCACTGCGCGCGTTCCAGCCGGCGCAGAAACACGCTCATTTCCTTGTCCGCCTGCTTGTCGCCGCGTTTCTGCGCGGCGGTGATGCCATGGCGATAGGCATCAACAGCCGCGTCTCGTTCGCCCGCGTCCGCCAGCGTCTTGCCGAGCAGTTTCCACGCGGCCGAATAGTCCGGGTCGAACTTCAGCGCCGCGCGCAGTTCCTCGATTGCGGCATGCGCGTTGCCTTGAGAGAGCAGGGCATGCGCAAGCGAAACACGCAGCAGCGCGCCATCGCGCGGGCCGCCGCACATCTGGCGCAAACGATCGATCGCATCCACGGGCGCGTTACTGCCTCAACGATTCACATCGTGCGTGGCCGCACCGACGCGACGTGACGGCAGTGCAAAGAATTCTGCACGCCTGAGCGTGCGCCGCATGTCGGCGAGACCGGCCTGCCAATGCTCGCGCATCGTGCTCGGCGCGAAGGCGTAGTCCTTGTACTGCTCCTCGAACGGCTTGGCGTGGTAGATCAGGTGAATGATGTTGTAGACGCGATCGGACAGCCACGGATCGAGATCGCGTCGCATCTCGGCGGTGATTTGCTCTGGCGGAATCTGCTTCAGCAGCGCGTGCAAGGTCGTGCGCACGTCCTGCCAATCGCGAATCACTTGTGTGTGAAAGCGTGTGCGGCTCGAATACTGGATGTCCTTCTGCCGTTCGAGCACGTCGGCGAGATTGCGCGGCAGTTCGCCCTGCGCACGCCACAGGTCGACCTGCAGCACGAGGCTGTCGCGCCGCGGCACGGCGCCAAGCACGTGATCGAGCGGCGTGTTCGAGACTAGGCCGCCGTCCCAGTAGTACTCGCCGTCGATTTCGACTGCGGCGAACGCGGGCGGCAGCGCACCCGAAGCCATCACATGCTCGGCGCGGATTCTTGTCGTCGTATTGTCGAAATTGACGAAGTTGCCGCTGCGCACGTTCACGGCGCCGACGGAAAACCGCACACCGGACGATTTCGCGTTGATGCGATCGAAATCGACGAGTTCCTCGAGTGTCGTCTTGAGCGGCGCGGTGTCGTAGTAGCTCGTCGCGGATTTGCCGTTGCTCACGAACGGTAGCGGCGGCGGCATGCGCGGCACGAAGAAGCCACTCTGACCGAACAACAGCGCCGCGAGTGCGCCTTGCGAATTCGCTGCCGCGATCAATTCGTTGCGCCACGGCAAAGCGTCGAAGATTCTCTGCTGCAAGTCGAGCGCGGCCTGCGCCAGCGGCAGCGCCGGGATCGAGACGCGGCTCCAGAACGCGTGCAGGCGCTCGACGCGGTCCTCTGGCGCATTGCCCGCGAGCAGGGCCGCGTTGATCGCGCCGATCGAAATGCCCGCGAACCAGTTCGGCCGGATGCCTGCGGCGTGCAGGCCTTCATACACGCCGCATTGATACGAACCCAACGCACCGCCGCCCTGCAGCACGAGCGCCACGGTTTCGTAGCGCTGCGCCGATTGCGCCGGCGTTGCGTGCGTTTGCTGCGCCGACGCGGAGACCAGTCGCGCGCTGCGTTTCTTTGCGGACGCGCGCGCGGAGGGCGGGCGCGGCTTCTTGCTGCGCGATGCGGTGCTCATGGCCTTACTGCATGAACCAACCATGGCTGACCACGATCGACTGGCCGGTCAGCGCATTCGTCTCGAAGCCGGCGACGAACAGCGCACAGGCGGCGACGTCGTCGACTGTGGTGAATTCGCCGTCGACGGTTTCCTTGAGCATCACGTTCTTGATCACGTCGGCTTCGGAAATGCCGAGTTCCTTCGCCTGCTCGGGAATCTGCTTGTCGACCAGCGGCGTGCGCACGAAGCCGGGGCAGATCACATTGGCGCGCACACCGTGTGCGGCACCTTCCTTCGCGACGACCTTAGCCAGCCCGATCAACCCATGTTTGGCGGCGACGTACGGCGCCTTGAGCTTGGACGCTTCCTTCGAATGCACCGAGCCCATATAGATGATGGCGCCGCCCTTGCCTGCAGCATACATGTACTTGAGCGCCGCGCGCGTGGTCAGGAAAGCGCCGTCGAGATGGATCGCCATGAGCTTCTTCCAGTCGGCGTAGGCGAAGTTCTCGATCGGATTGACGATCTGGATGCCGGCGTTGGAGACGAGGATGTCGATGCTGCCGAGGTCCTTCACGCACTTGTCGATGCCGGCGTTGACTGCGGCCTCGTCGGTCACGTCCATGATCACGCTGGTCGCATTGACCCCGCGCGCCTTGATTTCGGCCACTGCCGCGTCGGCCGCGGCCTGATTGATGTCGGCGACCGCGATATGCGCGCCGTTGTCTGCGTACACCTCGGCGATGCGCTTGCCGATGCCGCTCGCTGCGCCGGTGATGAGGGCGACTTTGCCTTTGACGCTCATGAGGAATCCTTCGAGGGTTTGGAGAGAGGGACGATGAGACTAACGCGCTGGTGATTTCAATTGTCTTAAAGGCGCAGACGCGCGGCTTCCGGCGGGTAGGGAATCTCTAAAAACCGTCGCGAGCGATGAGAATTTGCGCGTCGCCGGAGCGCAGGAACGGGAGTGTACAGTCGAGTACATGAGGATTCCGAGCACCGCCGGCGCGCAAATTATCGAGCGCAGTAGGTTTTTAGAGATTCCCTCAGCCTTCGCCGTCGCGACCCGTGTTGCGCACATCCACGCCGAGATCGCGCAGCTTGCGGTACAGATGCGTGCGCTCCATGCCGACGATCTTCGCCAGCTTGCCGACGCTGCCGCCGGCGTCCTGCAGCTGACGCAGCAGGTAGGCGCGCTCGAACTGCTCGCGCGCCTCGCGCAGCGGCAACGAAAAATCGATGCCGCCGACCGCTGCGGGTGCCGCCTCCGCGCGCGCCGCGCGTGTCGTGCCACTCAGTGCCGCTTCGATCTCGTCGAGCGCGACCTCATCGCCGTTGCCCATCACGAGCAGGCGCTGCACGAGATTGCGCAGTTCGCGCACATTGCCCGGCCAGTCGTGATTGCGCAGGCGATTCTGCACCGCGACCGGGAAATGCCGGTACGGCAGCCTGTCGCGGCTGGCGAAGAAATCGGCGTAGAGGCGCAGCAGTTCGGGCACGTCCTCGTTGCGCCGGCGCAGCGGCGGCACATCGAGCGGAACGACGTTGAGCAAGTAATAAAGTTCTTCACGGAATGCGCCGGCCTTCACCTGCGCATCGAGATTTTGTGCGGTCGCCGCGATCACGCGCAGATCGAGCGCAATCGGGCCCGCGCCGCCGCCACGTACGAGCGCGCGCCGTTCGAGCACGCTCGACAGGCGCTGCTGCAGTTCCGGATCGAGTTCGGCAACTTCGTCGAGAAACAAGGTGCCGCCGTTGGCGCGTTCGATCAGGCCCTGTTGCACGCCATTCGCGTCCTCGGCGCCGAACAACGCAGCGACCAGGTGTTCGCGCGGGATGCTGCCGGGCGCGACCGCAACGAAGGGCGCGCCGCGCCGTGGCGAACGCGCATGCAGCCAGCGCGCGAGCGTTTCCTTGCCGGTGCCGGCTTCGCCCTGGATCAGCACCGAGGTGTCATGTTGTGCGAGCCTTTCCAGCTGCGCACGCAGCGCGGTCATGATCTTCGACGAGCCGATCGGCTCGAGCGGCAATGCGAGTTGTTCGCGCAGGCCCTCGTTTTCGCGCTTCAGACGGCTCGCCTCGCGCGCACGCTCGATCGTCAGCAGCAGCTTCGCCAGCGAGATGGGCTTCTCGACGAAATCGTAGGCGCCGAGCCGCGTCGCCTCGACCGCGGTTTCGACCGTGCCATGCCCGGACATCATGATGACAGGGCAGGTCAGTGCACCGGCGCCGGCCCATTCGCGCAACAGGCTGATGCCATCGGTTTCGGGCATCCAGATATCGAGCAGGATCACGTCGGGGCGCTCGCGCGTGCGCGCCTCGCGCGCGGCCGCAGCGCTCGCCGCGAGCGCGACCTGATAGCCCTCGTCCTCGAGGATTTCCTTGACCGTAGTGCGGATATCGGGCTCGTCATCGACGACGAGAACGCGGCCGGAAGCCATGCGGAACGCCCTGTTGCGAAAATGCGACGTTGAAGCATAGCGCAGAAGCGCGCGGGTTTGCGCCGCTTCAGCCGATCGCAACGCCTGGGTTCGGTAGAATTCGCACCCCTCCGTCGTGACCTTCGCATGTCCGCGCTCAAGCCCGCTCCGATGACACCGCTCGTTATCCGCTTCGGCCGCCTCGGCGACATGCTGTTGCAGGAGCCTCTGCTGCATCTGCTGCATCGTCGTTATGGCCGCCCGTGCACTGTGCTCAGTCGCGGCAACTGGACCGGCGCGCTGTACCGCGGCCATCCCGACGTCGGCGAGATTTGGCAGCTGCTGCAGCGTAACCGGCTCCTGGCGTTCAGCCCCGAGCGCTGGCGCATGATCGCGAAGCTGCGCGCGCACGACGGTCCTGTCTATGTCAGCGAGGACACGCGCGGCTCGTTCAAGCGCATCCGCTGGCTGTTGCGCCTCGCGCGCGTGCCGCGCGAACGCTGCGTGTTCCTGCGTGGCGACATGCAATTGCGCGAGGACGAACACTGGGTCGACCAAGCGCTGCGCTTCGGCTGCATGACGCCGGCGGCGTATCGCGAAGCCGACTATCCATGGCGTGAAGACGACCTGCGCGCAGCGCCGCGCCTATACCTCGACGCGAACGATCGTGCCGATGCCGATGCCTGGCTGCGACAGCGCGGCTTCGCCGACGCACCGCTCGTGCTGCTGCAGCCTGGCAACTGGAAGGTGCACCGCTGGTGGGAGAAGCGCGCGGACGATCCCAAGTTCTGGCCGATCGAAGCGTGGGCCGTGCTACTGCGCGCGATGCACGCAAGTCTGCCGTCCGCACATCTAGCGCTGTGCGGCGCACCGGTCGAAACCGCGGTGTGCCAGGCGATCGCCGACGCCGCGCAACTGCCCAAAGTACAGATTGCGACAACCGATCTGCCGGTGCGCCGCCTGCTCGCTCTGCTCGAACGCGCGCATAGCCTCGTTTCGGTCGACACCGGCCCCGCGCATCTCGCGTCGGCGATGGGCTGTCCGCTCGTCGTGCTCTACGGCGGCAAGCACGGTCAGGCCAAGTGGGATCGGCGCAGTCCGTATGGCAAGCCCGTTGTCAGCCTTGGCGTAAACCCGCCGGCCGCAACGGTCGCGGATATCGCGCCGGCCGATGTGATCGCGGCGTGGCGAACTTTGGTTTAGGACTTCAGCTCGACGCTGCGCCGGCGCGGCGCGTGAATTTCCCCGCATCGCGGTGCGCGATGATTGCGGCGGCCATGTCCTCGGGCGTGCGCCCGCGCGCATCGAGCGTCAGCGCATGCGGGCCGTACACATACCAGCCCTCGATATCGCTCGCCGAAAAAATCCCGGCAGTCGGCACGCCGCTCGCGCTGGCGAGATGCATGATGCCGCAGTCCGCACTGACGTAGAGCGCGAGCTGCGAGAGCAAGGCGCCGAGCTTGCGCACGTCGCTCGAATAGAACGTCGGGTAGCGGTCTTCGAGCAGGGAACGGCCGAAACCCGGCACGACTTCGACGATCGCATGATCGGGATAACGCGCTTCGAGACGTGCGAGAAACGCACGCCACCACGCGAGGTCGTAGCACTTCGGCCCGGTCGCATGCGCATAGATGCCGATCGCCGGTTTGCCTGCGAGTCCTGCTGTGCTGAGTACCGACGCCAGCGCGTCGCGTCCCTGCTCAAGCTCCGCGGGCGCTAGGCGCAGATCGAGCAGCGGACAGGTGAAATCCGCGTCGACGTGTTCACCGAGCGCCTTGCGCAACAGATAAACCGATAACTTGCCCGCGTGCTGCAAATCCCTGGGTTCGGCGACCGCATGCGTGAGATGCCCGCTCTTGCGCGCGCCGTCGAAACCGAGACGCAAGCGCGCATGCGCAAGCCGTGCGAGCAAGCGGTCCGAATGCGAAAGCCAATACGGATCGATCACGAGATCGTAGCGCTCCGCGCGCAGGCGCCGCACGACGCGCAGGAATTCCACACCCTTGCGCGCGGGCATGTGGAAAACCTCGCGCACAGACGTGTGACCTGCAAACAGCTCTGCCGCCGCGGGCGTGCCGCTGGCGAGATCGATTTCCGCGCCGGGATAGCGCACGCGCAATTCCTCGAACAACGGCGAGAGCAGCAGCGTTTCGCCAAGCGCGCGCGTCGAGCGACAGATCAGGATGCGATGGATGCCTCGCGTGGGCAAGGGCGTCTGCGACGGTTGCACCTCCGCGCCAAGCAATGCACGCGACAGCGCGCGGGAAAAGCGGCGGCGCAGGTTCTTCAGCGGCGAATCATTGCGGTGGACAGGCGTATTCATGGCATCGGTTCAATCGGAATTCGGGTCGAACGCTTCGCCGTTCTTCGGCACCTTGCCGTCGCGGCAGGTCGGCGCGACCGCGTCGGCGCGGAACAGCCACCATTCGCGCCGGTTCGCGTGGCCGACGTACTGCGCCTGCGCGCGGTCGATGCACGGCGCCATCGCATCGGCGAGCACGAACACCCAGCGCCGTTCGGGCGCCGCACGCTGCCACAGGATCGCCTCGCCGAGCTGCTCATGCGCGGGTTTGACGAAACCGAATTCGGCGACTTTGCGATCGGCGAAAAGGAGGTTCTGTTCCTTCCATGCGACGAGACCGAGCTCGGCATCGATACCGATCATCTCGCCCGCATGGCGCATCAGGCCCGCGGCCGAACTCGAATCGTTGAGCAGGGGATAGGCCCAGAAACTCCACAACAGCCACAGTCCGGCGATACCGGCGGCAAGGCATTGCGTCGCGTGGCGACTGCGCAAATACGCGACGCAGCCGAGCATCCACGCACCAAGTGCGACCAACAGCCACCATAGCGCCGCACCGCCGTTGCCGAGCCCGCGCTGTTCGGCAAGATCGCGCGCAAATGATGAATGCGCAAACAGGAAATAGGCGCCCGCGCCGAGAAATCCAATGCCGACCAGCGCAACGAAAGCGAACGCAGTACGCCGTGCCCACAGCCGTTGCAGGATTTCCTGCAAGTACGGCGCTGCGATGAGCGCAAACATCGGCAGCGCCGGCAGGACATAGACGTCGCGCTTGCCGCGCGGAATGCTGAAGAACACGACGATCAACGCGACCCATGCCAGCGGCAGCAGGATGCGCGCGTCGCGCAAACGCAGCGCGTCGCGCCAGCGCGGCACGAGCCACGGCAGCGCGAGCACAAGCGGCAGCCAGCCACTCGCGATCACGCCAGCGTAGTACCAGAACGGATGCTGGTGATCCCATGAGTCGGTGTAACGCGCGGCGGTCTGGCGGAACAGGATGTCGTGCAGATACGCCGCGTACTCCGGTTTCGGATCGGCACGCACGGCGAGCAGCAGCGGCACGAACCACAACGCGAGCGCGGCACAGAACGCGAGCGCGCCGCCGAGCCAGCGCGAGGCGCTGCGCGAAGTCGTCGCGACAAAATCCCAATGTGCAAAACGCGCAAAAATATACGGTGCGAACAAAAACAAGGCGAGCACGCCGACGCCCTTGGTGATCACGCCGAGCCCCGCCGCAAAGCAGCCGAGCCAGTACGCACGCCAATCGGGCCCGAGCAGGAAATGCCGCAGCAACCCATAGTTCGCCAGCGTGATGAAGAACGTCACCGCCGGATCGATCTGCGCGCGCTTGGCCTGGTAGACGAACTGGAATGCGGTGAGCAGCGCGCCCGCGGCGTAGAGGCCGGTGCGGTGATCCCACAGCCGCCGCGCCAGATCGTAGACCAGCCACAGCGTGCCGAGCGCCGCGAGCAGCGAGGGCAGCAGGAACGCGACGCGCCAGCTGCGCGTCACTTCGTAACTGACCGCTTGCGCGGCCATGAACGCCGGCGGCTTGTCGGCGTAGATCTCATGGCCGCGATGCGGGATCAGCCAATCGCCTGATGCGACCATCTGCTGCGCGGACAAGGCGAAGCGTGGTTCGTCTGCGGGCCACGGATCGCGCAAGCCGATGCCCGCAGCGAGGATCACGAACGCGCACAGCGCAAACCACCAACCCTCACGCCGCACGCTCATGCCGGCGCTCCGTCGCTCGGCAGACGCAGCGTGAACATCGCGCCGCCGCCGGTGCGATTGCTCGCGCGGATACTGCCGCCGTGTTCCTCGGCGATCTTCTTCGCCACCGCAAGACCCAAGCCGGTGCCCTTGGCCTTGCTCGTCGTGTACGGTTCGTACCACCGCTCGCCGAAATCTTCGGGCAGGCCCGGCCCGTTGTCGGCGACCGCCAGTTCGACCCAGGTTCGCCCGCCGTCGACAAGTTCGCGTGTCGACACTTCGATATGCGGTTTGGTTTCGCCGCTGATCGCCTCGAGCGAATTCTTGATCAGGTTGTGCAGCAGCTGGCGCAGCCGCACGGCGTCAGCGCGCAGCATCGGCTCACCCGACGCGAACTGGCGCGTGAGCTGGATGCGCTGATCGTTCTCGTACAGGTCGAGTACTTCGCTCGCGAGCGCATTGATCGACAGCGCACGCGCGTCGATCTGTGGCGGCCGCGCGTAGTCGCCGAACGCGTTGACCATCGCCTTGAGCGCCTCGACCTGGTTGACGATCGTGTGCGTGGCGCGATCGAGCACTTCGGTTTCGTCGGGCGGCAGGCGGCCGATGAAGCGCCGGCGCAGGCGTTCGGCCGCGAGCTGGATCGGCGTCAGCGGATTCTTCACCTCATGCGCGAGGCGGCGCGCAACTTCGGCCCAGGCCGCATCGCGCTGCGCGCGGTTGAGCAGGGTCAAGTCGTCGAACACCGCGACGATGCCGGCTTCGCCCGACAGCGCATCGAGCTCGGCGCCGCGCAGCATCAGCACGCGCGGCTCGCCGCCGGCCGCTTCGCCGAGCACGACTTCTTCGCGCCATTCGCGCGCGGCTTCACGCAGATGTTTGAGGATCGGATCGATCAGCGGTTGGAGCGCAGCATGATCGCGCCGCACCACATCCAGATGCTGGCCGACGTAACGCGAGAATGGCACCTCGAGGATCATCTCGGCAGCGCGATTGGCCGTGCGCAGAATGCCGTTGCGATCCAGACCGAGCACGCCGGTGGACAGGCGTTCGAGCACCGCGCCGAGGTAGGTCTTCTGGCTTTCGGTTTCCTGCGCGCTATGCGTCGCGCGCGCGCTCGCGAATTCGAGTTCGCGCTGCATCTGATTGAACGAATTGAGCAGGAAGCCGAGCTCGTCGTCGCTCGCGACCGGCAACGGCGTGTCGTAACGCCCGGCGCCGACCGCACGCGTCGCGGTTGCGAGACGACCGATCGGTGCCGTCAGGCGCCGCGCGACGCCGAACGCGGTGAGGATCGCGAACAGCGCCGACAGCAGCAGCACGAAAGTCAGCACGAGCGACAGCGTGAGCTTGAGCGAGTCGCGCAGGAACTTGAGCTTCTGGAAATCGAAACTCGCCTGTTCGACCGCCGCGGTCAGGGGCTGGATCTGTGCGGGCACGGAGAACAATCCCTGCAGCAGGCGCGGACTGGCCGCAGCTGCGTCGCCCAGCGGCAGCGCAACGCGCAGCATCAGCTGATTGTCGGCGCCGCCGCGTTCGGGCGCGGCATAGCGGCCACTGTCCTTGATCTGCAGCAGCGCGGCCGAATCGGGATAGGCGGGATTGAGGAACTTCGGATCGGAACTTGCCGTCGCGAGCACCGCGCGATCTGCGCCGAACACAGTCAGCTGCGTGGCGCTCTGCGCGTCGAGTGCGGCATCGAGCTTGGCCTGCAAGTCGGTGTCGGGCAAGTTGGCGAGATCGCGCGCCAGCGCCGACGCACCCTGCTCCGCGCCACGCAGGCGCTCGCCGAGATAGGCGGCGCCGATCTCCAGCGCATCGTTCAAGCCCTGTTCGAGGCGCACATTGAACCAGGTGTCGATGGTCGCGTTGAGGAAGAACAGCGAAAAGCCGTAGACGATCAGCACCGGCGGCACGGCGAGTCCGACCAGCATCACCAGCATGCGCCGCGTCAGGCGCGCGCCGGGCTCGCGCAGGCGCAATTCGCGCGACAGGCGCAGCAGACGCTGGATAATGATCGCGATCAGTGCGGCCAGCGCGAGCGCGGAGGCGATCAGTATCCACGAGTAGTACGCGCCGAGGCGGTTGCTGCCGCTCGCCGCGTCGCGCGCGAGCAGCAGTGCGGCGGCGAGCAGCACACCGATCGCCAGCGCCGGCAGCACGCGCCGCACGATGAAATTCATCCAGCTGCGTGGGGCGCGGGCCATGCGTAATTTCCGGTGGATAGGCCCCAGTCTGCATCGAGCAAAGCCGGCAGGCGCAACGCGCCGGGCAGGCGCTCGCGCTGCAGGTCGACGCGCAGACTGTAGCGCTGCGCCGCGGCTCGTGGCCACGTGCCGGCAAGATCCAGATGCAGATCGCAGATCGCCGCGACGAGCAGCGCGCGCGAACTGAAATGACGCGCTTCGACGCGGCTGGCCGGGTCCGGATCGCGCAGCTGATACTGCCGGGTCAGCGGGAAGTAGCGCAGTTCGCGATGCCAGCGCGTGCGATCGACGCGATGCTGTCCGCCCCACCAGGCCGGCGCCAGCGCGTCGAGGCGAATCTCGAAATCGAGCGGAATGCCGTGGTCGAGCGCTTCGAGCAGCACTGCGCTCGGACGCCAGTCGAGTTGCGCGTTCAAGGTGCCGTGCTCAAATGCGGCCGAGGTCACCGCAAACACGCCCTGCGGCACGCGCGCGCAGGCGCCCGCGGCGAGCGCTAGGCACGCGAGCAAAAGTATATTAATTCCCTTTTTCAAGTACCGCATAATAAAACCCGTCCATGTCGTGCTCGCCCGGCAGGTTCTGCGCGCCGCCTGCGGCGCAGTGCGGCCAGCCTGCCGGCTCGAGATCGAGCAGGCGTGCATCTGGCGTCGCAGCGAGAAACCGCTCGATTTGCCGCGCATTCTCGTCCGCGAGCACGGAGCAAGTCGCATAGACTAAGCGTCCGCCGTTGCCAAGCAAAGGCCACAGCCGCTCGAGCAGGCGCGTCTGCGTGGTGGCCAGCGCGGCGATATCGCCGGCGCGGCGATGCAGGCGGATGTCCGGCTGGCGGCGAATGATGCCGGTCGCTGAGCACGGTGCGTCGAGCAGGATGCGCTCGAACGGCCGCCCGTCCCACCATGTCGCCGGTTGCGCCGCATCGCCGGCGCGCACGTCGGCGGCCAGCCCCAGACGCGCCAGGTTTTCGCGCACGCGCGGCAGGCGCTCGGGGTCAACGTCGAGTGCGGTGAGCTGCGCCTCGGCACGCTCGAGGATATGCGCGCTCTTGCCGCCGGGAGCGGCGCAGGCGTCGAGCACGCGCATGCCGGCGCGCGCGTCGAGAAGGATCGCGGCCCATTGTGCGGCGCCGTCCTGCACCGAAAATTCACCCTCGGCATAGCCGGGCAGGCGCGTCACATCCGTGCTTTCGCTCAACATAATGGCATCGTCGAGGTGCATGTCGGCCACCGCCGCGATGCCCGCGGCGGCAAATTTTTCGAGCAGGGTGGCACGCGTCGTACGACGCCGGTTCGCGCGCAACCATAGCGGCGCGGCCCGGTTGTTCGCGGCGAGGATGGTTTCGAGGTGCTGCGGCTGATCGCGCCGCAGCACCTCGATCAGCCAGCGCGGATGCGCCGTGCGCGTCACCTCGTCGCAGTCGAGCCGCGCGACGATGGCGTCACGCTCGCGCAGCCAGCGCCGCAGCAGCGCGTTGACCAGGCCGGCGAACTTCGGCCGATGCAGCGCGCGCGTCGCCTCGACCGTCGTCGCCACCGCGGCGTACTCCGGCATGCGGAGGACATCGAGCTGGATCAACCCGAGCACGAGCAGCGCGTGCACCTGCTTTTCGCGTTCGCGCAGCGGGCGCTCGGCGAGCTGATCGATCGCCGCGTCGTAGCGCAGCCACCAGCGCGCGCCCTCGTGCACGAGGCTCGAGAGCAGGGCGCGATCACGCGCGTCGTGCACGCGCACCGCTGCCGCCGCATACGCCGTGCGCAGGGATTCGCCCGCAACGATGCGCGCGAGCGCACGCGCGGCAAGTGCGCGCACTTCGGCACCCTGCACCGGCGCGCTCACGTGCGCGTGCGCAGTTCGGGCCGCGCGTTGAGATAGTCCATCGCGCTGATGCGTCTGCCGCCGGCACGTTGCACTTCGAGCAAGCGCAGAGCCTTGCCGTCGCCGCAGGCGATATCAACGCCGTCGCGCGTCGCGGCGACCAGGCTACCGGGCGCGAGGGCCGCGGGCTGCAGACTGAGCGCTGCCTTCCAGATGCGCAGGCTTTCCCCGGCGACGTCGCCTTCCGCGACCGGCCACGGATCGAACGCTCGCACCTTGCGTTCGAGCTCGACCGCGCTCGCCCGCCAGTCGAGGCGCGCTTCGGCCTTGTCGAGTTTATGCGCGTAGGTGACGCCGAGTTCGGGCTGCGCGATGGCCGACGGCAAATCGCCGCGCAGCACGCGTTCGAGTCCCGCGCCAAGCAACTCCGCGCCGAGCGCGGCGAGCTTGTCATGCAGGCTGCCGCCGGTTTCGTTCGCAGCAATAGGCAAAGCGCGACGCGACAGCACGGGTCCGGTGTCGAGCCCCGCTTCCATTTGCATCAGGCACACACCGGTCTCTGAGTCGCCAGCAAGAATCGCGCGCTGGATCGGCGCCGCGCCGCGCCAGCGCGGCAACAGCGAGGCGTGCACGTTCCAGCAGCCCATGCGCGGAATCGCCAGCACCTTGCGCGGCAGGATCAAGCCGTAGGCGACGACGATCATCAGGTCGGGTGCATAGCCTGCGAGGCGCACCCGCGCAGCGGAATCCTTGAAATTCTCGGGTTGTTCGACTGCGATGCCCGCCGCGAGCGCGGCTTCCTTGACCGGACTCGGTGTGAGTTTGCGCCCGCGCCCGGCCGGGCGGTCGGGTTGGGTATACACTGCCGCAATTTCCACATTGTCGCGCCGGCAGGCGGCAAGGCACGGCACGGCAAAGTCGGGCGTCCCGGCGAACACCAGGCGCAGCGGCGTGGCGGACATGGATGCGATCAGGCTTCCGCGGCGACTTTGCGCTGCTTCGCGAGCTTCTTGCGCACCAGCTCGCGCTTGAGCGGCGACAAATAGTCGACGAACAGTTTGCCGGCGAGATGATCCATCTCGTGCTGGATGCACACGGCGAGCAGGCCGTCGGCGGTGAAGTTTTGCGCCTCACCGTGGCGGTTGAGCGATTCGATCGCGATGCGATCGGCGCGCGACACGTCGGCGAAGATGCCCGGCACGGACAGGCAGCCCTCCTGGTAGCTCTGGCTGCCTTCGCTCGCGATGATCTTCGGATTGATCACGACCAAGGGCGCGTTCTTTTCTTCCGAAACGTCGAGCACCAGCAGTTGCTTGTGCACATCGACCTGGGTTGCGGCGAGACCGATGCCCGGCGCGGCATACATGGTTTCGAACATGTCGTCGATCAGCTTTTGCAGCGCCGCGTCGAACACGGCCACCGTCTGCGCCTTGGTACGCAGGCGCGGATCGGGGTATTCGAGGATGGTCAGGCGGCTCATTGCGGATCGGCTGCTGGCAGGGGATGTTGCAATTGTAAGCCATCCAGCCCGTTCAGGCGACCGCAAGGCCTTGCTGCGACGCGATTTTTACCCTGCACGACCCCGGTTTTGCCGTCCTTCGGGCGTTTTTCGTTAAAAGTTTGCTCAATTCGTGGTTTACAGGCCCCGATTTTCGACTACACTCAGGCGCAGTCATTGGGGAAAATCAGGTAATTAGCCGCCATGCTTAAAAGACTACCTGCAGTGTTCGCCGGACTCCTCATCGCGTTCGCAGCCTATGCTGCCGGCGTCGAGCTCAAGCCCGGCCATCCCGACACCTATGTCGTGCGCCGCGGCGACACGCTCTGGGGCATCTCCAACAAATTCCTGAAGCGGCCGTGGCAATGGCCCGAGGTCTGGCAGGCCAACGGCCAGATCAAGAATCCGCATCTGATCTATCCGGGCGACGTGATCAACCTCGCCTATCTCGACGGCGGCGCGCGTCTGACCAATTCGGGCGGTCCGCACGCGCGCGTCGAGCAGCTCGAGGACGCGATCAAGCCGATCAATCTCGATGCGATCGACAAGTTCCTCAAGCGCACGCGCATCATGGGCGAGGACGACCTCAAGAACGCACCGCATGTTGTCGGCGTCGAGGACGCGCATCCACGCGGCATTCCGGGTGAACTCGTCTACGTGCGCGGCCTGTCGGGCCAGGTCGGCGACCAGTTCGCCATCGTGCGTCCGCTCGGCCGCTACTACGAACTGGTGCCGCGCGACGGCGCGGCGCAGCGCTTCTATCGCGATTCCGCCAACGACACCAAGCGCCGCTACGAATCGCGTCCGGACATGATCTGGCACCACGGCCCGCAGGAATGGAGCATGGCCGGCAAGGTCAATTTCCTCGGCTACGAGGCGCTGCAGACCGGCACGGTGCGCGTCACGCGTGCCGGCGATCCGGCATCAGTGCTGGTGCTGACTGCCGACGTAGAAGTGCGTCCGGGCGACTTCATCCTGCCGCTCGACAACAAACCCTACGACGCGCAGTACTTCCCGCATCCGCCCAAGCAGGTGCCGGCCGGAATGCGTGTGCTGGCCTTTACCGATACGAGCGATCTGTCGGGCGGCATGGTGCAGGGTCGCGACCAGGTCGTCGCGCTGTCGCACGGTGCGGCCGATGGCGTCGAGAACGGTCAGGTGTATTCGATCTTCCATCCGGGCGAAGTGGTCGCCGATCGCCTCGATTATCCGGACGGCAGCACCCGGAAATTCCTGCATCCGAACGATGCCAAGGTGCGCCTGCCCGAAGACTACGTGGGCCACGTGATGGTGTTCCGCACCTTCGATCACGTGAGTTATGGCTTGATCGTCGACGGCATCCGGCCGCTGCATTTGCACGATCCGCTGTACGAGCCAGACCACATCTGATCCGCATCAAGTCCTGAGAATTCGGCAAGGAAGCCGTTGATCTTGCCGTCAGGGAGGACGGCTAGAAATAACTTCATGGAATCGAAGCTCTCCCCTGCGAATCTGCGCGCGTGGCTGACCTTGCTGCGCGCACCGGGGCTCGGTACGAGCGCGCTGCGGCAACTCATCGGCGAACACGGCGACGCGCAAATGGCGCTCGAGCGCGCGCGCCGCGATGCGCGTACACCGGATGAGGCGCGCGCCTGGTTCGCGGAACCCGATCAGGCAGCGCTCGATGGCGACGAGGCCTGGCTGGCTGCTGCGCCGAGCCATCACCTGATCGTCTGCAGCAGCGAGGATTTTCCGGTCCTGCTGCGCGAAATCCCCGGCGCACCTGCAGCACTATTTGTTAGCGGCGATCCGGCCGCGTTGTGGACGCCGCAGATCGCGATCGTCGGTGCGCGCAACGCGAGCGCCGCCGGACTCGCCAACGCGCGCGCATTTGCACGTGCCTTCGCGAGCGCGGGCAACACAGTCACGAGCGGCCTCGCCGAAGGCATCGACGGCGCCGCGCACGCGGGTGCGCTCGACGCCGGGGGCAAGACCATCGCGGTGCTCGGCACCGGCATCGATCTGGTGTTTCCGCGCCAGCATGTCGAACTGGCCCAGCGCATCGAAGCCAGCGGCGCACTGGTCAGCGAATTTCCGCCGGGCACACCCGGGCAACCGAAATTTTTTCCGCGACGCAATCGCATCATCTCGGGCCTGAGTCTCGGCACGCTGGTGGTCGAAGCGAGCCTCAAGTCTGGTTCGCTGATCACCGCGCGCAATGCGGGCGAGCAGGGACGCGAGCTGTTCGCATTGCCGGGCTCGATCCACAACCCGCTCGCACGCGGCTGCCACAAGCTGATCCGCGAGGGCGCCAAACTCGTCGAAACGGCGCAGGAAGTGCTGGAGGAATTGCACGGTATGGGCGCCCGCCTCGCCGAGGGCTTGCGCGAGCGGCTGTCGCAAGAGGATGCGGAGCCGGCGGCGTCCATCGCGGGTGGCGGCGACCCCGACTACACCCGCCTGCTCGCCGCGCTGGCGGATACGCCGAGCGCGCTGGATGAGCTGGCCGAGCGCACTGCATTGGCGCCGGCAGCACTGTCTTCGATGCTGCTTCTGCTCGAGCTCGATGGCGTCGTAGTCGCCGAAAATGGGCGCTATTCCCGTCGTGTTTGAACGTCTCTGCCGGCGTTCACTGCATCGTCAAACTTGACACGAGCGCCCAGACGGTCTTGACTGAAATAAGGACGGCTGCCTCGCCGCGCCGCATTTTGTCTTTAGTTCTCTTGAATTTGTCGCTGCGTTTCCGCTCCCCGAAACACGCCGCGCCGGAAAAATATGGCCAAAAATCTGCTCATCGTCGAGTCGCCCGCCAAGGCCAAGACGATCAATAAATACCTCGGCAAGGATTTCCAGGTCCTCGCCTCGTACGGTCACGTGCGCGATCTGAAGCCGAAGGAAGGCGCGGTCGATCCCGACGCCGACTTCGCGATGCATTACGAACTGATCGAGAAGAACGAGAAGCACGTCGACGCGATCGCCAAGGCGGCGAAGGTTGCCGACAGCGTCTATCTCGCGACCGACTTGGACCGCGAGGGCGAGGCGATCTCCTGGCATATCGCCGAGATCCTGAAACAGAAGAAGCTGCTCGAAGGCAAGGCGCTGCACCGCGTCGTGTTCTCCGAGATCACGCCGCATGCGATCCAGGAAGCCGTCGCGAATCCGCGCAAGCTCTCGCACGAGCTCGTCGACGCGCAGCAGGCGCGGCGTGCGCTCGACTATCTGGTCGGCTTCAATCTGTCACCGGTGCTGTGGCGCAAGGTGCAGCGCGGTCTGTCGGCCGGACGCGTGCAGTCGCCGGCGCTGCGCATGATCGTCGAGCGCGAAGAGGAAATCGAAGCGTTCAAGGCACGCGAATACTGGACGATCGAAGCCGACTGCGCGCACCCGGACCAGCGCTTTGCCGCGCGCCTGATCAAGCTGCGCGGCAAGAAGTTCGAGCAGTTCGACCTGACCAACGAGAAAGATGCGCATACCGCACGCGATGCGCTGCTGAAGTCCGCGCAGGGTCGCCTCGTCGTCAGCGAAATCAAGTCGCAGGAACGCAAGCGCCGCCCCTCGCCGCCGTTCACCACGTCGACCCTGCAGCAGGAGGCCGCGCGCAAACTCGGCTTTTCCACCAGCCGCACGATGCGTCTGGCGCAGGGTCTGTACGAAGGCATCGCGATCGGCGGCGAAGGCACGGTCGGCTTGATCACCTATATGCGTACCGATTCGGTCAATCTTGCCAATGACGCGATCGCCGAGATCCGCAAGGTGATCGCACGCGACTACGGCGCCAAGGCGTTGCCGGAGTCGCCGAACTTCTATCGCTCGAAATCGAAGAACGCGCAAGAAGCGCACGAAGCGATCCGCCCGACTTCGGCCCTGCATACGCCGGCGAGCATGGCGCCCTTCCTCAACGACGACCAGCGCAAGCTCTACGATCTGATCTGGAAGCGCGCGGTCGCGAGCCAGATGCAATACGCCACGCTCAACACCGTCTCGGTCGATTTCGATGCGGGTGGTGATTCGAGTTTCCGCGCGAGCGGCACGACCGTGGTCGATGCCGGCTTTCTCGCCGTGTACGAGGAAGGCCGCGACCAGAAGAACTCTGAGGACGACGACGAGAATCGCAAGCTGCCGGCAATGAAGATCGGCGAGGCCGTGCCGCTCGCCCACGTCAACGCCGATCAGCATTTCACCGAGCCGCCACCGCGCTATTCCGAAGCATCGCTCGTGAAAGCGCTCGAGGAATATGGCATCGGCCGCCCCTCGACTTACGCGAGCATCATCCAGGTGCTGCTCAACCGCGAGTATGTCACGCTCGATGCGCGCCGCTTTCGTCCGACCGACGTCGGCCGCGCGGTCGGCAAATTCCTGGCCGGACATTTCACGCAGTATGTCGACTACGACTTCACCGCCAAGCTCGAAGACGAGCTCGATGCGGTGAGCCGCGGTGAAGAAGAATGGAAGCCGCTGCTGCAGAAATTCTGGACGCCGTTCAAGGCCTTGGTCGCGGAGAAAACCGAAACTGTCGATCGCGGCGAAGCCGGCGGCGAGCGCGTGCTCGGCGAAGATCCGGCTTCGGGCAAACCGGTATCGGTGCGCCTTGGCCGCTACGGGCCGATGGCGCAGATCGGCGGCCGCGACGATGAGGAAAAGCGCTTCGCCAGCCTGCGCCCGGGTCAGAGCATCCACACGATCTCACTCGAAGACGCGCTACACTTGTTCAAGCTGCCACGCGATCTCGGCCTGGCCGACGATGGCGACAAAATCAGCGTCGGCATCGGTCGCTTCGGACCGTTCGTCAAACACGGCAAGGTCTACGCGTCGATCAAGCCGCCCGATGATCCGTACACACTCGAACTCGCACGTGCCAAGGAGATCATGCACGAGAAGCACGAGGCGATCCGCAACCGCGTGATCGCGAGCTTCCGCGACGGCGCAATCCAGATCCTGCGCGGCCAGTACGGCCCGTACATCACCGACGGCGCGAAGAACGCGAAGATTCCGAAGGATCGCGAACCGGCATCGATCACCGAGACCGAAGCGGCCGAGTTGCTCGCCGCCGCACCGGAAAAACGCGGGCGTTTCGGACGCGGCGCCAAGGCAGCAAAGGCCGCACCGGCGAAAAAAGCCGCGCCCGCCAAGAAA
>CAZDWH010000030.1:0-17014 GCA_964509025.1 uncultured Rhodanobacteraceae bacterium
TGTCCGGTCAGTATTTCGAGCTGCTCACCGACAAAGGCGCATTGGCGAGGGTGTGAACGGATGCGGAATTTTTCCGCACCCGAATCCGAGCATGAACCCGTTCACCGTTCGCCGTTCCGCGTTCCCGTTCCCGTGCCCCGGGATTCGCTTGACGGCACACGGCCAACGGAAGACGGTTCACGGAAAGATCGGGCTCGGATTCGGACTCGGGCCCGGCAAATCCCGCAGAATTCCCGCATGGACGCGACAGATCGCTGGCGGGTGGTGATTTTCGCGGGGCTGCTCGTCGGCGCCGCGGGATTGGCGGGCTTGATCGTCTGGTGGGGCGCACCGCACCTCGCCAACCTGCGCAACGGCCTGCGCTGGCAGCGGGAGATGCGCGAGGTGGTGGCGAAACGCGCGCAGATCGAAGCGGAGTGGAGCCGGCAATTCGGACCGCTTGAGGATTTCCCCAAGCGCCATCCGGCGACCGATGACAATGAGACCGCGCGGAAGCTGGACGCCGAATTGCTGGGAATGGGAATGCGCGGGATCATCAATCCGAACAAGCCTCGTTCGCTCGCGGAACTGGAAGAGGCGATTCAGCCCGGCAGCACGCCAATCCCCCAAGCAACGCAGGCCGATCCGCAGGTCTCCGCGAGCAAACGGGCCGAAGACGAACGGGCCCGGCAGCAAAGCGCGCAAGCCGAGCTGGTAACCGATTACTTGAACGCGCAGTCGTCGCGCCGGTGACGCTGAGCTTGGAGGCCGACGGTGCACTGCGCGCGGCGAAGTCGACGCCGCTCAATGTGCCCGGCCAGCAGTGGGCGCAGCGCCAGCTGAAATGGGCGCTGCCCGATGGCTCGTGGGTCAAGCAAGGCGATCTGATTGCACGCTTCTCTGCCGAGGAGAGCAAGCAGCAACTTGCAACCGCTCTGATCGAAGTGCAGCGCAACGCACTCGCGCGCGCGACCAAGGAAGGCGAACTCGGCAACGCGCTCGGCAAACTCGAAGTCGATCTCGCCCAGGTCGCGGGCCAGCTCGGCGTCGCGCATCGCTATGCCGGTGCGACTGACCTCGCGATCGCGCGCAATACCATCCTCGACTACGTGCTCGACGAGCAGTTTCTCGGCGCCAAACAGAACACGCTGAACTGGCGCAAGGATCTTTCCGGCAAACGCGGCGCTGCCGAACTCGCGCTGATCGATGCGCAGCGGGCGAGCAACGATCATCTCGCGCAGGAGCGGCGCGCCGATCTCGACGCGCTTGAGCTGCACGCGCCGCATGCGGGCCTGTTGCTGCTGCAGGCAAACTGGGCCAACGAGAAGCCGCGCGTCGGATCGAGCCTGTGGGCCGGCAATGCGTTCGCTGCGCTTCCCGACACGAGCGCGTTTGAAGCCGAATTGTCGTTGCCGCAGGCGGAAAGCGCGGGCATCAAGGAGGGCCTCGTGGTCGAGCTTGCAGCGCTCGGCGCGCCCGAGCAGAAAGTCACGTCGAAACTGTCCTGGGTCGCGGCTGCCGCGCAAGTGAAGGGGCGCGAATCGCCGGTGAAGTATCTGTCGATGAAAGCGCCGGTGGCGGCGGATGCGGCGGAAAAATACCGCTGGGCGCCGGGACAGCGCTTTCGTGCGCGCATCGTGCTGCTCGATGCGAAAGAAGCGCTCACTGTCGCCAACATCGCGCTGAAGAACGATGGCGACGCGACCATGCTCACCGTGCGCACGCAAGGACACGACGAGGTGCGCCAGGTGCAGCTCGGCGTGCACGGGCCGAGTCGCACACAAGTACTCGACGGTCTCAAGCCGGGCGAAGAGATCGTGCTCAACGCCAATGCGCCGGCGCCGCAGAGCGACAAATCCTCCTCGACGCCGCAGCCGTCGCCCGAACCGAATGCGAATGCGAGCAAGGCGTCCGTCGCAAAAACGGTGGCGCCATGATCAGACTCGCACCGGTGTGGCGCGAAGCGGTCGAGGAGTTGTCGCGGCGCAAGCTGCGTACCCTGCTGACCCTGCTCGGCCTGATCTTCGGCGTCGGCGCGATCGTCGCGATGCAGGGTGTCGGCGAAGGCAGTCGGCGCGAGGCGCGCCGCCTGGTCGAGAGTCTCGGCTTGCACAATCTGATCGTCGAACACACGACACAGGATCCGGAGACGCTCAAGGAGACGCGTGCGCGCAGTCTCGGCTTGAGCGAGGCCGATGCGCGCGCCGCCCGCGATGTGGTGCCCGGCGCGAACGCGTACGCAGTCGAGAAGCGCATCCGCAGCCACGCTGTGTTCAGCGATGCGGCGCCGAGCGACGCGCAGGTCAGCGCGGTGAGCCCCGAGTACTTCGAGCTCAGCGCGCTGCGCATCGCCGAAGGCCGCGCGTTGAATGCGGCCGACGATGCCGCGCTCGCCGCGGTCGCCGTGCTCGGTCATCAGGCTGCGCACGCGCTATTTCCGAACGGACATGCGCTCGACGCACTGATCAAGGTCAACCATGTCTGGCTGCGTGTCGTCGGCGTACTCGCCGATCGCGACTTGGCCAAGGACAAGTTCGAAGGCGTCGCGCTCGGCGTGGAGAGCAATCGCATCTACGTTCCGCTGCAGAGCGCATGGCGCTTCCGCTTCCAGCCGATGGAGGATGATGCCGATCGCGTGGTGCTGCGGCTGGATGATGCCGAGCGCCTCGCCGCCGGCGCGCGCGTGCTTGCCGCGGTGCTCTACCAGCGCCACGGCGGCGCCAACGACTACAGCCTGATCGTGCCGCAACAGTTGTATCAACAGAACCAGAAGACGCAGCGCATCTTCAGCATCGTGATGGGCGCGATCGCGGGCGTGAGCCTGCTCGTCGGCGGCATCGGCATCATGAACATCATGCTCGCCAACGTGCTCGAGCGCCGGCGCGAAATCGGCTTGCTGCGCGCGCTCGGCGCGCGTCAGCGCGATATCGTCGTGCGCTTCCTGCGCGAGGCGGTGGTGATCTGCATTGCCGGCGCGACGATCGGCCTGGTGTTCGGCGCGCTGCTGGCGTACTTGATCGCCGCGTTCGCGGGCTGGCAGGTCGCGTGGTCGCCGCTCGTCGTACTGATTCTGACTGCGCTATGCGCATTGATAGGTCTTGCCTTCGCTGTCTATCCGGCACGGCAGGCAGCGGCGCTGGATCCGATCGAAGCAATCCGGGCAGAGTGAGCGCGCTCAAGTGGTCGCAGCGTGCTTGCGCCGCCGCGCGGGCGTGCCGATCAGATCGAGAAAATTGTCGAACACCGCATGTGCGACTTGCTGCATCGCGGCGATACGCGGCAGCGTTTCGGCGCGGATCGCCTCGGCGTCGCGGCCGAGTCCGGCGGCGATCAGTTCGTCGCGATAGGCCGGCAGATTGAGCCAGCGCTCGATCAGCGGCTGATCCATTTCGAGATGGAACTGGAAGCCATAGGCGTTGTTGCCGTGGCGGAACGCCTGGTGCGCGCACGTCGACGTGCGCGCTAGATGCGCGGCACCCGCGGGCAGATCGAAGGTGTAGCCATGCCACTGGAACACCGGTGCGACTGCACCGAGCGGCGCGAATACCGGATCGGCGCGGCCCGCGGCGGTCGCATCCAGATCGTACCAGCCGATTTCGCTGACGCGGTTGCGCCGCACTTCGGCGCCGAGCGCATGCGCGAGCAGTTGCGCGCCGAGGCAGATGCCGAGCACGGGTTTTTCCTGCGCGAGCGCCTCGGCGATCACGTCGAGTTCGGTCTGCAGATGCTTGCGCGTGGCGCGATCTTCGACATTCATCGGCCCGCCGAGCACGATCAAGCCGCTGTAGCGATCGAGTTTGGGATGCGCATCGGGCTGGCGCTCGAAATTGACGAACTTGACGCGATGCCCGCGCTGGCGGATCAGCAGGTCGAGCGTGCCGAGCGGTTCGGCGGCGACGTGTTGGAAGACGAGAATGCGCGACATGCGCGCAGTCTAGCTGCGGCGAGCGCAAAAATGACAACGGGCCGCGAGCGGCCCGTTGCGTACCCGTTCGGGTGACGGATCAGAACCCGTACACGATATTGGTCGTGAACAGGTTATCGGTCTTCTTGAAGCCCGGCAGCACGTCGGAGTTGTGGCGCACTTCCCACACCGCTTTCAGCGCGAGCTTGTCGCTCATTTTCACCGCGAGGCCGGCGTCGTTCTGGAAGAACTTGTTGCCACTGCCCGCTTCGACGGTGAACGTGTCGAAGAACGACGTCGTCGCATTGAAATTGTGCTTGTAGTCGATCTTGCCGCGCGCAACGACATTGCCGTCCGAATCCTGCTTGAAGCAGACCGGGTTGCTGAGCGGATCGAGCCTGCGGCACTCGTCTTTCGGCTGTACCACTTTGTAGCCCGGGCCGACTTCGAACGCGAGCTCGTCGACGGCGTTCTTCAGTACCTGGTAGCCGTAGCCGATCGAGGCGATGTACTGGTAGGTGTACGGCGCGAAGGTGTCGTGCTCATAGCGCAGTGCGCCGACGATATAACTGCGATCGTCGAGCTTGTAGCCCATCGACGCGCCTGCTTCATAGCGGTTGGCGGTCAGATCGTCGTTGGATTTGTTGCGCAGCGCGAGCAGATAGAAGTCGTCCTTCCACTGCTCGTCGTTGAATTTCACGTCGAGCTTGGCGTTGAGGTTTTGCGACTTGGTGTTGCCGCTGGCGATTGCGAGACCCGCTTCGCCCGAACCGGACCAGCCTTCTGGCGGCGGGGGTGGCGGGTCGGCGGCGAGCGCGGCGAGGGGCAGCGCGCTGAGCAGCGCAACGGCGAGCAATTCTTTCTTCATGACTTCTCCGTGTGTGATGGGCAGGCCGTCGCGGGACCGCTCGGCAGCGGCGCATTGTAAACGTACACAATGCGCAAAAAGTCGCAATGTAGGTTTGCCCCTATTGCGGATTGGGCGTGTGTTCAGCTGATTGAATGCGCGTGTAGCCGCATTATCGTTTCGCGCCGTGCGTGCTGTAGTAGAGCATCACGACATGCTTGGCTTCGGCAAAAAACAACCAGCGCTCGACGAACAGGCCGAGAGCGATCACCGCAGCGGCCGTGCAGGCGGGCAGCCACGCGTATGCAGAAACGACCATCGCGATGAGCAGCAACGTAATCGGCAGCGGTGCGAGCAATGTGAGTGCGATGCGACGCAGGCGCGCACTGTGCTTGCGCGCGAGCGCGAAGCCCATTTCGCGTGTCAGATAATTTTCCTCGGTGTGCGGCGTCTCGGCGCTGCGCACTGTACCGAAGCGGCCGAGACCGGTCGCCGATTCGATCGTCGCGGGCGACGACTGCGTGTCGACGTGACGCCAATACGTGAACTTGAGCAGCGCCGCGGCGACGCAAAGCGCGATCAGCAGCCAGCCGAGTCCGAGCGATCCCGCAGCGTTGTTGCCGAATTGACTGCGCCAGGCATACAGCCATGTGCCGCCACCGAGCAAAGCGAACAGGAGATAGCCCGGCGTGACGTAGTTGTTGTGCCAGGCGGCGATCGTCTTGAGCGAAGCGTAGATTTGCGCCGTGCAGTACACCGTGATCGCAGCGAACAGCGCGAGTCCGAACGCAAGTGCGCGCACGAGCGTCGTATCCGCCCGCAGCCAATATGCGGCGAGCAGCGCGCCGACTGGCAAGAAACTCAAAGTCGCGGCCACGCCTTCGCGCGAAAGCCAGGACGATCGCCACTGGGTGAAGGCGCGCCACGCGCGTTGCGGCTGGCCGAGATGAAACATCGACGAGGTGAGTCCGGCGGCGCTTGCGAGCGCACCAAGCGCTAGCAGGATTGCGGCTTCGCTGCCAAGCGCGCGCGGATCCGCCAGCAGGATCAGGCCGAGCAAGAACAGCAGTCCATAACCGCAGCCGGAAACGACCGTGAAGAAAATAACGGAGAATGCAGGATGCATGGGTGAGAGTCAGCGCGAGAGCACTTTGTCGATCCAGCGCAACAGCGGCGAAGCGGTGGAAAAATCCACTTTTTCTTCTGCCGCACTGATCTTGCTTGAAGAACTGCAACCATCGCGTCGCGGCCGCGGTGCGAGATATTTGTTGACGGGCTTATAGCCCATCTCTGGCATCAGAGCGTAGCCGCCGCGCTCGGCGACGAGCTTGGAGACCTTCGATTCCGCATCGCCGAGATCGCCGAAATGCCGCGCGCGCGTCGGGCAGGCCATCACGCAGGCGGGCTGGCGATCGATTTCGTCGAACGATTCGTTGTAGATGCGATCGACGCAGAGCGTACATTTCTGCATCACGCCGCGCTGCTCCGAATATTCGCGCGCGCCGTAGGGGCAGGCCCACGAGCACAGCTTGCAGCCGATGCACTTGTCCGCGTCGACGAGCACGATACCGTCCTCGGCGCGCTTGTAGCTCGCGCCGGTCGGGCAGACGGTGACGCAGTCCGGCGTCTCGCAATGCAGGCACGAGCGCGGGAAGTGCACGGTCATCGTCGATGCGTCTTTCTGCGGCGGTTCGACTTCGTAGGTATGCACGCGGTTGAACCAGACCCCGAGCGGTTCCGCGCCGTAGGGATTCTCGTCGGGCAGCGGGCCGAACTCGCCGCCGTCGTTCCATTCCTTGCACGCAACCGCGCAGGCGTGACAGCCGACGCAAATGTCGAGATCGATCACAAGGCCGAGTTTTTTCGGCGCAGGAGGTGGCAGCATCGTCATGCGATCGCCTCCGCACGGTCTGCGGATTCGATGCGATGCCCGGGCGCCTGCGATTGCGCATCGCGCACCAGACGCACTTGGAGATCGAACCAGGCCGCCTGCCCGGTCACCGGATCGGCGTTGGCGTAGCGATAGCCGTCATCGCGCGGCGGCAGCAGATCGTCGATCGTGTGGTTGAGCAGAAATCCCTTTGTATACTCGGGCGCATCCTGCTGGAGTTTCCACGCGCCGTTGCGCTTGCCGATCGCGTTCCAGGTCCACAAGACGCCTGCTGCCGTGCCGGCATGGTGCTTCGCCTGCACGCGGATGCGCGCATGCGCCGACTCGACCCAAACCCAGTCCTCGTCGTTCACCCCATGGGCTGCTGCGGTAACCGGATGCAGATAGAGATAGTTGCGCGCCGCGATCTGGCGCAGCCAGGCGTTCTGCGAACCCCAGGCGTGGTACATGAACATCGGGCGCTGAGTGATCGCCGCCAATGGATAGGGTTCGTTGCCTGCGACGCGGGTCTCATCGACACCGGTGTAGAAGAACGGCAGCGGATCGAAAAATTTTTCCACGCGTGCGCGCTCGCGCGCGGGCGGCTGCACGGCACCATACCCTTGCGCAGCGAGACGAAAGCGCTGCAGCCGTTCTGAATACAACTCGAGCACGATCGCATCAGTTGAAATCAAAAAGCCAAGCGACTTGGCCCAGGCGAGATAATCGCGATTGGCCATCTTGTAGTAGCGCGCTGCGTCGGGAATCTTCGTTTCCCAATGGCAATCGTGCGCCTTGTACGCGTCGAGCTGCTGCGGATTTGCCTCGCCGACCGCCTGCTTGCTGCCCTCGCGGCCGCGCCAGCCCGCGAGCAGGCCGACGCCGGGCGCTCGCTCGTGCTCGACCATGTATTGCGCGTAGCCGCGCGGATATTTCGCGGCGCCGTCCTCATCGACCATGCCGGGCAGGGCGAGGCGCGCGCCTAAGTTCAGCAGCACGTCCTGGAACGGACGCACATCGCGATCAGGGGCTACAACCGGCTGGCGGATCGCATCTGCTGCGCCATCGGCATCCGAAATCGGCCGGTCGAGCAAGCTGATGCAATCGTGGCGCTCGAGATAAGTCGTGTCGGGCAGCACGAGGTCGGCGTAATTGACCGTCTCCGACCAATACGCGTCGACATAGATGAAGTGCGGAATTTTGTATTCGCCATTCGCGTCGCGGTCGGCGAGCATCGCGCGCGTCGCGCTCGTGTTCATCGCCGAGTTCCAGCCCATGTTGGCCATGAACAGGAATAGCGTGTCGATCCTGTACGGATCGCCGGCCCAGGCGTTGCGGATCACGCTCTGCAGCATGCCGTGCGCGGCGAGCGGATGTTCCCACGAGAACGCCTTGTCGATGCGCCGCGGATTACCTTGCGCGTCGACGACGAGTTCCTCGGGTGCGTGCACATAACCGAGTGGTGCGGCGTCCAGCGATCCGTTTTCGCGCCGCGCTCTACCGGGGCGATTCGCTGGGGGAACCGGCTTCGGGTACGGCGGTTGGTAGCGGAAACTGCCGGGCGTGTCGATCGCACCGAGCAAGAGCTGCAGCAGGTGCAACATGCGGCAGGTGTGGAAGCCGTTCGCATGCGCGCTAATACCGCGCATCGCGTGGAATGCAACCGGGCGGCCGATCATCTCGGCGTGCTCGCGGCCCCAGGCATCGGTCCAGCGTTGCGGCAGCCGGATCTCCTGCTTGAACGCGACGTCGGCAAGTTCCGCAGCGATGCGCCGGATCGTCGCCGCGTCGACGCCGCACTGCGGCGCGACCGTGTCGGCGGCATATTCGTTCGCTAGAAAACGCTCGGCCAGCAGCTGAAATGCGGGCACTGCCTTGCGTCCATCGGGCAGCGTAAATTCGCCAACGACAGCGGGCGATACGTCGATCGAATTTGCGGCACATGCCCTGCCGCTGCGCTTGTCCCAACACATTGGCTCGCCCGCGGTGTCGCGCGCGAACAGCCCGTCGTCGGCGCCGCCAGGACTGCGCACAATGAGATAATGCGCATTCGTATACTTGACCAGATAATCAAAATCGATCCAGTCGTGCAGCAACATCTCGCGGATCAGCGCGCCGACGAGGAGGCCGTCGGTACCGGGGCGAATGCCGATCCATTCGTCCGCGATCGCGGCGTAACCCGTGCGCACCGGATTGACCGCGACGATCTTCGCGCCGCGCGCCTTGAGCTTGCCGAGGCCGAGCTTGATCGGATTCGAGTCGTGGTCCTCGGCGACGCCGAACATCAGCAGATACTTGGCGTGATCCCAGTCGGGCTCGCCGAACTCCCAGAACGATCCGCCGAGCGTGTACATGCCCGCCGCGGCCATATTGACCGAGCAAAAGCCGCCATGCGCGGCATAGTTGATCGTGCCGAACTGCTGCGCCCACCAGCCGGTCAGCGCCTGCGACTGATCGCGTCCGGTGAAGAACGCGAGCTTGTCGGGATTGCTCTTGCGGATATCGCCGAGCCATTGCGTCGCGAGCGCGAGCGCGTCGTCCCATTCGATCTCGCGGAACTTGCCTTCGCCGCGCTCGCCCACGCGCAGCAGCGGCTTGGACAGCCGCGCCGGCGAATAGTGCTGCATGATCCCCGCCGAACCCTTGGCACAGAGCACGCCCTTGTTGACCGGATGCGCCGCATTGCCCTGGATATAGCGCACGCGGCCGTCTTTCAGATGCACTTTGATGCCACACCGGCACGCGCACATGTAACACGTAGTGGTCTTGACCTCGTCGCCTACAGGATCATGGAGGCGCAAATTCGCGTGCGGCATGTCATCTGGATGCGGGGATCGACGCGCAATGATACGCCCTGCAGGTGCGTCCGCCCACGAGCCTAGGCACAATAGCCGCATGGATCGCTACGAACGCATATTGACGCTGCACCGGATACTCAAGGCCGCGCGCTATCCGGTCACGCTCGCAAAACTGATGGACGAACTCGGCTGCTCGCGCGCGACGGCGTATCGCGATATCGCGTTTCTGCGCGATGCGCTCGGTGCGCCGATCGAAAGCGATGGCGAGAACGCAGCATTCCGCTACGCCGCCGAAGAGGCCGAGCGCTTCGAGCTGCCGGGCCTGTGGCTGACCAGCGAGGAATTGCAGGCCCTCCTCGCGCTCAACGAACTGGTCGGGCGCACCGGCCCGGGCGTGCTCGCCTCGGCGCTGGCGCCGTTTCGCTCGCGCATCGACCGCCTGCTGTCGAACCAGGCTGACGGCGAGGCGCGGCGCTTTCCGCTCGAACGCATCCGCGTGATCGGCTATGGCACACGCAAGGTCGACGAGGCGACGTTTCGCCACGTCGCGAGCGCCGTGCTCGAACGCCGCCGGCTCAAGTTCAAATACCGCGCGCGCTCGACCGATCAGCCGACCGAACGCGAGGTTTCGCCGCAGCGCCTGACGCATTATCGCGACAACTGGTATCTCGACGCTTTCGATCATGCGCGCAATGCGTTGCGCAGTTTCGCGCTCGATCGCATCAAGCAGGCGCAGCTGCGCGACGAAGCCGCAGTCGATCATGACGAGCAAGAGCTCAACCAGCACCTCGCTTCGAGCTACGGCATTTTTTCCGGCCCGCCGAAAGCCTGGGCGACGTTGCGCTTCTCGCCGGTGACCGCGCGCTGGGTCGCGGACGAGCACTGGCATTCGCAGCAGCAGGGCGCCTGGCTCAGCGATGGACGCTATGAGCTGAAAGTGCCGTACAGCAACTCCAAGGAATTGCTGATGGACGTGCTCAAATACGGCCCCGATGTCGAAGTCGTCGCGCCGCTGTCCCTGCGCGAGGAAGCGAAGATTTCGCTGCAGCTCGCTCTGGGCGGATACCAGTAAGGCAGATATTGCAGCGGGGCAAGCGTTTAGGTGGAGAGCTCTTTTTCCCGTCTTTAGTGTCTTCGCGATGATCTTGAATGGAGCCATCGATGAATGAAACGGCTGCCCCCACGGTCTCGCTCGTGCTCGGTTCCGGCGGCGCGCGTGGCTATGCGCACATCGGCGCGATCGAGGAGCTGCGCGCGCAGGGCTTCGATATCCGCAGCATCGCAGGCAGCTCGATGGGTTCGCTCGTCGGCGGCGTCTACGCCGCGGGCAAGCTCGACGAATATCGCGACTGGGTGCGCGCGCTGCAGCGTCTGGATGTGCTGCGCATGCTCGACTGGACCTTCACCGGCGGCGGCTTCATCAAGGGCGATCGCGTGATCGAACAGATCAGAAGCCTGATCGGCGACGTGAAGATCGAGGATCTGCCGATCAGCTATACCGCGGTCGCGGTCGACCTCTACGCACAGCGCGAAGTCTGGTTTTCGCGCGGCTCGCTGTTCGATGCGATCCGCGCCTCGATTTCGATTCCGACCGTATTTCGTCCGCATCATTACGAAGGCCGCACGCTTGTCGATGGCGGACTGCTCAATCCGGTGCCGATCACGCCGACCTTGCGCGACCTGACCGATTGCACGATCGCGGTCGACGTCAATGCGCCGGCGGAGGCGCTCGATGGCGCGCCCGGCAGCGATGCGACGTTCGGCAGCGTCGGCAGCGCGCTCGAGGCCGCGGGCGATGCTGCGGGTGACGCAACGCAGTCCGCGCCGCTCGTCGTGCAGGCGGAAAACGAAGCGACGACGCCGCACGGTGGCTACCGGCGCAAGATCGCGGGTTTCATCGACGGCCTGCTCGAAAAGCGCGAGCGCAAGGCCGCGCTGTCCAACGATCCGGGCGTGCTCGAACTGTTCGCGCGCTCGCTCGACGCCGTGCAGGAAACCGTCACGCGCTTCAAGCTCGCGGCGCAGCCGCCGGATTTGATCATCGAGATTCCACGCAATGTCGCCGCGTTTTACGAGTTTCACCGTGCCGACGAATTGATCGAGCTCGGGCGCATGCGTGCGCGTGCGGCGCTGAAACAGTGGCAGCCGCCCACGCGGCGCTGATTGGGGTCTGTCGACCGCCAATAGACCCTAAAGCGCGGATTAACGCATCGCGCCAGCGCGTCAACCGGGAGCGCCGTCGCGCATTTCTCGTTCAGCAAGCGCGGCGTAGGATGAAATTCTGCTCCCGCGGCATGTCGGGTGGCCGGCATCGCGGAGCCGCGAGTTCAAGCGAGAGGAGATGATCATGCGTATACAAACTGCAGTCTGTGCGTTGACGCTTGCTGCCGCCGCGGCCTTGGCGCCGCGCGCGAGCGAGGCACGCGTATACGTGAATGTCGATATTGCGCCGCCGCCGCCGCGTGTGGTCGTGGTGCCCGATCCGCGTCCGGGTTATGTGTGGGCGCCGGGCTACTGGTACTGGAATGGCTACCATCGCCAGCACTATTGGCATGACGGCTATTGGATCCGCGAACACCGCGGTTATCACTGGGTCGGCGCGCATTGGGAGCCGTATGGCCCGCGCTGGCGTTATGTGCCCGGTTACTGGGCGCGCTAACCAGCAATTCGCTACGCACTAGCAAGCAAAAACGGCCCGCCTTTCGGCGGGCCGTTCGGGGTCGCAATGCAGATGTCGGGGGTAGCGACAGGGGAGTTCTGCATTACGCCGGCAGCATACTCAGCAGTTGTTATGGGTGCCTGAAATGCGGATCCGGGGCTGAAGAAGCGCGAACGCTCGTGGCTGTTGTATGCTGCGCTGCCGCGAAACGCTGGCGCGGACCAACATGAGCGCAGTCACGAATTTCAACCCACCTCCCGTCACGCCGGCCGCTGAAACCACCGCGCTGCGCGTCCTCGGCGTGGTCAGCTTCTCGCATTTCCTCAACGATCTGATCCAGTCGCTGCTGCCGGCGCTGTATCCGATGTTGAAGGCCAACTATGCGCTCGACTTCGTGCAGATCGGCCTGTTGACGTTCACCTTCCAGGTGACCGCCTCGCTGCTGCAACCCGTGGTCGGTGCCTATACCGATCGCTCGCCGCAGCCATATTCGCTGCCGGTCGGCATGACCCTCTCCGGCATCGGCTTGTTGCTGTTGTCGCAGGCAACGAGTTTTTCGCTGCTGTTGCTCGCGGCGGCGCTGATCGGCACCGGCTCGTCGATCTTCCATCCCGAGTCTTCGCGCATCGCGCGGCTCGCCTCGGGTGGGCGCCACGGTTTTGCGCAGTCGCTGTTCCAGGTCGGCGGCAACACCGGATCAGCGATCGGACCGCTGCTCGCGGCCTACCTCGTGCTGCCGCATGGCCAGGGCAGTGCGGCTTGGGTGGTCCTGGCCGCGCTCGCCGGCGTGCTGTTGCTGAGCTGGGTCGGGCGCTGGTACGCGCGACATCCGCTGCACAAGCCGAAAACTAAAGTCGCCGCCCTCGCGTCACCATTGCCGCGCGCGCGCGTGATCGGCGCCATCGCGGTGCTGCTCGCGCTGATCTTTTCCAAGTATTTCTATCTGGTCAGCCTGTCGAACTACTTCACGTTCTATCTGATCGAGAAGTTCGGATTGAGTATACAAAGCGCACAAGTGCACTTGTTCTACTTCCTCGGCGCGGTTGCCGCGGGTACGCTGATCGGTGGCCCGGTCGGCGATCGCGTCGGGCGCAAGCCGGTGATCTGGGTGTCGATCTTGGGTGTGCTGCCGTTCTCGCTACTGCTGCCGCACGTCGACCTGTTCTGGACCACCGTGCTCAGCATCGTGATCGGCTTCATCCTGTCGAGTGCGTTCTCGGCGATCCTGGTTTACGCGCAGGAACTGCTTCCCGGCAAGGTCGGCATGGTCGCCGGCCTGTTCTTCGGTTTTGCTTTCGGTATCGCCGGTGTCGCGGCTGCCGCGCTCGGCAAGGTCGCCGACTGGAAGGGCATCGAAACCGTCTACCAGCTCTGCGCCTGGCTGCCGGCGATCGGCTTGCTCACGATCTTTCTGCCGAACCTGCACTCAGGCGAGCGCGCCGCGCGTTGAAGACGCGGCGCGCCGTGCAGACTTACGGCGCTTGCTTCGCTACCGCGCCATTCTTGACTGAGGTGATCCAGCCGCTGACGCGCGCATCGAGTACATCGAGCGGCAGCGCACCGCCGTTCAGGATCTCGTCGTGGAACGCACGGATGTCGAACTTGTCGCCGAGCGCGGTCTTCGCGCGCTCGCGCAGCTCGAGAATCTTGAGCTGGCCGAGCTTGTACGACAGCGCCTGCGCCGGGTAGGCGATATAGCGGTCGGTTTCGGATTGGACCGACGGCTCGTCCTGCGATGAGTGCTCGTGGAAGAAATCGACCATCTGCTGCCGCGTCCAATGCTTGTAGTGCACGCCGGTGTCGAGCACGAGACGGTCGGCGCGCAGCAATTCGTCGGTGAGATGGCCGTAGTAGCTCAGCGGGTCCTGGAAGAATCCGACTTCCTTGCCAAGTCGTTCCGAGTACAGCGCCCAGCCTTCCGCATAGGCGTTGTAGCCGCCCTGCTGGCGGAACGGCGGCAGGCCCGGCAGCGTCTGCGCGATCGAAATCTGCATGTGATGCCCCGGCACGCCTTCGTGGTAGGCCGTGGTTTCGATGTTGAGCAGCTGGCGGTTGGCGAAGTCGCCCGTATTGACGTAGACGCGACCCGGATGCTTGCCGTCGGGCGTACCCTGGTTGTACTGCGCGCCGCTCGCGCCCTTCTCGCGGAACTCCTCGACCGGGCGCACTTCGACCTCGGTCTTGGGCAGCAGGCCGAACAACTCGGGTAGCTTCGGCTGCATCTGTGCGATGTACTTTTTATACAGATCCACGATTTGCTGGCGCGAGGTCGCGTGCACCTTCGGATCCTTGGCGATTTCGGCGCGCATCGTTTTCAGATCCTTGTAGCCGAGCTGCTGCGCGATCTTCGCCTGCTCGCCCTCGATGCGTTTGACTTCAGCGAGACCGAGTTCGTGAATCTCCTGCGGCGATCTGTTCGTCGTCGTCTGCTGTTCGACATCGAATTTGTACAGCGCCTCGCCGTTCGGCAGCGACCACAAGCCTGGCTCGGTGCGGCCCTTCGGCGCGTAGTCCTTGGCGATGAAGTCGGTGAGCTTGCGATAGGCCGGGCGCACCTTGCCGTCGACCGCGGCAATCACCGCATCGTGCAGGCGCTTGCGGTCGGCCTCGGGCACGCTGTCGGCGAATTTCGCAACCGGCTGGCCGAACGGGCTCGCTTCGCCCGCGGGTTCGGCGACTGCCTTGCACTGCTCGACAACTTTCTCGAGCAGAAAGCGCGGCGGCATCAGCTTGTCCTTCTCGCCCTGCTTGAGCACATCGACCAGCGTGTCGAGCACGGCCGGAATCTGATTGAGCCGCGCGATGTAATCCTCGTAATGTTTGGTGCTGTCGAACGGCATCGCGCTGACGAACTGCGGCAGCAGGATGTGGATGCCGTTGAACTGGTCGACCGGCATCTCGAACAGCTTGAGGTCGGTGCCGCGGATGTTGTCGCGCAGTTGGCGCACCATGAGTTGCTGATTGAGACGGTCCTGCTCGCTGAAGCCGCTCGTGTCGATCGCTTCGAAGCGCTTGAGGAAGGCCTGCGTGTCGCGCTTCTGCTGCTGCACGTGCGCGAGCGAAAGATCCGTCCACTTGTCGTTGTAGCGGTCGTCGCCGAGGATCGTCGCGAACTCGGGATTCTCCCTGAGGTTCCACTGCCACTGCTCGGCGATCAGGTCGTTGAGCGCTTTCAAGCGCGTGGCGGCGTCGCTCGGCGCGGCGAACGAAGTCGAGGTGCCGAACGCACAGGTGATGGCGAACAGCAACGGTTTGAGCGGCAGGCGGGACATGTGAATCCTTGCGCGTTGGGAGAGCGCCGACTCTACGCGCGGCCGTCGTGGCGCTCCCAGCGCCGGAAGTCACGAATTCATGCTGTCGTCGCCGGTGGACCCTTCAGTTCCAGCATATTGCCGTCCGGATCGAACACGTAGAGCGACGGCCCCTCGCCCTGCGCGCCGTAGCGGCTACCCGATTCGCCGAGCGTGACGCCATGCGCGGCGAGATGCGCGCGCAGCGCAGTTTCGTCGTAGGGCGCAATCTCGAGCGCGAAATGATCGATGTTGCGGCCGTTCTGCTGCGGCGCGCCGCCGCCCATGCGGCCGAGTCTGGAATCGACCGGCACGAGATCGATCAGCGAGCGTCCGGCGCGAATCTGATACAGGCCGATTTCCTCCTGCGCGCGCTCGCGCGCGAGGCCGAGCGCGCCGCAGTAGAACGCGAGCGCACGTTCGAGATCGGTCACGCGCACCACGATATGATCGAGGCCGAGCACGCGGAACGGAGCGATGTCCTGGCTGGCCGCTGTGCGCATCATTCCGCCGCGATGACCACGTCGACATGCGGCGGCGCTTCGACGTCGTGGAAGCGCGCGAGGTCGACGTACAGATGCCGCGGATGATCGCCATCGCTGAAAATGTCGACAAAGCGCTGGTCGAACACGATGTGCTCATGCGCATAGGTATGGCGCGCGGTGATGCCGGCGGCGAAGATTTCATCGACGCCCGACAAGGTCACCGCAAGGCGCATATCACCGTCCTTGAGCGCCTGCGGGGTCACGCCGTAGAGCGGACTCGTCTCGTCGATGCGATGCATGATCTGCCAGGTCAGCGCGAACAACGGCGAGCGCGTGCGCTCGAGTTTCAGATCGTAGAAGCGGCGCAAGCTGTGGCCATCGCTGGTTTCCACATCGCGCAGCAGAGTCAGAGAGGCATGCGCTTCGAGGATATAGCTCTGGCGCTGATTCGCGACGCGCAGCATCAGCGTCGGCACGCCCTCATAGGTCGTGATCACCGCGACGCGGCTGAATAGGATGCGTGCCGTCGGTCTGGAGAAGCGCGCAAACACGAGACTGGTCATGACCGCAATGCTGAGCATGCCGGTGATGATCTCGAGCGTCGCGATGCAATGTCCGTAGAACGTCGCCGGATTCATATTGCCGTAGCCGACGGTGGCGAGCGTCTCGACGCTGAAGAAGAAGTGGTCGGAGAACGAATGTGCGTTGGCGATCGCATGATCGCCGAGCGCGTACAGCGTTGCGAAGATCATGTTGACACACAGGTATACGATCACCGCGCCGGCGAAAAACCGCGGCCAGCTCAGCGACATGATCAGGTGAAACGCATCGTGCCGGCTGTAGCGCGGCACGCCAAGCTTAGTGACCTCGGTCTCGCCGAGTGCGACGGTGATGCCTTGGTGGCGGCGTGATGGTTGGGGCATGATGCGAGTCTTGTCGAATCCGCTGCAGAAGGGTTCATTTTACCCGCACAACCAGACCGGGTCGGTCCGAAGCCGGAGTCGGAGAGCATGGGTCTTCCGGGGCGCTGCTTTCAATGTTGCCGGTAAAAATGCACTCTGACCCTGGTTCTCCGACCCTGGTTCTCCGTCCTTGGAATGTAGTGGTACGGTAGACGATCTAGGCTATCCAATTAGGAGCGACACGTGGGCGAGTTTTTGACGGTTCGAGCAGAAGGGAGTT
>CAZDWH010000030.1:17024-20380 GCA_964509025.1 uncultured Rhodanobacteraceae bacterium
GGAAGGCCGGAAACTGGAGGCCGTTGGATTTCTGGATCTCATTACAGCGATCTCGAAAGAGCTTGGCGTGCGCAAGCTCTCGGTCGTGCTCGACTGCGACGGCAGGGCCATTGATGGCGCATCGGCAACCTTCGATTTCGGAGCGCCGGATACCTATATTCCGGACTAGTCGTCCCGGAGCGCAGCGCGGCGCAACGAGACACTGCACTTTCTGAAGAAGGTGCGCCAATTTGATAGCGAACAGAATGCTCCGATCGATTGGGTTTCGATAGCCCATTAGTTGGGGTTGCACTGTCATGACCGGCATGTGTACACTGTATACATGATTCGATCGACGACTGCGGAAAAGATACTCAAGGCCGCGCACAAAGTGTTTGAGCGCGAGGGTGCTGATGCCGTGACCATGCGTCGCGTAGCCGACGCCGTGGGCATCACGCCAATGGCGATCTATCGTCATTTTCCCAACCGCGACGCGCTACTGAAGAAGCTCTCTGACGACAGCTTCAACAGCGTCGCGCACGAGTGGGAATCGCGGTCGCGGAAGGCGGACGTGCTGAAGCGGATGACTGCCCTGATGGAACCTTATCTGGACTACGCGCTGACACATCCGCACTTGTTCGATCATGCCTTCTCCGTGCGTCGCGACGATGCCCGGCGCTATCCAGAGGATTTCCACGCACGCCGCTCGCCCACGTTCAATGTCGCGCTCGACGCGGTGATCGAAGGCATGGCCAAGGGCGTGCTGAAACAGGATGACCCGCACGACGTCACGATGAGTTTATGGGCGCACCAGCATGGCCTGATCGCGCTCTATCGCGCCGGCCGTTTCAGCTACGACGAGGCGCAGTTTCGCGCCTTCTACATAAAATCACTGAGGAGATTGCTCGATGGCATCAAAGCCTGACGGTTTCGCTTTGCCGGCCTGGTTGGCCGCTACTGCCGTGTCTGCTATTTGCTGGTGGTTCGCAAGCGGCGTGTATCCGCAGTGGTGGCTGATATGGCTCTCGCCATTGCCGGTGCTGTGGCTCGCGCCGCGCGTCCGCGCGCACTGGGCGGCATTGGCGGCCTTCCTCGCGTACGCGGCCGGCAGCTTCAACGTCCTGACCTATTTACACACGTACATCGGCTTGCCGCTCGCCGTGACTGTGTCAGCCATCTGTCTGCCCGGCGTAAGGCTGACGCTATGCGTATTGCTGTTCCGGCGATTGCTGCTACGCGGTCATGCGCTGGCAGCCGTGCTGGCGGTACCGACCACCTGGGTTGCCGTCGAGTACGTCTACAGTCTGCTTTCGCCCCACGCTACGTTCTTCAATATCAGCTACACGCAAATGGACGCGCTCGCCATCGTCCAGTTGGCCGCCATCACGGGAATCTGGGGAATAGGTTTCCTCGTGCTCCTATTGCCAGCCGCTGTCGCCGTGCAGGCAGCGCCGCAGGCGACGAGGCGCGATCGAGTTGCGGCAATGAAGCTTGCGACGCTGCTGATCGTCGGTGCCGTCGCATATGGTGGCTGGCGACTTCAGGCGCCTGCGACCGCAACTCTGCGCGCCGGCCTGGCATCGCTGCAAAAACCCAGAGGCGCCGAACTGAGCGAGCCCGCGGGACAGGCACTGGCGGCGCGTTACTCCGATATCTTCGACCACTTCGCGAAGGCCGGCGCGCAGCTCCTGCTGATCCCCGAGACAGCGTTCACTACCACCGAGGCCACCATTCCCGCTTTCGCCGAGTTGGCCGCGCAGCGCAACTTGATAATCGGAACCGGCGTCGATTTCAACGCTGATCCGCAAGCGGATCGGAATATGCTGATGGTATTCCAGCCTGGCGCCAAGTCACCCGCCACGTACGTCAAGCATCATGTGCTCATCGGACTGGAGCCTTCGGTGCCGGGCGATGGCTATACCATGCTCGAAGGCACACCACGCATCGGGCTGGCGATCTGCAAGGACATGGATTTTCACGATATCAGCAATGTCTACGCGGCGCGCGGTGCACAACTGCTGCTGGTGCCTGCTTCGGATTTCATCGTCGATGGCTGGCTGCACAGTCGCATGGCGATCATGCGCGGCGTGGAAAGCGGTTTTGCCGTCGCGCGTGCCGCGCATGCCGGTCGGCTCACTCTGAGCGATGACCGTGGCCGTGTCGTGGCAGAAGCCTCCAGCGAACGAAGCGACGCTGACCTGGTGGCCGACCTGCCGCTACGCGAGACGCACACCCTATACGCGAGCTGGGGCGACTGGTTCGCGTGGCTCGACCTCGCTGCACTGGCGGCTTGGTTGCTGCTGGCTTTCCAACGCGCCGCTTCGACGACGGGATCCTCCTCCAGAACGGTGCTGGCCTAGCGCGATCGCCAATCTAGAGTATAATGCGAACCATTCTTATTTAGGTTTGGCGAGCGTGCTGCTCTCGGAACTGGCGATGGGTGCCTCGGCTACGGTGCTCGACGTAACGGATATCGGCGCGAATGATGCGATTGCGCAGCGCCTGCGCGACCTCGGCTTCGTCGCGGGAGAGCCGGTGCGCCTGGTCGCGCGTGCGCCGCTCGGCGCTGATCCGCTGCTCGTGCAGATCGGCTACACGCGGTTCGCCTTGCGCCGCGCCGAAGCGGCGCGCGTGCGCGTCGCGAACGGGCAGGACGAGGCATGAGCGCACACGCCTCCGCCCTGCCTGTGGACGCGTCCCGCGCCCACAGCAATCTATACGTGGCCCTCGTTGGCAATCCGAACTGCGGCAAGACGGCGCTGTTCAATCTGCTCACTGGCACGCGCCAGAAGGTTGCCAACTACGCCGGCGTCACGATCGAACGCAAGGAAGGCCACTACACCGCGCCATCGGGACGCAGCGTGCGCGTACTCGACCTGCCCGGTGCCTACAGTCTCGCCGCGGCGAGTCCGGACGAGGCGATCACGCGCGACATCGTGATGGGACTGCATCCGGACGAGAAAGTCCCCGACCTGATCGTCTGCGTCGCCGACGCGACCAATCTGCGCCTGCATCTGCGCTTCGTGCTCGAATTGCAGCGCCTCGGCCGGCCGATGCTGCTCGCGCTGAACATGATCGATGCGGCGCGCAAGCGCGGCATTCGCATCGACACGACGACGCTCGCGCGCGAGCTTGGCATGCCGGTGGTCGAGACGATCGCGGTTAAGCATGGCGGTGCGAAGGAACTCATTGCGCAGATCGATGCCATCCAGCCCTCGGCCCTTAGCCCTCAGCCCTCTGAGACGGATGTCGAAACGCGCGACCTTCCCGCCGCCTTGCGCCCCCTGCTGGCCGATTTCGTTGGAAGTCCCGCGCGTACCGCGGCTACCCACCGATCGCCTGACCTGCACGGACTTCATCCGGGCTTTCGGGCCGAC
>CAZDWH010000031.1:0-20375 GCA_964509025.1 uncultured Rhodanobacteraceae bacterium
CCGACATCGTGGGGACGATCGCGGGCGACGACACGATCTTCGTGGCGGTGCGGGGTCGGAGGGGTCAGCGCGAGGTGCTGCGGAGCATACGTGGGCTGGCGAGCCAAAGGCTAACTTAGGGGGGGGGGGAACGGCCGCCCGGACTGGGTGGCGCTGTGGTTTCGCGCGCACGGCGGGCCGAATCTGCCGGCGTCGAGCCACTTCGGACCGCTGCTTTCGGCGGAGTACCTCGACATCGCCGCGGCCGTTGCCGGCCAAGGCATCGCGATCGGATCGCCGATCCTGTTCCGCAGCGAGATCGACTCTGGCCGTCTGGTTCCAGCGCACGATCTCGTGGTCGGTACTGGCCGGACGTTCTGGTTCACCTATCCGGTTGCGCGCGAACAGAGCGGCAAGATCCGCGCATTTCGCGACTGGCTCGCGGATGAGGCAACCCGCGATCGGGAGGCCGCGCGGGTATACCTGCGCAAGCTCAAAACCGTCGAACCCGCGACTTGATCGAACGCTTGACCGGCCGCACGGCTGCCGCGCTTAGCCGTCTTCTTCGATATGTCGCAACAGCAGTTGCACCTGCGCGTGGCATTCCATTCGTCGAGGTCGAGACGCGCACGGGAGGGGCGGCGGCGAGCCGTCGCTCGCCGACAACTGACGGCGATGCGACGCCAAAAAATGTTCAAACCGCCACGACTGGCCGATCTCGAAAAATCAGACGCGTCTGCCAACTATCACATCGTGCCGCCGCCCATATCCGCACACGGTTGCCGCCGGCCGGCGACTGCGCGCATCGAGGTAACTAGATAGTTGCGCAACCTCGTGCGCATCGATGGGCTGTACTTTGCGATGCAATAGATCGCGCGAAGGCCATCCTTCCAGCCAATCTTCTTGCCTTCAGCGTAGGTGCGGCCGCGATAGGAGATCCCGACTTCGCGGATGCGGCATCCCGCCCTGGCGACTTTGGCGGTGATTTCCGGTTCGAAGCCGAAACGATCCTCTTCTATCTGGATTCTCTGGATGATCTCGCGACGGAACACCTTGTAACAGGTTTCCATGTCGGTGAGATGCTGGCTTGTGAAAAGGTTCGACAGGCGCGTGAGCACACTGTTGCCGAGCCGTTGCCGAAAGAGCATACGAGGCGGCTGCGCGTTCCTGAAGCGCGAGCCAAACACGACGTCGGCGTGATCCTTCAGTATGGGCTCCACCAGCATGGGGTATTCATGCGGATCGTATTCGAGGTCGGCGTCCTGGATGATCACGATGTCCCCGGTTGCGGCCCGGATGCCAGTGCGCAAGGCCGCGCCTTTGCCCTGGTTGACGTCGTGATAGAGGATCTGCTGCACGAACGGTGCAATTTCGTTTTTCAGGATTGTGCGCGTGTTGTCGCGCGAGCAGTCATCGACGACGATGATTTCCTTGGACGCGTAGGGCGACGTACGCACTGCCTCGATAAGGGCACGAATGGTCCTTTCCTCGTTGTAGCAAGGAATCACGACAGACAGTTTCATCTTTGCATCATTCCCCGTGACTGCATGTGAAGCATCGACAATTCTACTTTCCCGGCGTTGCTGGCATGCGCGGCGAAGCGCATTGCCTTGTGAAGATGAGCGCATCTGCCTATCCGGCGAGCATCACGAGCCCGACCAGCGCGAACAGGCATCGATATCGCCGCTGCATCCACAACGCGGTCTCGAAACCCAGTCCGCGCCGAAGCGCCTGCAGCGACCACGCGACGTGCAGGAGCCATGCGGCAGGGCTCCACAGCAGCAACCGCGGCAGGATGCCGATGGCTGCCAGCCCGGTGAGCATCGCATAGGCCGCCGTGAACGTGAACAGGCTCGCGAGGAACGCGCGGCGGCAACCGAACACGACTGCACTCGTGCGTATCCCGTTGAGCAGGTCACCTTCGTAGTCGCGCACTTCCTGGTTGAGATGGCCTCCGGCGAACACCAAGCCGAAGAAGAGACCGATGCAGAGACCGTTCGCGTCGAGAGCGTGAGCCAGGGTGTAGCCGAGCAGGAAGTGAAGGATGCCTCCGAGCAGGTGATTGAGCGATGCAGCGATGGGCGTGCTCTTGCCGAGAACCGGCGAGCCCGAGTACAGAAATCCGAGTGCAGCGATCGCGGCGCCGAGCAACAACGCCTGCACGCTGACAGCGGCGAAGGCGAAGTTCGCGAGGACCAAGAGCGCGATCGCGGCGCACGCGACCTCGTGTCTGCCGATACCTCGGCGGCTGAATACAAGGGGCGCGCGCAGCGGATCGCGAAGATCGCTGTCATCCCCTGCCCAATCGTTGAAGACGAAGATATGGGCTGTGAGCGCGCAACTGCCGAGAAGCAGAAGGCCGAGCGGAGCAACATCGGTGCGCTCGATGTTATAGCCGCCAAGGAAGCTGCCGAGAATCGGCGAGGCCTGAAGTGCGAGCACTTCAGGCGCACGACTGAGGGCGAAGTGGCGCATGATGCGCGCGGTCCGCCGGACGAGTCCGGGTGACGACGTCATGGCGATGGTCCAGAAGGCACTTCGGTTTCGATGCCAGCGGCTTCGTACAGCCGCAGCCACCAAGCGTAACCTGCGTCCTCGGACCAATAGAACCGCGATACGGTCGCGTGCAGATCGTTGTGATACAGCATGGGTGGCGCGCGGCGAATCAAGGCGAAGTCGCCATCAGCCAACTGTGTGAGCACCGCGCGAGCCGCCTGGCGCACGTCCGCATCCCGTGGCTGCGCCTCGGCTTCGACAAGCAGACGTGCCATCTCGCTCCAGATCTCCTGCCCCTTGGGGGAAAGCGCCAGCCGTTCCGACGGCAGCACAAGCGTGCAGCCGAGTTGGCGCAGCTCAGCCGCGCGCAGATAAGGCAGAAGCGCGGATTTGGCGTAGTAAACCCACACATCTTCATCACGGAACGTGCGCTGCAGTACACCGCAAAGCTTTTGCGCGGCGGGAGGATCGAATGCGCGCAGCATTAGGTACACGTGCATCTGGATGATGGCGTCCGTCGGGTTGGGATCACTGCCGGGATCGATGCACTGATATTTTTTTTGCGGTGCAAGCCAGGTGCGGTAGAGGCCCCTCGCGTCGCGATAACCAGCGAGCGTGTCAAGCATGTGTTGCCGCCGCGGGTCGTTGGCGCGCCCGGCGATTCTCCACGCCAGCGCGGTGTCGTCGGCATCCGGCGTGATGGCGCATCCGAGCGTACCTATCGTCGGCCCATCCGGCAGTCCGTGGTAACGCACCAGTCCGTCGCTTTCAATCTGCAACGCGAGGTGCGTTCGCGCCCGCTCCAGCGCCGCATCAAGGCTGCGCCTGTGCGCGAGCGGCGAGAGCAGATCCACGAGCATCGAAGTCACGAACGTGTTCATCTCCTGCTGCGGCGCTTCGTAGCGCAGGTCCTTCGTATGCGAAGTAAGCCAGGCGCCATATTCGGTCTGACGGTCGCGCAACAAATCCGCCGCGCGTGCGGCCATCGCCTCCAGTACGGGGACCGAAGCAGGTGGCAGTTTCGCAGTGGCTCCTACTGGAGGAGGCTGCGCAACGACAAACACACGTTGTTCGCGCACGATGCGGAAATCGCTTCTCGGGCCAATGCGAACGGCGAGCTGCAGCACGCGCTCGCCCGGCGGCACGCCCCAAAGGCTGGCGGACAGACTCCAGCCCGAGGAGCTTTTGGTGTGCATGGCCGCGTCCACGTCAGGCCGCAGCAGGAAGTTTGTCGTCGAACCGATCACAATCCCATCCACCAGTACCGCCAACTGCGCGGGCGAGCGTCCGCAAGCGAGTGCCCATCCCTCGAGCACCGCACCCGATTCCAGCTCAGGCAGCTTGTTGGCGACGGGGAGCCGAGTCTGGCCCACGCGATCGATCGTGCCGATGGCATCGCATTGAAGCTCTCCGCCCGCAGGCGCATGACCCAGCTCGACGAAGAACGGGATGTTTCGCGGGTCCCACAAGCCGTGCATGGAGCCGGAAGCCCCTGCGTTGACGAGTTCGTCGCTCGTCTTCGTGTACCAGAAGGCTCCTACCGCCTGCACGCAGATCGATGCGATTATCGACAGGATGAACAGGCTGCGTGCAAGCGGACGCAGGACGGCCGGAGCAGGCGCGATCATCCACGCGAGGATCGGCAAAATATCCGTCATGTAGCGCGGGCCCCAGTACTCTCCGGTATGCCAGTCAACCAGCGAATAAAGCACGATCTGGGAGATGACGGCGACACAGAGCGCTACCGCGAACGCTCTCGACGCAGGTGCACGCAACCGCTGGACCAGACCCAGCGGAACGAGTATCAGGAACGGCGAAAAAACGAGCAGTCCGCGCGTCGGACTGGCCAGCAGTCCGACGAGTCCAGACCAGTCGTGTTGGAAGAAGTTGTCAGGCACCCTGGCCAGACCGTACCCACCGGCGAGAACGCCGATGAAGGTGAGGTTGTAGTAAATCAGCAGCGCCAGTGGGACGACGGCCCCGGCGACAAGCCATGCGGCGTTGCGTCCGCGGCTGTAGATGATGAACAACGCAATGGCCGCGGCAATCGGCGCGTCCGGCGGGCGGTTGCCTGCGATGAGAACGAAAATGGCTCCGAGCAGCGCCGTGCGCGCCGAAGTGGCTGGCCCGAGCGCGAGCAGCAATGCCAGGGCGATCAGCAGCTCCCCTGCCCCATGCTGCCATAGCGCCTGGCTGGAAATCATCCAGGTATTGGTTCCGAAAGCGAACGCGAGGGCCAGCGGCACGGCCCACCGGCTTCCCTCGCGGCGCAACAGAAAATACATTGCGATGCTTGCAGCGGTTGCGAGGATCGACGCCGCAAGCTTCTCCATCAACTCCGCCACCCGGCCCACTTGCGGTTGCTCCCAGCCATGCGCATCGAGCCAGGCGACGGCCGGAAGGTAGAGCGGCGTCACGAGCAACGGCGTTATCACGGGATAAAACGACACCAATTCGTGTTCGCGCGTGCGGGTCATCCAGTAGGCGCCCGGTGCGAAATAGGCGACCTTGCCTCCCGCATCCGCCGGCTGCTGCCGCACCCCGGCGAGCGGATGTCCTTGCGCAATCAGGCGTGCGTATGCGCTGAGCTCGAGCGAGCCTTCGTGCAGGAGAATCAGCGGCAGATAGCGCGCGGACACGGTGTCCCCGGAGCCGATCTGCCGCAGGTTTGCGTTGTAGACCAGGAGACAGGCCAGTGCCAGAACGAGTGGCGTCAGCAAGGATCGTAGGCGTGCACGGAGCGGCGGCGAGGCGGTGGCGGTCATTGCCCAAATGGGAGTTCGCAGTGATTTAAGAGCGCCTCGGGTTGGAAAAGACGACGGCGCACGGCGCACAAGCTTAGCGGATCGACAGGACGTGATGGGCTTGATATGTTGATTGCCTCAGCGCGAAATGGAAATTATCCGGAATGAGCCCAACCGGGCAGAGAACACTGGTAACGGGCGGCGCTGGTTTTCTTGGTTCCCACTTGTGTGATGCACTGATCCGGCGTGGTGCCGAAGTGCTTTGCGTGGATAATTTCCACACCGGGACACGAAGCAACATCGCGTCGCTGTTGGGGCATGCGCGGTTCGAACTGCTCCGTCACGACGTCACGTTTCCGCTCGACGTCGAGGTCGACCGCATCTTCAATCTCGCCTGTCCGGCGTCGCCAGTTCACTACCAGCACGATCCGGTGCAGACGACGAGGACTTGCGTGCATGGCGCGATGAACATGCTCGCGCTCGCCGAGCGCCGGCGTGCGCGCATCCTGCAGGCATCGACCAGCGAAGTCTACGGCGATCCGGAGGTTCATCCGCAACCAGAAAGCTATTGGGGTCGGGTCAACCCGATAGGAATGCGCAGCTGCTACAACGAAGGCAAGCGTTGCGCCGAAACTTTGTTTTTCGATTACCGCAGGCAACACGATCTTGAGATCAAGGTTGTGCGGATTTTCAACACATACGGTCCACGCATGTACCCCGACGACGGCCGCGTGGTCAGCAATTTCATCGTGCAGGCTCTGCGCGGCGAGGATGTCACGCTGTACGGTGACGGCAGTCAGACCCGTTCGTTTTGCTACGTGGACGATTTGATCGATGCCATGCTGGCAGCGATGGATACGCCAGCCGAGTTCACCGGCCCGGTCAACGTGGGCAATCCCGCCGAACTTAGCATGCTCGAACTCGCCGAACTCGTGCTGCGGCTCAGTGGCAGCAAATCCCGGATCGTCCATCGGCCTCTGCCACCTGACGATCCGAGGGTGCGGCGACCTGACATTGAGCTAGCCAGACAAGAACTGGGTTGGCAGCCCAGAGTGCCGCTCGACGAAGGGCTGAAGGAGACAATCGCCTATTTTCGCGCGTTGTTGAAAGCATGAAACCTTCCCTCTTTCGCGCGCGATGCGGATCTCGCTGTGTCAGCGGACATCCTCGCACATCGCCGTCGCCGGCCCTTCAAGTAGACTCGCAGCGCACGGAACAGAGACAAAGGTGATGGGCGGGGAAAGAACAGCAATTGACGAGGCAACACATCAGATGGAATTGGTGCGGCTTGCGCGCAACGAAAGCCCCGTGTTTTTCAGCATCGCCTCGCGCAACTATCTGGCTTATGCCATGACGTTGATGCAGTCGATTGCGGAGCATTATCCCGATGCACCCAGGTATCTGATACTCGCGGATCGCGATGCGAGCGACGCCGCGCTCGTTGATGCCCCGTTCACCACCATTCTGGCTGAAGCGCTCGCGCTGCCGGATTTTGACGCGTTTGCGTTTCGCTACAACATCATGGAATTCAACACGGCGATCAAGCCGTACGCATTCCGCCATCTTCGGGAATTGCATCCTCATGCCGGCATCGTCTATCTCGATCCGGACATTCTTGTCATCAGTCCGCTCACACAGGTCGAAGGCGCCTTTGCCGCCGGCGCACTGGCGGTGCTGACGCCGCATTTGCTCAAACCGATCGAAGACGATCGTCTACCGGGCGAGCGAGAAATCCTTGTGAGCGGCACGTACAACTGCGGATTCGTCGCGATTGGCGCGCATGCCGAAGCCGACCGCCTGATCGCCTGGTGGGCAAATCGCCTCGAATTCGGGGCGATCAACGATATCTCTGCAGGCCTGTTCACCGATCAGAAGTGGATTGATCTGGTGCCGGGCTTGTTTTCGGACGTCCGCATCCTGCGCGACGAGGGGTACAACCTCGCATATTGGAATCTGTCGCAGCGCCCGGTATCGCGCCGCGGCGTTCGTTGGTATGCGGCGGAACAACCACTTGTCTTTGTGCATTTCAGCGGTATCGACACCGATCGCCCGGCTCAATTCTCGAAGCACCAGAATCGGCATACGCAGGCGACCATCGGGGAACTGCGACCCTTGTACGCAGACTACCTTGGTCGTCTGAGCGCAAATGGTCATGCCGAACACCGCGTCAAGCCTTACGCATTCGGCAGATTCGCCGATGGCGAGCCGATCTGCGATCCGGTGCGAGCCGTCTATCGGCGTTATTTCGACAAAGGGGCGGCGCAGCCGCAACGCGACCCATTTTCGATGGACCGCAGTTTGTACGACCTACCCTGCGAAGAACTGCCCGAGCGCGTCGACGCACCGATTACGCGCTTGATGTATGCCACATGGAAAATGCGCGCGGACCTGCAGCGCGCGTTCGACTTCGGCGACGCGGAAGGTCGCAATGGGTTCATGCGTTGGTTTGTCCGTACCGCAGTGGACACGGGAATTCCCGAGCGACATCTCGCGCCGGTGTACCGCGCGTTCGCACAAGACCAGGCCGATGGCCTGGGCCATAGGGAACAGCAGAAATGGCGTTCCGCGCCGATGGCCCGCACATGTTCCCTCTGCCTGGACCTTATCAACTGGAGCTGCCACTTTCGTTTGGCGCTCCGCTTCTACGCGCTGATCCCGCAAAGGGCACGGAATCGAGTTCGTCGTCGACTGGAAAGCATCGCGTTCGCCAAAAAACTTGCGGCAATCCCTCCGCAATCCAGCCTGGGAAACCAGCCGGGTATCAATTTGGTCGGCTACGCGCACGGCGAATTCGGCGTTGCCGAGATACTGCGCAGGTATGCGCACACGCTGCAGGGCGGTGGAGTGCCGTTTGTCGTGCGCAATTTCGACGTCGGCGTCGCAAGCCGTCAGTCCGACCGCAGCATGCAGGATTTCCTGTCGGAGGAATGCCGCTACGACGTGAACCTGTTCTGCATCAATGCGGACCAGATGCCGGTGGCGCGCCAGCATCTGGGGGATGCGGTCTTTGGCGGGCGCTACAATATCGCTTGCTGGTTTTGGGAACTGGAAAAATTCCCGGAGCAATGGCATGGCGCGATCGACCTGGTCGACGAGATATGGGTGAGTTCGCCATTCGTACGCGACGCGATAGCCGCGTGTACGCCCAAGCCAGTGAACATCGTGCCCGTTGCGCTGGACATGGGTTTGCGCGGAAGTTATTCACGAGGCGAATTCGGATTGGCTGAGGGCGTCTTTCTGTGCCTCTTCAGCTTCGATTTCAATTCGTTCGTGACGCGAAAAAATGCGGAAGGTGCGATCGCCGCATTTCGCAGCGCCTTCGCCCCGGATCGCAGAGATGTGCGCCTGGTGATCAAGACAACCAATGGCGAGCGGTTTCCGGATGCGTTGCGCAGCTTGACTGACGCAGCCGGAGGCGACGATCGCATCGAGGTGCGCGATGGATTTCTCGACCGCGGCGGAATGTGGGCCCTGCAAGCGTGCTGCGACTGTTATCTCTCGCTGCACCGCTCCGAAGGTTTGGGCTTGGGGATGGCGGAATGCATGCTATTGGGCAAACCAGTCGTGGCCACGGCATATTCCGGCAACCTTGCGTTCATGGATGCGGACAACAGTTGCCTTGTTGGATACTCCCTGGTCCCGGTTGAAGAAGGCGAGTATCCCGCCTGGCAAGGCCAGCATTGGGCCGAGCCGGATATCCGACAGGCAGCCGAATATCTCAGGCTGCTAGCCGACGACCCGACATATGCGCGAAGGGTCGGAGAAAAAGCCAAGGCGAGTGTGCGCCAGCGTCTTTCGGCCGACGCGAGTCTCGCGGCGATGGCTGCGCGACTGGCGGATATTCGCTCGCGACCGCCGCGCTGACTCGCCGGTCGGCGCTGACTATTGGAGTCCGCACAAACTATCGTAGGGCTGGACGCTCGCTCCAATGTTCGAACATTCGCGCCTGATTTGGAATCTCCGCGAACCTCTTCGTCATGGGGAGCTGCGCTCGTTGATCGCGCGTTGCGGACGCTGCCTGGCAGTGCCTGCGTTTTTCTGCGGATAAGAAAGGGATTCCGTCCGAACAGACAATCTATGCGATGTCGACGGACCCGCCCGACTGCCTGGCCTGCAACCGGCGTCGTTGCGCGTCGACCATCCCGAGCACCATGTCTTCGAATGTAACGCTGGGCTGCCAGCCGAGAACCTCGCGCGCCTTGCGCGGATCTGACAGCGACCGCCGCGCCTCGATCGGCCGCGCCAAGGCCGGGTCGCTGACGACATGGGCCGCCCATGGCAGACCGACGAAGCCATACGCGACTTCGCACATGCGCTCAAGCGAATGCAGGCGGCCGGTGCCGATCACGAAATCTTCAGGACGATCACGCTGAAGCATCAGCCACATCGCTCGTACGAAATCGCGCGCGTGTCCCCAATCGCGCGCGACGTTGAGATCACCGAGCGCGAGTGTGCCATTGCGCACGATGGGCTGACCTATCTCGTTGAGATCCGGCGAAGTTTCGATGCCGAGCGATGCGCAGGCGGCGCCGTAGGCGATCTTCTGTGACACGTAGTGCAGCGGTCGCCGTTCGCTCTCGTGGTTGAACAGGATGCCACTGCAAACGTGCAGACCATAGGTTTCGCGGTAGATGCAAGCCATCTGGTGCGCGTAAACCTTCGCAGCCGCATAAGGGCTCAGCGGATTGAACGATGTGTTCTCATCCAACGGCGCCTCGCTCGCGCGACCGAACATCTCCGACGAAGATGCGTTGTACACGCGTGCCGTCGGCCGCGTGTGGCGCACGGCTTCGAGGAGACGAAGTGCGCCGGTCCCGTTGACGAGCAGCGTCTCCGCTGCACGCGACCACGACTCGCTCGGCCGCGACTGCGAAGCCAGATTGTAGACTTCATCGGGCTGCGCCTCCGCGACGGCGGTGGCGATGTCGATGCCCTCGGCCATGTCGCCAAAGTGCATCTCCACGCGCGAACCGAAACGGGCTGCCCACGGCGATCGCATCCAGGTTTCGCGCCGCGCGAACCCGGCGACGCGATAGCCCTTGTCGAGCAGCCATTCGGCCAGGTAGGAACCATCCTGCCCGGCTATCCCTGTTATCAGCGCGCACTTCATGCCGACTTGCCCCGCTTCAACAGGGCGCGCATTTCTTCGTACGGCGACGGCAGCGCTTGCGCGCTTTGCTGCGGGTTGAAGGCGCGCGCGCGTCGAACCGAAAGGACGCAAGCGTTCGCCCTCCCTCTTCCGCGCGAATGATTCCGGGTTCGACTGCCTGCGCCGCCGCAGCGGATGCACATGGGACGTGAAGACACGCGCCGAGCCATCTTGTCAGCGGCCCGCCGCGAAAATCCATCGCTGGGCCGTTGCCGGCTCCGCCGCGAACTCAAACAGGGCAATGTATTCTTCCGTCATTCGATCGGCATCGAGATAGGGCTTCGCATGTTCGCGTCCGACGCTGATCAGGCGGTCACGCAGAGCGGCATCGCCGAACAGCTGCAGAATCGCGTCGGCGATCTGCGCCGGAACACGTGGATCGAACATCAGCGCGGCGCCTGCGGCGATTTCGGGTAGAGAACTCACATTACTGCAGGCAACCGGCACACCCGCGGCCATCGCCTCAAGCACAGGCAACCCGAAACCCTCGTACAACGACGGGAATACGAGACCGCCAGCGTCCGCGAGCACTGCGGCGAGCACGTCGTCCGCAAGGTACCCCGGCAGGAGCACACGCTCGCCCATGCCCATCGATTCGACCATAGCCGCCACCTGCGCCTGGCGCGGCCCCGGCGCACCGGTGCAGACGAGCTTCACGTCGCTTGCCAGTCCCGAGCGCATTGCGATGTCAAAAGCGGTGAGCAGCACCTCATGATTTTTGTGCCGCCAGAAATTGGCCGGATATAACAGGTAGCGACCGCGCGTCAGACCCAACCGGGCAGCGGCATCGACACGACTGGACGCCGCACCGCGCCCGGCGAGGCGCAAGGGAATTGTGCGAATACGCTCCTTGTCGAGTTGTCCCAACACCAAAGCGGCCTGCCGGGAATAATCGGAGATCGTCGCGAGCGCGTTCGCGCGCAGGCAAGCCTCGTCGAACGACCGGCGACGCTGCGCGACGTCCTCGGGCGTGAAGAATTCGGGGTACGTGCGGAATTGCAGATCGTAGATCGTGCAGACCGTTGGAATGCCTGGTTCATGGTAAGTCGGCGTGGTGAACGGACAGAACAGCAAGTCCGCGCCGAGTTTGCGCAATAGCGAGACGCGATCAGAGCGCTTGAGCGTGCGGTTGATGCTGCCGCCGAGCCAGCGCAAGATGGCACGCGCGAATTTGGGCATGCACGCCAGCAACTGGGCGCCCAACACCATGAGGCGCGGATGCGAAATTTCTGGGACAAGTTCGCGTCGGATGTTCGTACGATCGAGATAGGCGAGCTCGCCGTGCGAAGAAATCTGCGTCAGCAGCACGAATCGCGTTTGCGGCAGGCGCGCGGCGAGGCGCGCGACCAGTTCGAGCACGAAAATCTTTGCACCGCCATTCTCGCCGCCAGGAAGCACCGGCGTCAGATCGACGACGATGGTCTTAAACGTCGCCACGGGGACTCCTGGCATATGGCCGACAGTTCGAGGAGAGGTGGCGGCGAAGACTTGATAGCATGACGCGGGGCGCGCGGTGCACTCGGGTTAGCATTTCGCATGATAGTCGACCACACAATTTATTGGTCGACTCACGTGGTTTTGGGCGGACATAGGCGCCTGATCGTCAGCACGAGGTCTGCAGTTGGCCGAAAGCGGACCTCGGCACCTGCAACCTGCATATAAACGGTCACGGGATTGCGGTGGCATGTCGAACGCGCAATTGTAGGCGCGTCTCATCCCGGAAAGTATTGGCATCCAGCTCGTAGGCAAGTCGAATCACTTGCCCCGATTCCACGGGGCACACGCCGTCGCGAACCGCGCCAAACCAGATGGCGTCGAAGCGATTCGATCCGATTTCTATCATCAGTTTAAGGTGCGTCCCGTCACCAACGAAACGTAGGTCAAGCACGCGGCCGTCGGCGCGGAACACCGGAGCTTCCCATTGCCGGCCAAATGGCTGCAGTGCATCGAGGTCGTAGAACAATTCAAGGCTTGGGGTATGACCGAGCTCGCCGTCGGTCAATACCCGCGGTCCCAGAGTGCACGCTGACAAGGCGCGAGTTGCTACCGCATTGAACGCAGCTCTGAAACGGTCAACCCCCTCTTGTTTCAAGGTGACACCGCCTGCACCCGCGTGTCCACCCCATGCAATGAAATCATCCGGGTGCGATTCGGCGATCTCGGCAAGTGCATTGCGGATGTGAAAGCCTGGAACGGTACGCAGCGAAGCCGTGACATGGTCGCCGCCTTGCTTGGGCGAAAAATACGCGGCAGGACGCCCATAGGCCTCCACCAATCGTGCGGCACAGACTCCGTGCACGCCTGGATGCCCTTCTCGATCGAATACCGTAATCGCCGCGCACCCGGTGACGGCTTGTTGTTCGGCCAGAGGAAGGATACGACGCAGCATCCTGGATTGGATCTGCTTGCGCTCGCTATTGTGCTCGACCAATGCCTGTGCCAGACGCAAGGCTTCGCCATCGTCCTGGCACATCAACAGATCGACAGCACCTAGCGCGCAGTCGAGCCGGCCCCGTGCATTGATGATTGGCCCGAAGGTGAAACCCAACGTGGCTGCCGTGATGGGGCCGGAGCAGCGGGAGGCAGAATACAGGGCGCGCCACACCGGTCGTGCGTCCGGTGCATTCATCAGCGCAAGGCCACGCATCAACACAGCACGGTTGTTTGGCGAGTGGGCCAGGTCTACGCAATCCGCAATGGTTCCCAGCGCAACCAGGTCGAGGAGTCCCCCGAGGCGCGGCGCCGTGGCGGGAAGGTGGCCTCGCTCGACAAGCCGCTGCCGCACGGCGCAGCAGAGTAGCCAGGCCACATGAACGCCCGCGATGTAGGGATCTGCAAATGCCGAATCTCTTCGCATCGGATTGACGCATGCGATAGCGGCGGCTGGCGGACCAGACTCAGGGACTCCGTGGTGATCCGTCACCACGGTCATGAAGCCATGCTCTCGCAGTTTTTCGATGCGAGCGTGGTCCGAACTGCCTTGGTCCACGGTAATGATGAGCCCGGGTTTAGGTGCCGAATCCAAAATCCTCTGGGTTACATTTTCCGAAACGCCGTATCCCTCACGAAGCCGATGACCAATATAGCTATGGATCTGGTTCTCGGGCACGCCGAAGTAGTCGCGCAATGCGAATTTCAGTACCGCATGTCCGGAAGCGCCGTCCGCATCAAAATCCGACAACAGAATCAGCGGTAGACGCTGCTGCACCGCGCGTGCGACCGCGTCGGCGGCAGCATCGATGTCCGGCAGGTGATCAGGTGCATCGAGCGCACTCAGTTGAGGGCGTATGAGGAGCGATACCTTGTTAGCGTCCCGATCGGAAAGACGACCCGCAATGACTCGCGACTGGAGACGCGTATACCCGGCAGCGATCGCCGCCTGCATCACCTCTTGTGACACTGGCCTGTCGATAATTCGGATCGGTTCCGGCATTACCTGCATTCCTTGTTACGGAATTCCGATCGAGCATCCGGCGCCGTGATCTCGGGCCTTGCTTTCAAGGCCCCTACGCTTGCAAAGGATTGCTTCTTAGCCATTGCCCTTCGTAAGGCCTGCGAGGATCACGGTTTGACGCGACGCCAGAAACGCCAGCGATGCGCCGGCTGGTACGTCACGCGTTCGCCGTCGACGAAGTGCAGATGCACGGCGTCGAGCTTGCGCTTTGCGAGCAAGGCGTCGATCGGTGTGAGCCACTTCTGTTCTAGCGTCGCCGCGTCGCGTTGATCGACCAGATCAAGCATCGCGTGTTCGCCTTGCCCCAACGACGCGAATGCAACGGGAAGCGGCGCCACGTTCGCCACATTCGCCATGCGCGCCAGCGCGGCGGCGATTTCATCATCGCTGCACATCGATGAAACCGTGCTTCGTACCCACTGCGGCAGCACCCCCGCGCCCCAGAACCACACGCTGTTCACTGGCGGCAGCCCGCGCTGCACGCGTTGTGTATTGAGCGGGTGTTGGGTCAGCGCGATCTGCGCTTCGTTGAGCAGGCTGCGCCATTGACGCGCGTTGTCGCCTTCCGGGAGGTGCTGCCCGAGATCATCGCCAAGCGCATCCGCAGGATCGGAGAAACGCGGCAGCTTCGCCTCGCGCGGGCAGCGCAGATACCAGCGATCCGGGCGTGTCGCCTCGAGCGGAAATCCCGCATCGCCGAACAGCGGTTTCAAGACGCGCGAGAATTCCTCGACTTCGTCGGCGGACAGCAGCAGATCGCCGCAAGCGATCAGGCGCAGCGTCACCGCATCGGCCATTACATAGGCCGGATCGCAGCGCAGCCACTGCGCGCTGTCGGCGTCGTTCGCATCGACGCTACGCGTCAGCGCCGCAATCGGCAACGCGGGACCATGGAATTCAAAGTGGCTGCGCAGCTGCGCGTCGCGTCCGGGCTTCGCCGCTGCCATGCGATCGCCGCGCGCGAGCCAGCGCGCAAGCGTCGGCGACCCCGACCGATGCGCTTTTGTCGGCAGCAGCAGCGTCAGTTGCATCGCGCTATGCGGTGTACCGCACCGCCAGGACTTCATACTGCTTCACGCCGTTCGGCGCCTGAAACTCGAAGCTGTCGCCTTCGCTCTTGCCGATCAGCGCGCGGGCGAGCGGCGAGTTGACCGCGATCATGCGTTGCTTGATGTCCGCTTCGAGGTCGCCGACGATCTGGTAAGTGACTTCGTCGCCGCTCGACTCTTCGACCAGGTCGACGGTCGCGCCGAACACGATCTTGCCGTTGGTGCTGAGGCGCGAGATGTCGATGACTTCGGCAAACGAGAGCGCGGCTTCGAGCTCCTTGATGCGGCCCTCGATGAAACCCTGCAGCTCGCGCGCGGCGTGGTACTCGGCGTTCTCCTTCAGATCGCCGTGAGCGCGTGCCTCTGCGATCGCCGCGATGATGCGCGGCCGTTCTTCGGACTTGAGCCGTTCCAGCTCGCCGCGCAGGCGTTCGGCGCCCTTGGCGGTCATCGGCGCGCGCTTCATGCAAGCTCCTTCGAAGTAAAGATTTTCATGCGGTCAGCTCTTTGTGGAGTTCTTGCAGGCTATGGACTTCGCCGCCACCGCGGAAATCGAGCGAGTGCACGAGCGCACGCGCGCCCGCGACGGTGGTGGAATAGGTGATGCGTTGTTGCAGCGCTTCGCGCCGGATCGAGAACGAGTCGGCGATCGCCTGCTTGCCTTCGGTCGTGTTGACGATGAATACGATCTCGCCGTTCTTGATCAGGTCGACGATATGCGGGCGGCCTTCGAGCACCTTGTTGATGCGCTCGCAGGCGACGCCTTTCTTGTGCAGGTAGTCGCAAGTGCCCGCGGTCGCGACCAGGCTGTAGCCGCGCTTTACCAGTTCCTGCGCGACGACGAGCAGGCGCGGCTTGTCCGCGTCGCGCACCGACAGAAACACCTTGCCGAGCTTCGGCGCGGTAATGTTCGCCGCCTCGTGCGCGCGCGCGAACGCGGCGCCGAAGTTGCGGCCGACGCCCATCACTTCGCCGGTCGAGCGCATCTCGGGGCCGAGGATCGGGTCGACGTTCTGGAACTTGATGAACGGGAAGATCGCTTCCTTGACCGAGTAGTACTGCGGCACGACTTCGCGCGTTGTGCCCTGCTCGATCAACGACTTGCCGACCATGCAACGCGCGGCGATCTTCGCGAGCGACACGCCGGTCGCCTTGCACACGAACGGCACCGTGCGCGAGGCGCGCGGATTCACTTCGAGGATGTAGATCGTCGCACCGCCGTTGTCGTCGCCTTGAATAGCAAACTGCGTATTCATGAGCCCGACGACCTTGAGTTCGCGCGCCATCTGCATGACCTGCGCGCGCAGCTCATCCTGGATCTTCGCCGAAAGCGAATACGGCGGCAGCGAGCACGAGGAATCACCCGAATGCACGCCGGCTTCCTCGATATGCTCCATGATGCCGCCGATCAGCACATTGCCCTGTGCGTCGGCGACGATGTCGACGTCGACCTCGACTGCATTGTCGAGGAAGCGATCGAGCAGCACCGGCGAATCGTTCGACACCTTGACCGCGTCGGTGATGTAGCGTTTGAGATCCGCATCGGAATGCACTACTTCCATCGCGCGTCCGCCGAGCACGTAGCTCGGCCGCACGACGAGCGGATAGCCGATCTCGCGCGCTGAGCTGAGCGCCTCGTCGGGCGTGCGTGCGGTGCGATTCGGCGGCTGCGTCAGGCCGAGCTTCTGCACCATCTTCTGGAAACGCTCGCGGTCCTCGGCCAGATCGATCGAATCCGGCGTCGTGCCGATGATCGGCGCGCCATTGGCCTCCAAAGCACGCGCGAGCTTGAGCGGCGTCTGTCCGCCGTACTGCACGATCACGCCCTTGGGCTTTTCCTTATCGATGATTTCGAGTACGTCTTCGAGCGTGAGCGGCTCGAAGTAGAGGCGATCCGAGGTGTCGTAATCGGTCGACACGGTCTCCGGATTGCAGTTGACCATGATGGTTTCGTAGCCGTCCTCGCGCAGGGCCAGCGCCGCGTGCACGCAGCAGTAGTCGAACTCGATGCCCTGACCGATGCGGTTCGGCCCGCCGCCGAGCACCATGATCTTGTCGCGCGTACTCGGGTTGGCCTCGCACTCTTCCTCGTAGGTCGAATACATATAGGCCGTCGTGGTCGCGAATTCGGCCGCGCATGAATCGACACGCTTGTATACCGGGCGCACGTTGAACGCGCGGCGCAGCGTGCGCACCGCCGCCTCGTCGGTGCCAAGCAGCGTGGCGAGGCGCGCGTCGGAGAAACCCTTGCGCTTGAGCTCGCGCATGCGCGCGGCGTCGATCGCCTTGAGGCCAGCCGTCTTTACGGCCGTTTCGATTTCGATGATCTCGCCCATCTGATCGAGGAACCAGCGGTCGATGCGCGTCAACGCATAGATTTCCTCGAGCGACAGCCCCGCGCGGAATGCGTCCGCTACATAGAAGATGCGATCGGGCTTGGGCTCGCGCAGCTCGCGCTTGAGCGCGGCGAGATCGTCCGCATTGGCCGGATCGAGGCCAGTCGGATTGAGCCCATCCTTGCCGGTTTCGAGTCCGCGCAGCGCCTTCTGCAGCGATTCCTGGAAATTGCGCCCGATCGCCATGACCTCGCCGACCGACTTCATCTGCGTGGTCAGGCGCGCGTCGGTCGCGGGGAATTTCTCGAACGCGAAGCGCGGAATCTTGGTGACGACGTAGTCGATCGTCGGTTCGAACGATGCCGGCGTCGCGCCGCCAGTGATCTCGTTGCGCAACTCGTCGAGCGTGTAGCCGACCGCGAGCTTGGCCGCGACCTTGGCGATCGGGAAACCGGTCGCTTTCGAGGCGAGCGCGGACGAACGCGACACGCGCGGATTCATCTCGATCACCACCACGCGGCCGTTCTCGGCATTGATGCCGAACTGCACGTTGGAGCCGCCGGTGTCGACGCCGATCTTGCGCAGCACCGCGATCGAGGCATCGCGCAGGCGCTGGTATTCCTTGTCGGTCAGCGTCTGCGCCGGCGCGACCGTGATCGAATCGCCCGTGTGCACGCCCATCGGATCGAAGTTCTCGATCGAGCAGACGATGATGCAGTTGTCGGCCTTGTCACGCACGACCTCCATCTCGAACTCTTTCCAGCCGAGCACCGATTCCTCGACGAGGACTTCGTGCACCGGCGAGAGATCGAGGCCGCGATTGATGATCTCGACGAACTCTTCGCGGTTGTAGGCGATGCCTCCGCCCGAACCGCCAAGCGTGAAGCTAGGACGAATGATCGTCGGGAAGCCGACCTTGGCCTGGATTTCCAAAGCCTGTTCGAGCGATTTGGCGACTTCGGCCTTCGGGCATTCGAGACCGATATCGCGCATCGCGAGGCGGAACAATTCGCGGTCTTCCGCCATGCGAATCGCCTCGCGCGAAGCGCCGATCAGTTCGACTTTATACTTTTCCAGAATGCCCGCGTCGGCGAGATCGAGCGCACAGTTGAGCGCGGTCTGGCCGCCCATCGTCGGCAGCAGCGCGTCGGGTTTTTCCTTGGCGATGATCTTCTCGACCGTTGCACGGTTGATCGGCTCGATGTAGACCGCATCGGCCGTCTCCGGATCGGTCATGATCGTTGCCGGATTGCTATTGACCAGCACGACGCGATAGCCCTCGGCCTTCAGCGCCTTGCACGCCTGCGCGCCGGAGTAGTCGAACTCGCAGGCCTGACCGATGACGATCGGGCCGGCGCCGATGACGAGGATGGTTTTGATGTCAGTTCTTTTTGGCATGGCTTATTTCTGCATCATCTGTGCGAAACGATCGAACAGATAACCGATGTCGTGGGGACCCGGGCTCGCTTCCGGGTGACCCTGGAAGCAGAACGCGGGTGCGTCGGTCAGCGCAAATCCCTGCAGCGAACCGTCGAACAGCGAGGTGTGGGTAACGCGCGCATTCTTGGGCAGCGTCGCCGGATCGACCGCGAAGCCGTGATTCTGCGAGGTGACGAGCACGCGACCGTCGTCGTGATCCTTGACCGGATGATTCGCGCCGTGGTGGCCGAACTTCATCTTCAGCGTCTTTGCGCCGACGGCGAGGCCCATGATCTGGTGGCCGAGGCAGATGCCGAAGGTCGGAATCTTGCGCGCGATGAATTCGCGCGCTGCGTCGATCGCATAATCACAGGGTGCAGGATCACCGGGGCCGTTCGACAGGAACACGCCGTCGGGTTTCAGGGCGAGCACGTCGGTTGCGCTGGTCTGCGCCGGCACGACCGTCACGTCGCAGCCGCGGTCGACGAGCATGCGCAGGATGTTGCGCTTGACGCCGAAGTCATAGGCGACAACGCGGTATTTATTCGTGGCCGCAGCGAATGCCGTGCGATCGAGGTCATAACTGCCGGCATCGAAGCGATAGCTTTCACGCGTGCTCACGACCTTGGCAAGGTCCATGCCGTTCAAACCCGGGAACGCGCGCGCCTTGGCCAGCGCATGCACATCGGAAGCGCCGGCGCCGGTAACGATGCAGCCGTTCTGCGCGCCCTTGTCACGCAAGATGCGCGTGAGGCGACGCGTGTCGATATCGGCGATCGCGACGATGCCGTTGCGGCGTAGATAGGCATCGAGCGATTCGGTCGAGCGCCAGTTGCTCGCGAGGCGCGGCAGATCGCGGATCACGAGCCCCGCCGCCTGCACGCGCGGCGATTCCTCATCGACTGCGTTGACGCCGGTGTTGCCGATATGCGGATAAGTCAGCGTGACGATCTGTTGCGCGTACGAGGGATCGGTGAGGATCTCCTGATACCCCGTCATCGCTGTGTTGAACACCACCTCGCCAACGGTTTCGCCCTCCGCACCAACCGAGATACCGCGGAAAGTGGAGCCGTCTTCCAATGCGAGGATTGCAGGGGTCATTGCGTCGCCTGTAGTAGTTGACAGTGCGGCCACGGATGGCCGCTCTTGATTCTCACGAACATGATGTTCGCAACAAATCGACGCATTCTTCGGGTACAAGCCGACCCGCGGGCTGGCGGAAACCGGTCCGTGGGCGATGAATGCGGGCGAGTGCGGATGATACCGGTGTGCCCCGCCCCCTGTCCAATCCGGGACCCCCAAAAACCTGCTGCGCTCGATAATTTGCGCGCCGGCGGTGCTCGGAATCCTCACATGCTTGCTTGCATGCTCCGGTTCCTGCGCTCCGGCGACACGCAAATTCTTTCGCTCGCAACGGTTTGTTGGAGGTTCCCTTACAATTGCGCCATGTCCGCCGATACCGCGCCCCTGTTCGACCCCGCCCGCCTCGAGCGCGACGATACTGCCGTGCGCGAGCAGCCGTTTCGCTTCCTGATCGCGCGCGGGCAGTTGCCTGGCGACGCCGCGAGCGAACTTGAACGCGATTTTCCGAAGTATTCCGGCGCGGGATTTTTCCCGTACGAGGAAAAAGACTGCGGCCCAAGCATCAACCGCCTGATCGGCGAACTGACCGATCCCGCGGTCGCGAGCGCCGTTGGCGCCAAGCTCGGCATCGACCATCCCGGCCCGTATCCGACCCCCGTGCCGCTT
>CAZDWH010000032.1:0-20182 GCA_964509025.1 uncultured Rhodanobacteraceae bacterium
CCTGCACGCCTCCCACGGACGGGGGTCTCCCGCCGTCGGACGGAGGCGTCGACGAACCTCGGTTCGATCTCGATCGCCCGGCAGCGGCGGCCAGTGCGCTCGGCCGCCGCTAGAGTAGCGCCGCCGCCGAGGAAGGGGTCGAGCACGATCTCGCCGCGTGCGGTGCAGTCGAGGATGGCGTCGGCGATAAGCGCCACCGGCTTGGGGGGCGGGTGCTGGGCCGTCAGGGCTCCTTCTTCCCCCGTTGCGCCGAAACCCGCTCCTGCGCCGCCGCCGGTTCAGGCCGCGCCGCCTCCCGCGCGCCAATATGCCCTGCGCCATGTCGCGAGCGGCGAGCTGATCGCGTTCGCGCGCGGGCGCGAGGACTATCTGGTCGGCCGTCCCGATCCCTCAAGCGGCACCACGCCCGAAATCAATCTCGGCCCCTACGATGCGAATCGCACCCTGTCGCGGCGCCACGCCAGATTCCTTGTGCGCGACGGAGTATATTTTGTGCGCGAAGACAATCCGACGCCGAACGGCACTTACCTCAACGACGAGCGCATCGGCACCGGAGTCGACATGCGCCTCAAGCCCGGCGATCGTCTGCGTTTCGGCACGATCGAAGTCGAATTGATCGCCGTCTAACAAGTCCTATCGCGCGGAGCGGGTCATGGCACAAACGGAAAATCAGTGGCAGCAGGCGTTGGGCGCGATCGACGCGAGTTCGATCGAGGCGCTCAACGCGATCAAGAAGGATCATGACGTGCTCGACGAGCGCCTCAAAGGGCTCGATGGCGTCAAGCAGGATTTCGCCGAGGCGGTGTACGCGCGTGTGCGCGGCGACTACGAGAAACGTCGCGCCGAACTCGATGAAAAAGCCGCTCCGCTCAAAGACGCGGCACGCGAGCAGTATTCCAAGCTGCGCGAACTGGTCAAGCGCATCGAGGCCGATCACGACGCGATCAAGCTAGACCAGCAGGAGCTCGAGCTGCGCCACAAACTCGGCGAGTTCGACGACAAGGAGTTCAAGCGGCGCCTCGGCGAAATCGAAGGCACGATCAAGGAGCGCACGCAGGCGCACGAGCAGGCCGGCGCGCTGAAGAAACGCTTCCTCGAGCCGTTCGGTGACGAATCCGAGCTGACCGTGATGCAGGATGAGGCGGCCGCTGCGGCGGCGCTGATCGCTACGCCGGGCACGACGCAACGGCAGACCCTGGCCGGTGCCGATCTGGTCGAGATTGCGAATAAGCTCGCCGATATGCGCACCAACGAAGTTGCGGCGATACTCGACGACGCGCCGCCGAACAAGACCCAGGTGATGTCGGCGATCAACCTGCCCGAAGCCGCGCTTGCCCCCGCGAACGAAGCGCCGGCCGCAGGCGCGACGCAGGTGTTCCGCGCCGCGCGCCTGGTGCCGCAAAATCCTGAAGCGGGCAAGCAAAGCTACGCGCTCGCGCTCAAGCCGACCAATATCGGCGCGGACGCCGCGAACGAGATCCGCATCGTCGGTCCTGGCGTCGACGCCAAGCACGCGCAGATCGCGGTGAGCATGGGCGGTTTCACCATCGTCGATCTGAGCAGCAAACACGGCACGCGCGTGAACGCGGAAAAAATCCGCGAGCGCCAGCTGCGCCACGAAGACGTCGTGCAGATCGGCGCCGCTCGGTTTGTGTTTCGAGAGGGGTGAGCGAACACGCTTGCGCGATGCGTTGAAGCGCATCGCGCGTGTTCGCGAACGCCCGAAGCAGGAGCGAAGGGTGCGGGGCGCGCTTGCGACATGCCTTGAATGGCATGTCGCGCGTCTCGCGAGGGCGAGGCAGGAGCCGAGCGGCGGCGTACCAGGGACGGTGTTACGGCCGAGTCTGGTGACGCATGCAGCGATGAGCTGCATCTATGTGAATTGAAGTTTCAAGACGAGAACAACATGGGCTTGGAAATCGGCCAGGAACAAGAAGGCGAGCTGCGCATCCTCGCGCTGCGTGGACGGCTGGATACCGATACCGCCGCCGATCTCGAGCTCATCGCGCAGGATCTCACTGCCGCCGGCGCGCGCGATTTCCTGATCGACCTCGGCGAGGTTGGCTATGTCAGCAGCGCAGGCCTGCGCGTGCTGCTCGCGCTGGCCAAGCAGCTCGACGGAAACAAAGGACGGTTGCGCCTGTGCGGCCTCAATCCGGCGGTATCGCAGGTGTTCGAAGTCGCGGGGTTTACCCGCCTGTTCGCAATTTCAAAGGATCGGGCTGCGGCGCTCGCCGCCAGCGCAAAAGCCGCTCCGGCGCGCACCGAGCCCAGTCTGGCCGACCACGCCGCGCGCATCCTGCGAATCATCGGCAAGCCGGTGGCCAAGTCTGCGCAGACCGCGGCTTTCGCGGTCGAGGTGGGGTCGTTACTCGGTGTCAAGCCACGCCTGGCGAGTGCCGGAGCGTCCGTGCGCGCAGCCTCAGCCGCTGCGCCCGCGGTGCCTGCCGCAGTGCCGCCTGACGAGGCCAAGTCCGGCGTGCTCGGCAAATTGCGCGGGATGTTCGGCAAGAAATAAATCCAGTATGGATCACCCACGATCCCGACTTAGCGTGATCAGGGTCAGATCGTCGCTCTGCGCCTCGCCCGCAACGAAGCGCGCCAGACTCGCGAGCAGGCCGTCGAGCGCGTCCTGCGCATCGCGCGCCGTGGTCAGGGATTCCACAATGCGCTCTTTTCCAAAAAGCGCATTTTTATCATTGTGTGCCTCGTCGAGGCCGTCGGTGTAAAACAGCACGACACTGCCCGCGACGAGGCTGGCGCGATCGAGGCGATACTCGGTATCTGGCATCGCGCCGAGCGGCAGCGCGTCGGGCTCGGCCAGTTCGCGCACGCTGCCGTCGGGCGCGCGCAACAGGGGCGGCGGATGTCCGGCGCAGGCGAATTCGAGTGTGCCTTGCTCAGGTTCGAGCGCGGCCGCGCACATCGTGACGAACATGCCGGGCTCGAGTTCCTGATACAGCTTCTTGTTGAGCCCGGCGAGCAGTTCGGCCGGGCCACCGGTGTGGCGCGCGAGCGCGCGCACCTGCACGCTGAGCCGCGCCATGTACAGCGCGCCCGACACGGATTTGCCCGAGACGTCGGCGATCACCCAGCCCTGGCGGCCGTCGCGGTACTGGAAGAAGTCGAAGTAGTCGCCGCCGATCACGCGTGCGGCCTGGTAACTGTCGGCGAGGCGATAGCCGCGGATCGCCGGCGTGCCCTGCGGCAAGAAGCGCTGCTGGATGCGCCGCGCCAGCGCGAGATCGTGTGCTTCGATCGCGCGTTCCGGCGCGCGTCCGCGCTGGCTCGAAATCAGCCACGCGAGTTGGCCGGCGACGCCGTTGAACAGTTCCTGGTCCGCACTGCGCCAGGCCGCGGCATGCGTGCTGTCGAGGTAGAGCCCACCGAGTACGTCGCTGCCCGCGCGCAGCGGAATGCCGAACATCGCCGTGGGCAGCTGCGTCATGTGCAGGCGCGAGGCGAGCGCTTCGCGTGCCACGCCATCCATGATATTGATGCCGAGTTCGTGCCGCAGCGCCTCGCGCATGAACGGCTCGGCGTGCGCGAGGTCGGCGTCCGCGCCGTTGCCGCGTTGCGCGAGCGTAGTGAGATGTTCATCCGAGCCGGCGTGCGTGTATACCGCCGCACGGCCAAGCAAAGGAAAAGCGGCGCAGATTGCCGCTAGCGCGGCGTCGAGCTGCATGCGCAGGGATTCCTCGCGCCGCGCTAGCGCGCCGATGTCGCACAGCAACTTCATGCGCGCTAGCAGCTCGCGCAGACCGGGCGTTGCCGGCGCGGACGCCGCGGCGGCGGGCGCAATGATGCGGTGGCCGCCGGTGATCGTGGGCGAGCGCGTCGGCCCTTCCACGTCTTGGCGTGTCGATGCGAGCGATGCGCTTTCGCCGCGATCGTTGCCGCGGAACACCACTTTGACCTCGCCGAATTCGATCTCGTCGCCGTCGGCGATGCGTACCGGTGTGGCAATGCGTTCCCCGCGCAGGCGCGTGCCGTTCACGCTTTCCTGATCGGAGAGTTCGTAGTCGTCGCCGATCAGTCGGATCAGCGCGTGCCGCCGCGACACGGTCGTATCGTTGAGGCGCACATCGGAAAACTGCCCGCGTCCGATCACGGCGCTGTCGGAGAAGCTGAAGACCTGGCCGGCCAAGGTGCCGGAGGTGACGATCAGGCTGGGCATGTTCAGAGTCTGCCACAAGCCCATGGACTCTTGGTGAGAGCCGATGGTCACATGCTCTTGTGAGGAGTGCGGCCGGCGATGGCAGCTTTTTGATCCTCGCGATCAGGGATGATCGCAAAACAAAAGAAAAGGGCCGGAACATGTCCGGCCCTAACAAACGCTGCAGCTAAAGGGGAGGGAGTTGCCGCAGCGCGATTCCGCTTGGGGAATGAGTTGCTTACTTCGCCGCCTTCTTGGTTGCCGCGTTCACCTTGTTGGTGAATTCGGTCGTCTGCTTCTTGATGCTGTCGTTGGCGAGTTCGAAGCTGCCCTTGGCCAGCTGGCCCAGCGCTTCACCGGTCTTGACCGAGATGCCGAACACTTCCTGGCTGTTGGCGTACAGCTTCTCGGCGGTTTCCTTGGCCAGGCTGACGCCCTTCGGCCACACGCTCTTCAGCTCTTCGAAGTCGCGCGCTTCGGCGGCTTCCGAGACGAAGTCGGCCGTGGCGGCCAGACGGTTTTCAAGCGTCTTGAACTGCAGGCTGGTGATGCGCTCCAGGCTTTCCAGCGCCAGGGTGTTAGCCTTGAACGCCGCGTCGGCGAAGCTCTTCGTGAGCGTCAGGGCTTGGGTGTTGAAGTACTCGGACATGGTATGGCCTCGTAAAAAATGGTTGGGGAATGGATGCCACTATACACAAAAATTTGTGCGTTGCAACAAGATCGAGGCGAGGTCGAATATTTCTTTATTGTTTCAAACAGTTAAATCCACAAAATCAAGCAAGAATCGAGCCGGATTTCGTTCACTTTTGCGCGCTGCGCCAACCGATTCTAGGGCGCTTTGTTGCGCCGCGCAACGCTATCGTGGCGCGATCGCCCCAGGCGATGCGTCAAGACTCAGGGGCCGCTATAGGTGCAGCCGGCGGTGCAGGTCTCGTACACGACGATGCGCGAGAGCTGGGGCAGGTGCGGCTTCAGTTCGCGCCAGATCCACTGTGCGAGACGTTCGCTGGTCGGATTGTCGAGCCCATCGATGTCGTTGAGGTAGTGATGATCGAGTCGGTCGTAAATCGGCGCGAATGCGGCTTTCACGTCGGCGAAATCCATCACCCAGCCAGTCGCCGCGTCGACTTCGCCCGACACGTGCACCTCGACGCGGAACGAATGCCCGTGCAGGCGCGCGCACTTGTGCGTCGGCGGCACGCCGGTGAGCCGATGTGCGGCCTCGATGTGGAAGATCTTGAAAATATCCATGGCACAGGCAGATGAGTTTCTGCTGCACATGATAGAGGATCGGGCCACCGCAGGCGCAGCGAGTCGCGCGGCATGCGTTATAATCGTGCGGCAGGGCGCAATGTCCTGATTGATCGCAGCGTATCAACGCGCCCGTAGCTCAGCTGGATAGAGTAGTGGCTTCCGAAGCCATTGGTCGGGGGTTCGAATCCCTCCGGGCGCGCCATGATTCGCCTTTCGCAAAGGCGCCGTGGTCATAGCCGCACTAAGTGTCAGTCTTGACACTTATGCCCGACAAGCGAGCGACGCCGACTTGTTCGGAATTTTTAACGGGATTTGCCCAATTTCCCCCCGACGGCGTCGGTAAGATAAACCCCTATATCTCCTCTTTTCGATGCGCCCCCCATCGACTTCGCTTGCACCTGCCGCGCAGGTCGAGTCGACGAAATTCACTAGCATCCTGGTTGGAGTATACAATGTCGTATCGTATACAGAATTTTGCAGGAAAGGGATTTTTTCAAGAGCCTGTTTGTGGGGAAAGGAAGCTGTTCTTTCTTCGCGACGCAAGGGCGGTTCTTGCGAGACTCTGCGCTGCTGCGGTTTTGCTCTGCAGCGCGGGTATGGCCGGTGCGGCGTCACTGACCGTGTACGACGGCACGCTGCAGAACGGCTTTGCCAATTACTACAGTTGGGCCTCGACTTACAGCTTCTCCAGCACGGCCGTCTTGCGCGGTAGTGAAGCGCATGCGATCGCCTTCACGCCGAACAATTGGGGCGGCATTCGCGTGCTGGCCGGGAACGGCAGCGTGCGCTATCCGATCTCCGCCTACGGCAGTCTTACATTCTGGGTCCACGGCGGCAGCGGCAGCGGGCAGAAGGTCAGCCTTTCGCTGCAACTGATCGATCCCGCAACGAACCAAAGCGCGAGCTTCGGCTCGCTCGACATTGGCAGCTACACCAGCGGCGGGATTGCCGCGGGCACGTGGAAGCAGGTCGTGGTCGATTTTGACGCACAGGGCCTGACCTATGGATCGTTGAACGCGCTGATATTCCAGGACGGCAGCGGAACCGCACAGCCACAAGTCTATTTGACCGACATCGTTTTCAACGCGCGTAGCAAGTCCATCGCGTCCGGCGCTGCGATCAATGTCGGTGTCGATACGCGCAGTGTCGGCAGGCCAGTCAATCCGCTGATCTTCGGCGTCGCTTATGGCGACAGTACGCGCAACAGTCAGATCGGTTACAGCCTGCGCCGCTGGGGCGGCAACAGCACGACGCGCTACAACTGGCAGGTCGACGTCAACAATACTGCCAGCGACTACTTCTTCGAGAATATTCCGAATGGTCGCGATCGCGCGCACGTGCCGCCACTCGACAGTTCGGCCGACAAGTTCATTCGCGATGCCATCGCCGGCGGCAGTCAGCCGCTGATGACGATCCCGACGATCGGCTGGACACCTCGCGCAGACAGTGCACTTGCGCATCCGTACACCGTGGGCTTCTCGGTCGGCAAATACGGATCACAGCAACAAACCGACCCTTACGACCCGAACGCAGGCAACGGCAACCACACGAACGGGTCGCCGATTACCGGTAACGATCCTCTCGATTCCTCGACCGCAGTGGGACCCACTTTCCAGCAGCAGTGGATCGCGCACATGCAATCGGCATTCGGCGGCGCGGCGGCGGGCGGAGTGCGCTACTTCACGCTCGATAACGAGGTGATGCTGTGGAACTCGACGCACCGCGATGTACATCCCAGCGCGCCGACTGAAGATGAGATCTGGAGCAAATCGCTGAGCTACGGCAGCGCAATCAAGCAACAAGAGGCGAACGCCCGTGTGACCGGCCCGGTTACCTGGGGTTACTGCGACTTGTTTTGGTCCGCCGCTGACAATTGCGGCGGCTCCAATGCGGACCGCAACGCGCATGGCGGCCTGCCTTTCATCGCGTGGTATCTGCAACAAAACTGCGCAAACGGCCGACCGGTCGACTATCTCGATCTGCACTACTACCCGCAAGGCGACGCCGTCAGTCTGAGCGACGACGACTCACCCGCCACCGGAGCGCGGCGGCTGCGTTCGCTCAAGGAACTCTACAACGCGAGTTGGGTGTCCGAATCATGGATCGGAACGCTCGGCAATTCCGCACCCGATCATCTGAGCGTCCCTAATCTGCTGCCGCGCGTGCATGCCTGGATCGATCAGTATTGTCCGAACACCGCCCTCGCGCTCACCGAATACAACTGGGGCAATGACGACACGACGACGGGCGCGATAGCGCAAGCCGAGGTGCTCGCCATCTTCGCTCGCGATGGAGTCGATATGGCGGCACGCTGGGTGGCACCGGCTCCCCACACGCTCGTCGAGAACGCCTACTCCCTGTTTCTCAACTACGACAATGCCGGAAGCAGAGTCAGCGGCAACAGCGTTGCCGCAGCCAGTTCTGCTGTCGACCTGATCGGTGCTTATGCGTTCGATATGCCTGGCCAGCGCACCATGGTGCTTCTGACCAACAAGGACGTGGCCACTCACGACGTTACTCTGACTTTCAACACTACTCGCACGGGCACGTGGAGGCGGTTCGGTTTCGATGGCTCGAACAATCTGTCGCAAATCGGTTCCAATGGTTCTATCAACGGCACCAGCCTGACCGTATCCGCGATGCCTCCCATGTCGGCCAGTCTGGTAGAAGTGGCGGGGACGGCGACGGCAACCGTTCCCGGCGCGCCGACGAATGCGACGGCGACCGCCGGGGACGCTCAGGCCACGGTGACGTTCATTGCGCCGGCCAGCAACGGCGGCAGCGCAATCACGGGCTATACGGTGACCTCGATTCCCGCCGGCGGCTCCGACAGCAACGCCGGCACGTCCGGCTTGAGCCACGCGATCACCGGCTTGACCAATGGAACGGCGTATACGTTTACGGTGACGGCGACGAATGCGGTGGGCACAGGCCCCGCCTCAGCGGCCTCCAATAGTGTTACGCCAGCGGCGGTTCCGGGCGTGCTCAACCTCAACCAGCACGGCCTTACTGGCCCTTGGTACGACCCGAGCACAAGCGGACAGGGCTTGCTGATCGAAACCTATCCCGATTTCAATGGCGTCAGTGGGCAGGTTTACTTCGCTGCGGGCTGGTACACCTATGATGTCACTGCGGCCGGCGGCCAGCGCTGGTACACCCTGCAATCACAGGCTCCCATCGCGGGAAGCGCTGCCTCGGTGCCGATGAATATCTATGCCACCACTGGCGGCAACTTCAACGCGCCGCCGACCACGAAAGCAGTCCAGGTCGGCACGGCGGTCCTGAACTTCGCCGATTGCATGCACGGTGCACTGCAATATGCGTTCACCGACGGCAGCGGCCGCAGCGGCACGATTCCGCTGTCGCGCGTCGATTCCAATGTCACCTGCTCCGGCAGCGGCGACAAAGGCAGCCCGGGCCATTACCTGTTGTCCGGCGCCTGGAGCGATTCGACACACGCGACCAGCGGCCAAGGATTGTTGATCGGCGTCAATCCGCAGCTGAACCTGTTCTTCGCCGCCTGGTATACCTATGCGCCAAACGGTTCGGCGACCGGTGGCGGCGCAAGCCAGCGCTGGTACACGTTCCAGGACATGGCGTTCGCGCCGGGTGCGGTATCGAAGACCGGTATCGCCATTTACGAACCCACCGGCGGCGTGTTCAACTCGGGCAAGAATGGCACAGGCCCACAAGTCGGGACCGCCACGATCATCTTTCAAAACTGCGCCGCGGCGACGCTCAGCTACAGTGTCACGGGCGGCAACACTGCATCCAAATCCGTATCGGTCGCGCTTGGACGTGTGGTCGGCGCGCCGGCGGGGTGCAGTCTGTGAAGATGTAGCAAACGCTAGGCCTGGCGTACGAGTCATGCGAAGCGCGATCGTCGCTGCTTGGAGGTTCATGTCAAAGCACTGAGATTTATTGACTAGAATTGCCGAAGTCAATGTTCACTGGATGGATCGATGGCAGACCGCAGAGATTTCCTGAAAACCTCACTGGTCGCATCGGCGCTGGCGCTCGGCGACGCGCGCGCGCAATCAGGCGCGATGCGCGGCGCGCGCGTGGTCTCCACCTGGGATTTCGGCGTCGGCGCGAATCGCGCCGCGTGGCAGGTGCTCGGCTCGGGCGGCAGTGCGCTCGACGCGGTCGAGGCGGGCGCGCGCTGGGCCGAGGCCGATCTGTGCAATTCGACTGTCGGGCATTGCGGCTATCCCGATCGCGACGGCGTGCTGACGCTCGACTCCAGCATCATGGATGGCGACGGCCGCTGCGGTGCGGTTGCGGCGCTCGAGGACATTGCGCATCCGGTGTCGGTCGCGCGCGCGGTGATGGAGAAGTCGCCGCATGTATTGCTGGTCGGCGCGGGCGCGCAGCAGTTTGCCATTGCGCAGGGTTTCGCGAAGACGCCGTTGCTGACCGACTCGGCGCGCGAGGCCTGGCGCGAGTGGCTGAAGACGGCCGAGTACAAGCCGAAGATCAATGCCGAGCGCGTCGGCGATGCGCGCAATCACGACACGCTCGGCATTCTCGCGCTCGATGCGAATGGTCGTCTTGCCGGCGCGTGCACGACGAGCGGCATGGCGTGGAAGCTCCACGGTCGCGTCGGCGACAGCCCGATCGTCGGCGCGGGGCTGTATGTCGACAACGAAGTCGGCGCGGCGACGGCCTCGGGTGTCGGTGAGGAAATGATTCGCAACGCCGCGAGTTTTCTCGTGGTCGAATTGATGCGCCAGGGACACTCGCCGCGCGAAGCCTGTCGTCTGGCCATCGCGCGCGTCCTGCGCAAACGGCCGGAAGCGAGCAAGCATCTGCAGGTGTGCTTCCTCGCGCTGAACAAGCGTGGCGAAGTCGGCGCGTTCGCGTTGCACAAGGGCTTTGTCTATGCGATGCAGGATGCGAGTCCGGGCGCGCACGACAAACTGATCGACGCGGGTTCGGTCTATGCGAGCGAGCAGAAGTGAGCGCGTTGCAGCTCGAAATCGCGGCGAATTCGCTCGCCTCGTCGCTCGCGGCGCAAGCTGGCGGCGCTGACCGCATCGAGCTGTGCGCCGCGCTCGAACTCGGCGGACTCACCCCTTCGCACGCGACGATCGCACTCGCGCGTGCGCACGTGAAGATTCCGATCTATGTGCTGATCCGTCCACGTGCAGGCGATTTCGTCTACGACGAGGCCGAGTGCGAAACGATGCGGCGCGATATCGAGCGTTGCGTTGTCGAAGGTTGCGACGGCATCGTGATCGGCGTGCTCGATGCGGATGGCGATGTCGACATGTCGCGCTGTCGCGAATTGATCAGTGCGGCGGGCGCACTCGGTGTCACCTTTCATCGCGCGATCGACGTCGCGCGCGACCCGCGTAAGGCGCTCGAAGACGTGATCGCGCTCGGTTGCGAACGCGTGCTGACTTCGGGCGCGCAGGCGAATGCGCTCGCGGGCGCGCCACGCATCCGCGAGCTTGTCGTGCAAGCCGCCGGACGCATCGCGATCATGGCTGGCGCCGGCGTCGATGCGGGCACCGTCGCGGCCTTGCGTGCGCAAACGGATGCACATGAATTTCATGCTTCCGCGAAACGCCTGATCGCTTCACGCGCACGGCACGCGACGAATGCGTCTCCGGGCATGGACGCGGGCGAATGGCGCACCGATGCGGACGAGGTGCGCCGCCTCGTGACCGCATTGCGCGGCGGCTAGTTGGTGTCCAAGAAATTTTTGGGTCCGTCATGCTCGCAAAGACGGGAGTCGAGCGCATCGCGATCGTAACGATGCAGTCGTCTCTCGGGCGCGGTGAACGTCGCTTGCCGCCGGCGATACGGCGCGATCGCGCGGCACACTCGGATACGCGTCGTGGATGCGCTTTGCACAAGCGGTTCGAAATAGTGCTACAGTGGCATGCGATTTAGATCGATCTAAAAATATCCAGCTACGCCCGGAAGAGCATTTGCATGGCAACACGAAAGCGCATGTCGATGTCGTCGCGCGCACGCGTTGCCGCGCTCTCGCTCGCATTCGCCGCATACGCGGAAGGCGCCGGCGCGGGAGCGCTCGTTTCTCAGGTTGTCGATAAGGCTTGGGAATTCCGCCTCGTTCCCACCGACGCACAGGCCGGACAACATGCGAGCGAAACACGTTGGCATCGCGCGCAGGTGCCCGGCAATGTGCACACCGACCTGCTCGCCGCGGGCTTGATCCGCGATCCCTATGTCGGCGCGCCCGAAGCCGAACTGCAATGGATTGGTCTGGCGCAATGGGAATATCGCACGCGCTTCGATGTCGATGCGGCGACGCTCAAGCGCGTGCACCATGCGATCGTGTTCGAGGGTCTCGACGCGTTCGCGCGCGTTGAGCTCAACGGCGAGCAACTGCTCGATGCGGACAACGCGTTTCGCATCTGGCGCGTGCCGGTCGAAGCGAAGCTGCGCGCGCAGGGCAACGAGTTGCGCATTGTGTTCGATTCACCGATCAAACGCCTGCTGCCGCAGGTCGAAGCGATGCCGTTCAAGCTGCCGGGCAACTATCCCTCGCCCTATGGCGACGAGCCGAAGGATGCCCTGACCGGCAACTTCGTGCGCAAACCCGGATATCACTATGGCTGGGATTGGGGGCCGCGTTACGTCACTGCCGGTATCTGGCGTGCGGTGAAACTCGAAAGCTGGGATGCCTTGCGTTTGACGGATCTGCACATTCGCCAGCGAGTGCTCGACGACAAAGCGGCGCGACTCGAAGCGATGCTTGCGCTCGACAGCGACCGCGCGAACAAAGTGACCGTTGAAATTGCACCACGCGATCCGGACGGCAAGCCGCTGCCTGCAATCAAGCAATCGAAGCAATTGCATGCTGGCAACAATTCCGTCGCCTTGCCGATTTCCATCGCACAACCGCGGCGCTGGTGGCCAAACGGGCAGGGCGAACAGACTCTATACACATTCGCGATCCGCGTAAGCGACGCGCGAGGTGTCGAAGTCGAGCTGCAGCAACGCATCGGCTTGCGCACAGTCGAACTGAGTCGCGACAAGGACGGACAAGGCTTCGCCTTCGTCATCAACGGCGTGCCGGTATTCGCCAAGGGCGCGGATGCGATACCGTTCGACGCATTCCCCGCGCGCGCGACGCTCGCGCAGCAGCGCCGCGTGCTCGAATCCGCGCGCGCAGCGCACATGAACATGATTCGCCTTTGGGGTGGCGGCTATTACGAGAGCGATGCGTTCTACGATCTCTGTGACGAACTGGGCCTCATGGTCTGGCAGGATTTCATGTTTGGCGGCGGCGTCGTGCCGGCCTACGATCCTGCGTTCCGCGCGAATGTGATCGCGGAGGCGCACGACAATGTGCGCCGCCTGCGCCATCACCCAAGCCTCGTGCTGTGGAACGGCAACAACGAAGAAGAAACCGCGTGGAAGCACTGGGGTTACGGCGAGACGCTACGCAAGGCCGATCCTGCATTCGCCGACAAGGTCTGGAACGGCTACGCGCAATTGTTCGGTCGCGATCTGCGAGAGGTCGTCGCACAGGACGGTGATGGCGTGCCGTACTGGTCGAGTTCGCCGAGCAACGATCTCGCCGACAATGGTGGCGGCGATGATGCGGACCACGGCGACATGCACTACTGGCACGTGTGGGGCAATCCCGCGCTGCCGGCGTCGGCGTATCTCGATGTGACGCCGCGCTTCATGTCCGAATACGGACTGCAGGCGTGGCCGTCGTTGCGCACGATCGACAGTTTCGCCAAACCGGCGGAGCAGGGCATCGATGCGCCGGTGATTCGCGCGCATCAGAAATTCCTCGCCGGCGCCGGCAATGAGCGCCTCATGCAATACGTCGAACGCGAATACGGCAAGCCGCGCGACTTTGCCGACTTCGTCTATCTGAGTCAGCTCGTGCAGGCCGAGGGCATCGAACTCGCGGCCCTGCATCATCGTGCCTCGCGTCAGCGCACGATGGGCACACTGTACTGGCAGCTCAATGACGTGTGGCCGGGCGCGTCATGGTCGAGCATCGACTGGTATGGACGCTGGAAGCCGCTGCAATTCCATGCGCAGCGTTTCTATGCGCCGGTCGCGATCGCGGCGTTGCGCAAGGAACACACGACGCAGGTGTCATTGATCAGCGATCACGGAAGCGCGCTTGCAGTGCAGTGGCGTCTGCGCGTGCTCGATTTCGATGGCAAATTGCTGCGTGATGAGCGCAAGGACGTCGCGCTCGCACCGCGCGGAGCGATGCAAGTCGCCGCGATCGAGGACGCCGACTTGCTGCGCGACGCCGATCCGAAACGCAGCGTTGCCGTATTCGATCTGCTGATCGATGGCAAACCGATCTCGCGCGGGGAGGTGTATTTCGATGCCGCGAAAAATCTCGCGTGGCGTGAGCCACAAATCAAGACGGCGCTCGCTCATGCCGACCGCGGCTGCGCGCTCACGCTGGAAACCAAATCGCTCGCGCGCGGCGTGTGGATAGATTTCGGCGTGCTCGACGCCGAACTGTCCGACAATGCGTTGACGCTGCTGCCTGGCGAAACGCGCACCCTGCAATTGCGCTCTCCGGCATCGCTGGCCGAGCTGCAGCGGGCTCTGAATATTCGCGCGTTGCGTCCGCCATCCACTTCTCACTGATTGCCCGACGAGTACCGACCATGGCGCCACCCGATTTTCGCAGTCCGCAATTCCTGCTCGACCATATCCGCCACACGATGGCGTTCTATGATCCGCGCGCGCGCGACGAGTCGGGTGGTTTCTTCCACTACTACAAGGACGACGGCACGATTTACGATCATAGTCATCGCCATCTCGTCAGCAGCACGCGTTTCGTCTTCAATTACGCGATGGCGGCGCGCGAATTCGGTCGCGACGATTACCGCGAGCTGGCCGAGCACGGCGTGCGCTATCTGCGCGACGTGCATCGCGACCCTGACACTGGCGGCTATGCGTGGACGGTGCGTGAGGGCAAGGCCGAAGATCGCATGAATCACTGCTACGGCCTCGCCTTCGTGCTGCTCGCGTATTCGAGCGCGCGCAAGGCCGGGCTCGAGACCGCGGCGTGGATGGACGAGACCTGGAACCTGCTCGAGCAGCGTTTCTGGGATCCCGCATTCGGCCTGTATCGCGACGAGGCCAATGCGCAATGGCACTTCACGGGCTATCGCGGGCAGAACGCGAACATGCATATGTGCGAGGCGATGCTCGCCGCGTACGAGGCGAGCGGCGAGGCGCGCTATCTCGAACGCGCACACACACTGGCCGACAACATGACGCGACGTCAAGCCGCGAAAGCGAACGGTCTCGTCTGGGAGCACTATGACGTCGACTGGAACGTCGACTGGAAGTATCACCTCGATGATCCGAAGCATTTGTTTCGCCCGTGGGGCTTCCAGCCAGGACACCAGACCGAATGGGCCAAGCTGCTGATGATCCTCGATCGTCATGCGCCCGCCGATTGGCTGCTGCCGACGGCCAGGCATTTATTTGACGAGGCGCTCGCGCATTCTTGGGACGGCGAGTTCGGTGGAATGGTCTATGGCTTCGCCCCCGAAAGTCTGCGTACGACTGCGACGAGCGCAAACCCTATCACCAAGGGTCCGACTTACTGGTGCGACGACGACAAATATTTTTGGGTACAGGCCGAATCGCTGGCGGCGGCCGCACTGCTCGCGCATCGCAGCGGCGAAGCGAAGTACTGGGACGCCTACGAAAAACTATGGGCCTACTCCTGGCGGCACTTCGTCGATCACCGCTACGGTGCGTGGTATCGCATCCTCGATCGCGAGAATCGCAAGTACAGCGACGAAAAAAGTCCTGCCGGCAAGACCGACTATCACACGATGGGTGCGTGCTACGAAGTGCTCAATGTCGTGCGCGGAGAAAAAGCATGAACTTCATACGGATTTTGGGTGCACTCCTTCTGTCTTGCATCTGCATCGGCATCAATGCAAAGACGCCTGCGCTGCCTGCCGTCGACGCAGCCACGAGTGCGAAGCTTGCCGACGAAGTGCGCGAAGAAGTGCGTCATGCCTGGCGGGGCTACAAGCAGTACGCCTGGGGCCATGATGATCTCGCGCCATTGAGCAAGAGGGCGCATGACTGGTATGCGACGCCGCTGCTGATGACGCCGGTCGATGCGCTCGACACACTGATCATTCTCGGACTGAACGACGAAGCCGACGAGGCACGCGAGCTGATCGCAGCCAAGTTCTCGTTCGATCAGGATATCTACGTCAAGCATTTCGAAATCACGATCCGCCTGCTCGGCGGCCTGCTGTCGAGTTATCAGCTCACGCACGACGAGCGCCTGCTCAAGCTCGCCGACGATCTCGGCACGCGCCTCTTGCCCGCGTTCGATTCACCGAGCGGCCTGCCCTGGGTCGAAGTCAATTTGCGCACGGGCAAGACGCGCGGCAGCGAGAGCAATCCGGCGGAGTCGGGAACCCTGCTGCTCGAATACGGCACGCTCGCGCGCCTCACCGGCAAGCAGATCTACTACGACAAGGCCAAGCGTGCGCTGGTCGAAACCTACAAGCGCCGCGGCAAGACCGGGCTCGTCGGTGCCGGCTTCGATGTCGTCAGCGGCAAGTGGACGGATACGGACAGCCATATCGGCGGCGGCATCGATTCGTACTACGAGTATCTGTGGAAATGCTGGAAGCTGTTCGGCGACAAGGATTGCCTCGCGATGTGGCGAACCTCGATCGCCGCGATCAATCATTATCTTGCCGACCCGCGTGGCGACGTACTGTGGTATCGCCATGCCGATATGCAGAGCGGCAAGGCAGGACAAACCGAGTACGGTTCGCTGCACGCGTTCTTCCCGGGTTTGCTCGCCTATTCGGGCGACCTCGCGCGCGCGCGCAAGCTCGAGGAAGCCTCGTTCCGCATGTGGCAACAGAATGGCATCGAACCCGAGTCGTTCGACTATGCGCAGTTCAAAGTGCTCGAGCCGAGCTATGCGCTACGTCCAGAAATCATCGAATCGGCTTACTATCTCAATCGTCTCGACGGCGGCCCGCGCTGGCGCGCGATCGGCGCGCAGATGTTCGCCGACTTCCGCCGCTACTGCCGCAACGACATCGGCTACACCGCGCTCAAGAGTGTCGTGACGAAGGAACGCAAGGACCGCATGGAGAGTTTCGTGTTCGCCGAAACCTTCAAGTATTTCTATCTGCTGTTCGCGCAGAAGGACGCGCTCGATCTCGACGCGGTCGTGCTCAACACGGAGGCGCATCCGTTGCGCAAGGTTCCGTCGCGCAATTAGCGCGACGGTGCCGAACAGCGCGAAGCGGGTAGAGCGGAAGGTGCCGTGCCCCAACCTTGGGCGGGCGCGGTCGTCGTCAGATCGAAGCGCAACGATGCGCCGTTCTTGATCCGGTCCCACGCCAGCCACACTGATGCATGCGCCTTGCCATCCAACGCTAGAGTCGAAACGTATTGCAGCTTCGTTCCATCGGCGCCCGGTGCGGCGATATCAATCGCCTTGCCGTTCTCGAGCGCGATGTGGATTCGCGCGAAACGCGGCGTATGCAGCAACAGTTCGCCGGTTCCGGGCACGGCCGGATACAGGCCGATCGCCGAAAACAGATACCAGGCCGACATTTCGCCTAAGTCGTCGTTGCCAGTGACGCCGCCCGGTCCATTGGTGAACAGCGTCTGTGCCGCGCGCAACACGGCCGCCGTCTTCCACGGTTCGCCGATCAAGGTATACATCCACGGCGCGTGCAGATCGGGCTCGTTGTTCGGGTTGTAGCGGAACTGGCTGTAGTAGTCGTAGGTGCCGGACACCCAGGCCTTGTGCGCGGCGTTGGCCGGATCGGCGAGGATCTGATCGTAGGCGAAGAATGCATCCAGTCGCGCAGCGGTTTTTTCCTTGCCGCCGCTTGCTTCGATCAATCCCGGCACGTCTTGCTGGGTGAGCCATTGATACTGCCACGCGGTACCTTCGTGGAAGCCACGGTCCGAGCGCGGATCGTAGTCGCCTTGCGGCGGCGTGTACCAGGTGCCGTCTTCGTTCTTCGGCCGCGGGAAACCCTTGAAGCCGGTCTCCTTGTCGACGACATTCGCATCCCAGAGATTGCGCCAATTGCGCCCGCGCTGTGCCAGCGTCGCCGCATCGGATTGTTCGCCGAGCGCAGCCGCCATCTGCGACAACGCACAATCGCCGAGCGCGTATTCGTAGGTCGCCGAACCGCCGTGATGCGGATCGACATCCATGCCGCGCGACGGAAAGGCGCGGTCGTATTGCACATAGCCTTTGGCGAGATAGTGCGTATTGCCGGTGCGGCCGCCCGACATCGACAGCATCGGCGCGACTTCGAACGCGTTCTTGCGCAGCGCCGCGTAGGCTTCCTTCTCGCGTCCGGCGAGCGCGCCGTAGCGCCACAGATCGACGAGGAACGGCGTGACCGGATCGCCGGTCATCGTGTTGGCATCGAAGTTCGCGTAACCCCAACGCGGCAGCCAGCCGCCTTCGCGATCGATCGCGAGCAGGGTGCGCGCGATGTCGCGCGCACGCGCGGGACGCAGCATCGCGAGCAGCTGGTTCTGCGAGCGATAGGTATCCCACAGCGAGAAATATTCGTAATAGGTCCAGCCATCGGCGGTGTGGATCTGGTTGTCGTAGCCGCGATAGCGACCGTCGGCATCGCTGCCGGTCAGCGGCTGCAGCAGTGCGTGATACAGCGACGTGTAGAACACCGCCATATCGTCGCGCGTGCCGCTCTTGATCTCGATCGTGGTCAGTTCCTTGCGCCAGTTTTCCTGCGCGCGCTTGCGCATCGCGTCGAAGCTCAGCGCCTTGCCGTGCTCGTAACCATCAGCCGCAAGATTCTTGCGCGCGCCTTCCTGATCGACATGCGAGATCGCGCTCAACACCGTCACGCTGTGCTGCTTCGATGTATCGAACGTAAGCCACGCGCCCGCGGGTATCGTTTCGCCCTCCATCGTGTTGCGCGCGCCGGGCACGCCGCCGTTGCGTCCGAACGTGCCGAAGGCCTTGAACGGCCGGTCGAACTCGAGCCGGAACCAGGTCGTGTATTGGCGTCCGCCGCAGAAGCTGTTGACGACTTCGCGACCTTCGATCACGCGATCGCCGACGATCTGCAGCGCGCCGCCGATCACAGGGTGACGCTCGGTCGCCTGATAGATGTTGACGAGGACGTGACCTTCCTTCGCGTCAGGCGAAAATGTATACCGCTCGGCGCCCGCATGCGTGAGCGCCGTCGTCTCTGCATCAATACCGCCGGCGTCGATGCCGCCGCCGTCGGTGAGATGCACCTTGTAATAGCCGGCCTGGCCAATCTCGCCGGCGTGCGCGTAGCCAGTGGCGTAGCGCTTCTGGTCGAACGCCTTGGGATCGGCCGTATCGAGCGATCCTTTCGGTCCGATCGTTCCCGCAAACGGCAGCACCGAGATGAGTCCGCCTTGGCCCCAGCAGCCGGCGCCGGAAATAAACGAGTGGCCGAAGCCGCGTATCTTCGCATCGTCATAGCGCCAGCCCGCGTAGTGGTCGCCGATCGGCGAAACCTGGATCTGCCCGAATGGCGCCGACGCGCCGGGGAAGGTGTTGCCCTCGTCCTTGGTGCCGATAAACGTGTTCACGCTGGCAACGAGGTCTTGCGTCGCGTGCGCCTGCGGGCATGCGGCGCCAGCGAAACAGGCGAGAAACACGGATTGCAGTAGTGACTTGCGCATTGAAGGCGGTTCCCGTGGCGGATGTATAGTGTGCCCAGTGCAACGATCGCAGAATCTCATTGACGCAAAAGCAAGCAACGGGATTTCGTGGCTGATGCGGGTTTCCAGATGTATTTAGATCGTTCTAAATAATGGAAGATAGCGTATTCTGCAGCGTTGAGCACGTTGCTATGCGAAATGGACGCAATCGTCTTTGTCCGGCAGAATCGGATTTTGAATCGTTCCAAGGATGCCATGAGCGATAGCCCGCGCCGCAAGGTCACTCTCAATGACATCGCCGAGGCAGCGCGTGTGTCGCGCGCGACCGTTTCGCTGGTGTTGCGCAGCAGTCCGCTCGTGCACGCCGACACACGCGCGCGCGTCGAAACGCAGATGCGCAAGCTCGGCTATGTGTACAACCGCGCAGCGGCGAACCTGCGCCGGCAGACTTCGTCGAGCGTCGCGCTCGTGATCAATGATCTTTCCAATCCGTTCTTCGCCGAGTTTGCGGCGGGCGTCGACGAGGCGCTCGCTGCGGCGGGCTACGTGACCCTGCTTGGCGGCACGGGCGAATCGGCCGAGCGCCAGCAGGCGGTGCTCGGTTCGCTGATGGAGCATCATCCGGCGGCGATCATTCTTTCGCCCGCGGAAGGCAGCGAGGCTGCGCGCGTCGCGCACGCTGTCGGCACGCACACGCCGGTGCTGGTATTCAACCGCGAACTCGACGGTGCGGGCTGGGATTTCCTCGGCCTCGACAACCGCCGTGGCGCGCGTTTGGCGACGGAGCACCTGCTCAAGCAGGGACACCGGCGCATCGCTTTCTTCGGCGGTCATGCCGATTCGAGTTCCTGCCGCGAACGGCGGCAGGGGTACGGCGAGGCGCTCGCCGCGGCGGGCATTACACCGGAGCCGCAGTGGCTGATCGAATGCGCGCCGACGCGCCTGGAAGCTGCGGCACAGACCGGCGCTGTGTTCGTGCGCGATCCGGCGCCGACCGCGGCGGTGTGCTACAACGATGCGGTCGCACTCGGCCTGATGCTCGGCCTCGCGCGCCGTGGCCGCCGTCCCGGCCATGATTTCGCCGTCACCGGTTTCGACGATATTCCCGAATCGGCGATGAGCGTG
>CAZDWH010000033.1:0-5183 GCA_964509025.1 uncultured Rhodanobacteraceae bacterium
CTCCGGCGGGGGGAGCTGGAAAGACCAGAAGCGCTGCCTCGAAGCCTGGTTCGCGCGCGGCGATCTGATGGTCGCGCGGCGCGAGAATTTCCAGCGCGTCTACGATCTGCGCGAACGCGTGCTTGCACGCGCCAGGCCGCCGGTGAACGAGGACGAACTCGGCGTCGAGACGATCGAGCGCGAGCGCACCGCCGGCGCGGTGCGCTCGCTCGGCATCGCGCAGGCGCGCTGGATCGCCGACTATTTTCGCCGCGGGCGCAAGCTCAAGGATGCGGACCTCGATGCGCTGGTCGAAAGCGGCGAGCTGATCCGCACCGAGGTGCGCGGCTGGGACAATCCCGCCTACGTGCATCGGGATTACGTCACGTTGCTCGATCGCGCCCGTCGCAGCGGCCTGCGCGGGACGCATACGACGATACTCTCGCCGTTCGATCCCGTGGTATGGGACCGCGAGCGCGCGCGCACGCTGTTCGGCTTCGACTATCGCATCGAGTGTTACACGCCCGCGCCAAAGCGGCGTTACGGCTATTTCGTGTTGCCGATCCTGCAACGCGGCCGCCTTGTCGGACGTCTCGATGCCAAGGCGCACCGTGCCGACGGCCTGTTCGAGATCAAGGCGATCTATCTGGAAGACGGCGTCGATGTCGATGAGGCGATGACGCTGGATGTCGCGAACGCCATCCGGCAAGTTGCGAACTGGCACGGCACGCCGAAGGTTGCGATTCGCAAGAGCGAACCGAAAGGCTGGGCGCGCGCGTTACGAACGGCATTGGAACTCTAGCGTCACGCTCGGTAGCGTCTTCGCTACTTCGGTTGCAACAAATCGGGGAGGGCGGAGCATGCGCAACTCGTATTCCGCGACATGTGCCGGCGTGCTGAGCGCAGCCGTGCTGCTAGCCGCCGGCTGCGGCGGAGGCACGTCGAACAGCGCGCCGATGCCGTCGCCCGCGCCGGCTCCCGCACCTGCGCCGCCACCGCCTCCGCCCACTCTCGATCCGCAATACCTCGCCTCAGCGCCGTCGCCGTTCGCAGCGAATTGCGATGGCGTGCCGCCAGTCGGCACGCTTTACGTCAATGCTGAAGTCGAGCCATCGCTTGCGCTCAATCCACAAAACCCGCGCAATCTCGTTGCGTCGTGGCAGGAGGATCGCTGGTCGAGCGGCGGCTCGCGTGGCATCGTCGTCGGTGTGTCGCTGGACGGCGGCACGACTTGGACCCAGCGCGCGCTGCCGTTTTCGCGTTGCGGCGGCGGCACGCCGGCGAATGGCGGCGATTACGCGCGCGTCAGCAACGCGTGGATGGCGACGGCGCCGAACGGCAATGCCTACATCGCCGCGCTCGCGTTCACTGGCGGCGTGCTGCAGGCGGGCTCGACCAGCGCGGTGCTCGCAAGCCGGTCGACCGACGGCGGCGTGACCTGGGGGTCGACAACGACGCTGATCCGCGATACCGATAACGCCTTCAGCGACAAGGTTGCGATCACGGCCGATCCGGTCACGCCGCATTTCGTCTACGCCGTGTGGGATCGCCTCGTCACGCTCAACGCGGGACCGACGTATCTCGCGCGCAGCCGCGATGACGGCGCGACCTGGGAGACCGCGCGGCCGATCTACGATCCGGGCACGAACAACCAGACCATCAGCAATGCACTCGTGGTGCTGCCGAACGGCACGCTGATCACGTTCTTCGTCAATGTCGTGGGTGGCGCGAACAACAGCTTCACTTCGTCGCTGGCGCTGATTCGTTCGAGCGACAATGGCGCGACCTGGTCGAATCCGCCGATCAAGATCGCCGACAATTTTTCCGTCGGCACGCGCGATCCCGATACCGGCAACGCGGTGCGCGACAGTTCGCTCGTGCCCGATATCGCGGTCGGCCCGGGCGGCAGCCTAGTCATCGTCTGGCAGGATGCACGCTTCAGCGGCGGCGCGCGCGATGCGATTGCCGTGTCGATCTCCAATGACGGTGGCTTCACCTGGTCGGCGCCGGCTCAGGCGAGCACGAGCACGACCGTAGCCGCGTTCACGCCGAACGTGCGCGTGCGCAGCGACGGCTTGATCGGCATCAGCTACTTCGACTTCCGTCCGAACACGGCCGATCGCAACACGTTGCCGACCGATTTCTGGCTCACGCGCTCGCGCGATGGCCAGCACTGGCAGGAGAATCAGGTCACGGGGCCTTTCGATATGCTGCTCGCGCCGGTCTCCAACACCGACGCGAAAGGCTACTTCCTCGGTGATTACCAGTCGCTGATCGTGAGCGGCACGACCTTCGTGCCGATGTACGCGCGCACGACGAACGATGCGAACAATCGCACCGACATCTACGCCGCACCTGCGGTGTCCGTGACGACGCAGGATTTCACGACGTCAGCGCAAGAGCATGCGGTAGGAGTATCGCCGCAGGAAGCCGCGCGAGCGTTCCGCGCCGCTCCGCAATGGCAGCGCGATGTAAGCGACAATATCGCACGCACACTGCAGGCGCGCAGGATGCGTGGGCAGAGAGCTGAATAGCGAGGCGGTCTTGCGGCGACTCCCGTAAACTTGCTCAGGCTGTAACCCGAGGTATCCGTGCGAAAGGGAGACTGAGGAATTGTTGACAAAAAGGGATATCCGTTGAATCAACAATTTTTCCGTCTTCTTTTGCGGACAAGGAATTGCCTTTCATGTGCGCGGAGCAATTGAACAAGGTCTTCGGCAGTGTTGCATTGATCGCTTTGATATTCGCTGCGCCTCCGTGTAACGCAGGTCCATTTGACGACAGGCTCGCTTTGGCGGAGAAGATCTTGGCTGCTAGGCAGAATAAAACACGATCAAAATGGATCTATGAGCACATCGCTGTCCATGTCCGGCCAATTTTGGAGCACTGCTTTCTGACGGTGGAGAATGGCGATAACAGTGGGTTCATACTAATCGGTGATGTGATGCCATCAGGAAAGGTAGTGAGCATTGAAGTCTGGCCGTCGACAAACATTTCTCGGTGCGTTGCTGCCGGTTTGCAAACTAAGGTGTTTGAGGCGCCTCCTTTGAATACGCGTATGCGGAGCTTTCCTCTGGTTATGGATTCAGTCCACGTCCTGTAGCTGGACAGCCCGACCCTCAAACCGGCAGCGCGCTCATGCGGCGTGGCCGGCTTGGCGCGAAACTGCGTCCCGGCTGGATTTGCGCATAGCACAGGTCGGCCACGACCAGCGAGGCGAGGGTCAGCAGCCAGGTCAGTGCTGCATCGCCTCCGATCGCGACGGGAAGGCGCAGATGAAACACATCCGTGACGAGGCGTCCGACTACAAAGGTATACGTCAGCGCGAAGCTGCGCGTCATCCACCAGCCGTGACGCGGCATGTCCCCACAGCAAACGGCGCGGACGCCGGCAATCGTGGCGACGAGCCATAGGCATGCCTGCACCGATGCGGCCAGCGCCAGCGCAGGTTCACAAAGGCACACGGCCACGACGACCGCAGCAGGTGATGCGATCGCGATCGAGATCGTGTAGCACATGCCGAGCACGCGGTGCAGTCGCGGATAGCTACGTCGAATTGCGGTGACAAATTGCAGCGAGCCGCTTATCAGCGCCGCGACGCCACAGGCGGCATGCAGGTGCAGCAGCCACGCGACCGGATGTATGCGCGCGGACCATGCCGGGTCGGCGCCGAGCAGCAAGGGCAGTTCGACCGCGCCGAATACCCACAGCGCCGCAAGCGTCATCGCCACGAACCAGGGTGATCGCCGCAGCAATCGTATGCATGCGAGCACGCGGTCATATGCGCGCTGCGGTGCTGCGGCAACGCCGTGCGCAAGCACAGTCGCGAAGCGATCGCTGCCGCGACGTGGCGAATCTGCGCGCTCGCGTTGTCCTGCGTGCATTGCGGTGCCTCTTCTTGCCGTGACTGCGCGCGGGCACATCGTCGAACATGCTCCGCGGAATGCGGACTCATTCCGCTTGGAGCAATAAACGTCGCAGTCGGGAAACGGCTGACAGTCAGTCAGCGATCGCTGTGGCAGCGCGATGTCAGCAACCGAATCGTGCGCGCTTCGCCCGCGCAGTCGTTAAGAGCGACAGGCCCTTTCAGCGCACGGAAACGCGCCCGATGGCTTCGACGACCTGAGGCCATACCGCGCTAAGAGGGTCGATCAGGCCGAAATGCCCGCAAGCCGGCAGCCGCACGAGATCGACCGTGGCGTGCCTTGCGCAATACGATTCCGCTACCGCGATCGGCACGACGGCGTCGTCCTCGCCGTGCACGATGATCGTCGTGGCACTCGGAGCAGAGCGTAGCTGCGGATCGAGATCGGCGCGATGCTCCGGTTCGGTGCCGAGAAAGGCGTGCACCGCGCCATCGCCGAGATTCAGGTCGCGCGCGAGGCGCAGGTCGGCAGCGGGCGCGAGCGCGACGATGCCATCCGGCGCCGACGGCGCGTTCGCAGCGAGCAGGGCGAGATGGCCGCCGGCCGAGTGGCCTATGGCGATGACGCGGCCATCATGGCCGGTGGCCAGCTGCGGCAGTCGATTGAGCGCCAGCGCGACATCGTCGACCGTCGCATCGGGCGAACCCGGCACGCGGCGGTATTCGACGCTCGCGACGGTCCAGCCCAGAGCGGCGAGAGCGTCGGCCATCGGCCCGACGTGCAGGCGGTCGTAGCGCGGGCGCCAGAAGCCGCCATGCAGGATCGCGAGCAGCGGCCGCTGCGCCGCGCGCGCGCCGCCGTAACGGATGTCCGCGACCTGGTCCGGGTCGGCACCGTAGGCCAGCGTGGCATCGGGAACGCGCGCAGGGCGCTCCAGTACCGACTCGTCTTCCACGTCAAACCGCGTGTGTGCGATGGTTCAAACCGCGAGCTCGGCGTTGTGATAAACCTCCTGCACATCGTCGAGTTCGTCGAGCCAGTCGAGCAGATCGCGCAGGGTTTCGGCCACTTCCGCGTTCACCGGTGTGCGATTTTCCGGACGCCAGGTCACGTCGGCCTTCGACGGCATCAATCCGGCGCCGGCCAGCGCTTTCTTCACCGCTTCGAAATTCTCGGGCGACGTCAACACGATGCTTTCGCCAGCGTCGCTCTGCACATCGTCGGCGCCGGCGTCGAGCGCGGCTTCGAGCAGTTTGTCCTCGGTTCCGGGCTTGCTCGTGTCGACGATGAATTCGCCGACGTGCTTGAACTGGAACGCGACCGAACCCGAGGTGCCGA
>CAZDWH010000033.1:5193-19907 GCA_964509025.1 uncultured Rhodanobacteraceae bacterium
AACCGTTGGGCCGCCGAATGATGGCTCCCACGCCTGGAACTACCGGCTGGCCGGACAGAACCGCCAGCCGGTAGCCTTGCTCGATGCACCACGCGCCGTAGTCCCGGTCCGGCGATTCCAAGATATTCGTCCCGATCAGCTTCAACCGGGTCGAATCGTCGTGATGACGCAGCGTCGGCGCGATGTCGCGATAGAGGAACGGCTGATTGGGGCCAATCTGCTCGACGACCCCGGTGCGCGCGTGTCGACGATGAGTTCGCCGACATGCTTGAACTGGAACGCGACTGAGCCCGAGGTGCCGAGATTGCCGCCGTGCTTGCCGAGCGCGTGGCGCACGTCGGCCACGGTGCGCTGCGAGTTGTCGGTCATGCAGTCGATGATCAGCGCGACACCGGAAGGCCCATAGCCTTCGTAGCGGATTTCTTCCATCTTGTCGGCGTCGGCACCGGTGGCGCGCTTGAGCGCGCGCTCGATCGTGTCGCCGGGCATTGAGGCGGCTTTCGCCTTGTCGATGCCGGCGCGCAGGCGCGCATTGCCCGCCGGATCGGCGCCGCCGCTGCGCGCAGCGATCGTGATCTCGCGAATAAGCTTGGTGAATAATTTGCCGCGGCGCGCGTCTTCGGCGTTCTTGCGGCCTTCGATACTGGGGCCTCTGCCCATGGGAATTCCGTCGTGCTGGTGGATTGAGTCGCCTATTTTACGGGACTTGCGGCCACAAAGGCATGCGCAATGCAAGTGCACGGCGTCGGCTGGACGCTTGCGGCGGGCGCGCCTAAGATCGGCGCTCCACGTTCGAGGAATACCGCCGTGAAAACCCTGCTTGCCAGCGCCATCGCTTTCGCCATCTCTTCCGCCGCGTTCGCTGCGGGCAAACCTGCTGCCGCGCCGACCATCGATTCGAAGCGACTCTCGGACGAGGTGAAAACGCTGTCCTCCGACGAATTTGAAGGCCGTGGTCCGGCCACGCCGGGCGAGACCAAGACCGTGGCCTATGTGATCGAACAGATGAAGGCTGCAGGCCTCTCACCCGGCGGCGACCTCAACGACGGCAAGCGCGCTTGGACGCAGGCGGTGCCGCTGCTGCGTGCCGAGATCAAGGGCGCGCCCAAGCTCGGGTTCACGGTCGCGGGCAAGGCGCAGAACTTGACGCAGGGCAGCGAGATCTCGGTGCGCGCGCCGCTCGACGGCGCCAAGTCGGTGGCGATCGCGAACGCGCCGGTCGTGTTCTGCGGCTATGGCGTCACCGCGCCTGAGCGCAAGTGGGACGACTTCAAGAGCGTCGACCTGCACGGCAAGGTCGCGGTCGTGCTGATCAACGACCCGGATTTTGAAACCGGCGTCGGTGATTTCGGCGGCAAGGCGATGACCTACTACGGCCGCTGGACTTACAAATACGAAGAAGCCGCGCGCCGCGGTGCCGCAGGCCTGTTGATCGTGCATGAGACCGATCCGGCATCGTATGGCTGGAACACGGTGAAGAACTCCAACACCAACACGATGTTCGACGTGGTGCGCGACAAGCCCTCCGAAGTGCATCCGAAGCTCGAGGGCTGGATCCAGCGCGACCTCGCGGTGGCGCTCCTGAAGAGCGCCGGGCTCGATTTCGAGGCACAGAAAAAGCTCGCGCAGACGCGCGACTTCAAGCCGACGGAATTGAAGGGCGTCATGTTCTCTGCGAACTATGCGGTCGATTCGAGCGTAATCACGTCACAGAACATCGTTGGCCGCGTCGAAGGCGCCAAGCATCCCGACGAGACCGTCGTGTACAGCGCGCACTGGGATCACCTCGGCATCGGCGAGCCCGACGCAAAAGGCGACAAAATATACAATGGCGCAGTCGACAACGCGACCGGCACCGCGGCGCTGATCGAACTCGGGCGCGCGTTCGCGCATGCGCCGAAGCCCGATCGTTCGGTGATCTTCCTCAACGTCACCGCGGAAGAGAAGGGCTTGCTCGGTTCGGAGTATTACGCCTCGAAGCCGCTGTATCCGCTCGCCAAGACCGTGGCCGACATCAATATGGACGCGCTCGATCCGGTCGGCCCGGCGAAGAATTTCTCGCAGTCCGGCAGCGCCAAGTCCGATCTGCTCGACGCGCTGATCGCCGATGCCAAGGCGGCGGGTCTGTACTTCTCCGCCGATCCGCATCCGGAGGCGGGCCACTTTTTCCGCTCCGACCACTTCGGCTTCGCCAAACGCGGCGTGCCGGCGCTGTCGTACGAATCGGGCAACGATCTGGTCAACGGCGGCATCGAGGCGGGCGAGGCGGCGCACAAGGAGTACGTCGACAAGCACTATCACCAGCCCGCCGACGAATGGCAGCCGACATGGACTTTCGCCGGCATGGCGCACGATCTGCAGATTCTGTACAAGCTCGGCAACGATCTCGCCAATTCGCGCCAGTGGCCGAACTGGACCGCCGATTCGGAATTCCGCGCGACCCGCGATGCGACGGCGGGGGAGCGGAAGTAGTCGCTCGATTGTTGCAACGGAAACGGCAAAGCGCCGGCGCTTCGCTGGTGCTTAGCTTTTGTGAGTGACAGCGAGCGGCGACGACAAACCGTCGTGCGGCGAAGCACTGCGCAACACAGCGGCGTCGAGGAAGAGTGACGGATTTTCGTAGATCTTTTTGCGCTATCGGGACAGCGTCGATTCGCGTTACTCTGGTTTGCTACGCGGTGTTACTCAACAGAAGTTAGCTCGCATGGCGCAGTCTCGAAAATCTGGATGGAATCTGTATTGGATTTCTTATGACGGCGATGAAGATTGTTTTGTCATTGCAAAGAACAGTCGCAGCGCGAAATGCTATGACGCCAGCTTTTGCGGCTACGATCCTCGTCACTCTACTGCGACTCAGGTCTGCAGCATCAGTAAATCGACTCTGTCGAAAGCGAAAGCTCGAGCAACCATGCGTGGGCAGAAACTTGAGTGGCCTGATCACGCAGACGATTGGCTGCTAAGAGCGGTTGGTGCTCGAAAGAGGTTCAGAGATGAGATGGAAGAGGTACTCATCGACGATACAGTATTCACGTACAACTTCGATCATCCCATTCCGCCTCAAGATATCGGACGAAAGCACTACGAACGCATTCGAAGCGACCCAGTGTTTCTGGATCGAGAAGAAGATACCTACAGTAGTTCCCAGATGTCGCTATTTCAGATCCTTGGCATATGCTTGGCTAGGTGCCAAGAAATCGAGCATCTGATCGCGCATTCCTTTGTACTTGGATTGAATGATTCTGATAAGAGGCGATATGTAACCTTCGCCGACATGCGAACGGCTTGGAAGAAAAAGACCTTTGGCCAAATGCTTACGACCATTAAGGCTGCGTGGGCACTAGACTCCGAGTTTGAACGACACCTTGAGCTATTTAAGTCGATGCGTAATCAACTTGTTCATGGATTAACGACATGTGACAGATACAGCATCTCCGATCCGTGGGGACAAGACGAATGCTTTTCCTTTCTCTTATTCTTCGAAATTGTTTCGCAGCCTGTTAGAGCTGCATTCCGCGCATCACTTTTCGCTTCCTATGAGTTTGCTGCTCACAATTTCAAGAACGACATCGAAAAACCAACAATAAAGCTTACAAAGAAGCAGCGAGATGAAATCCATATATTTGCGGAGCTGTTCAAACCCATCAGCATGCCAGTTAAATGACGGAGCAGTAGGTACAGAACCTTGATCCCGCGCCTCATCCGTTTCGTGCGATTAGCAAGCGAATATTCATTCACCAACGCCGATACTGCGGCGTCGCTCTTTCGAGTCGCTCGCCTTGAAATATTTGATATTCGCTGTATTCGGCATCGCTGTGTCGCTGCAAGTTCACGCCGATCCGCGCGCCGATCTGCAGCAATCGTTCGAGCAACTGCTCGCGGGCGGCGGCTTCCGCGGCATCGCGCAGGGCCGCGTATTCGGCCCGGAATTGCCCGCAATCACCGGCGACGTCGAGGTGCAATTTCCCGACCGCATCCATGCGAGCACCGAGAACATGGAGTTCATTGCGATCGGCGAGCGTGCCTGGATCAGCGTTGCGGGATTGTGGACCTCGGTCGACCGCTCGCTCGTGCCGGTTAGCGCCTTCGATCTGCGCGCGGCGCGGCAGGCGATCGCGTCGATCCGCGATGCGCGCATCGAGGGCACGGCGAAGGCGCACCAGTGCGCCACGCATGTTTACGCTTTCCGTGCGCATGGCCAATTGCCAGGCGCTTCAGCGAGCGGCGATCTGCGCGCGTGGCGCTGCGATGACTCGGGGCGCCTCGCGCGACTCGAAGCGACCGACGCGCACACGCGAGAACGCGTGATTTTCGATTTCGACTGGACCCAACGCGCGCACGTAAGCGCACCGCGTCGCTGAGCGCTTCGATGGAGCTGCAGATCCACCGCCTGTTCTTCGCGCTGCTGCCAGATACTGTCGCGCGCACGTCGATCGTTGCGGCAGCGGAACAGGCGCGCGCGGCGCAGGGATTTCGCGGCACCGGCATCGATATCTCGCGCTACCACATGACGCTGCAGTTCCTCGGCGATTTTCCCGCAGTTCCGCACGCGGAAATCGAACGCGCAAAATCCGCCGCTGCGAGCCTCAAGTCCGAGCAGGTCGAATTCGTGCTCGATCACATTCTGAGTTTCGGCCGCGGCCGCTTTCCCTGCGTGTTGCGCACGTCGGCTGCGAGCGAGCCTGCGCTGCGGCTGTTCTGGCAGCGCCTGTATTTCGCATTGATCCGCGCGGGTTTCAGCAACAAACTCGAGCGCGGCTTCACGCCGCATGTCACGCTCGGTTATGGCGATGCGCCGTTGCCGCAGGAGCTGCCCATTGCGCCGATTGCCTGGCGCGTGCAGGAGTTCGTGCTGATCGAAAGCCTGGTCGGGCGTGGCATCTACAACGTGCTCGGACGTTGGCCGCTGCGCGACTAGCATGCGAAGATTCCAGCATGCCGAATGAATTGGAATTGCCGTCCCTGCTGGCGTACGACGAACCCGTGCCTGCCGCGATCGAGTACGGGCATTGCGGCGCCTCACCGTTTTTCCTGACCTGCGACCATGCCGGCCGACGCATTCCGCGCGCGCTTGGCGACCTCGGTCTGCCCGAAAGCGAACTGGCGCGCCATATCGGCTGGGATATCGGCGCTGCGGGCGTGATGCGCGAAATCTCCGCGCGGCTCGACGCGTTCGCGATCGGGCAGCCGTATTCGCGCCTCGTGATCGACTGCAATCGACCGCTCGATTCGCCGACGCTGATTCCCGAGCGCAGCGAACGCACCGATATTCCGGGCAATCGCGGACTTACGTCCGTGCAGCGAGCGCAACGCGTGCGCGATGTCTTCGAGCCTTATCACGCGCAGATTGCCGTTGAGCTCGATGCGCGGCGGCTCAGCGGCCAGCCGACGATCTTCGTCACCATGCACAGCTTCACGCCGGTGTACATGGACGTCGCGCGGCCCTGGCACATCGGCATGCTGTACAACCGCGATACGCGCCTTGCGCATGCCTTGCTCGAAATCATCCGCGCCGAAGGCGAGTGGACGGCCGGCGACAACGAGCCGTATTCGGTCAGCGACACGAGCGACTACGCGATTCCGGTCTACGGCGAGCAGCGCGGCCTGGCGCATGTCGAGATCGAAGTGCGTCAGGACCTGATCGCCGATGCGCAAGGGCAGGCGCAGTGGGGCGAGCGGCTAGCGCGCTGGCTGACGCTTGCCGCAAAGCGGATCGGCGTGCAAGTCGCATAGCGCTGTCCGTTTCAGCCTGTAGTCACGTCGGCAGACTAGGATGCGCAGCAAGGGGTCAGCACGGAGGAGTCCACCATGTTCGCGTACGTCAATTCCTTTTCCATTTCTTCGGCGAAACGCAAGTTTGCTGCGTGCTCGCTGATTTCCGCGGTCGCATTGCTCGCAGCCTGCGGGCAGTCGCAGCAGTCGTCATCGCCGCCAGCGAGCCCGCCTGCTGTAGACGCATCGAAGCCCGCCGACAATTCCAAGCCGATGTCGGTCGCCGAACTGACCGGCCAGCCGAACGAGTCCGCTCAGGCGCCGAATGCCTCGCCGCCAATCAATCCCCCGGTCAATTCAAATGGCTCGGCAAACGCGCAAGGACCGGCGGCGCCGCAGCCACAATACGTAACGAACCCGTCTGACCGCGTCGTGAACTCGCCCGTGCGCGCGGACGGCCGTCCCTCGACGCAATCCGGCGCGCTCGCGTCGGCAGGCTATGCGCCGCATCCATCGAACGCAGCTCCCGTCGCCGGACCGAACAATGCGCCATCGCCACCGCCACCGCCGGTGTACGACGGCCCGATCGACGACACGCGCTTTGCGCGCGTCGTGAGCGTGTCGCAACTGACCCAGCCGCAGCGTGTTTGCTCGAACGAAACCGTGACCGAACGCCGTCCGCCCGGCGATCGTCACCAGGTCGCGGGCACGGTGATCGGCGCCATCGCGGGCGGCGTCATCGGCCATCAGATCGGCGGCGGTCGCGGGCGCGATCTCGCCACGGTCGGCGGCGCGGTCGGTGGCGGCGTGATCGGCAAGGAAATCCAGAAGAGTCATCAGGAAGGCGATGTGGTCACGCGTACCGTGCAGCATTGCCGCACCGTGACGCCGGGTCGCGACGTGGCCGCACTGTACGATGTCGTCTATGCTTACCAGGGCCAGAACTTCCACGTGAAGCTCGACCACGATCCGGGCGATCGCATCCCGCTGCCGGTGCGCGGCCTCGATATTGCCGAGCTGCATCGTTGAGAGCAGACCGCTAACCCAATCGGAGAATGCCCGTGTCCGACGAGTCAGTCCAAACCGAACACACGTCGAGCGCGGAACCGCCGATCGTCGACAATATCGCGCGCAATCGCTACGAACTCATCGTCGATCACCATGTCGCCTTCGTTGTGTACGAACGTACCCCGGGCACGATCCGTTTCATTCACACGGTCGTGCCGAAGGCGCTCGAGGGTCGCGGCATCGGCTCACGCCTCGCCCGACATGTGATGGACAAGGCGCGCGCCGATGGCGAGAAGGTGATTCCGCAATGCCCGTTCATCGCGGCTTGGCTCACCAAGCACCACGAGTACGACGATTTGATCGTGCACTGAGTCGAGTGAAGCGCGGCGCAGCGCACAGAACTGCGCCACCACGCGGGTGCCGATGACCGCAGCCACTTGATCTTTTGGCCGTATGCGTAGCAGTCTCGGACTTTCATCCGAGAGAAATCAAGCATGCGCGCAGCCGTCCATTCGATCCTTTCCGCCGCAGTATTCGTCGCGCTCGGTTGCGGTGCATCGCTCGCACGCGCGCAGACGCCCGACGCAGGTGAAGCGTCATTCCGCGCGTTGTACAAGGAACTGGTCGAGATCAATACGACGCGCTCGGTCGGCAGCTGCACCAAAGCGGCCGAGGCGATGCGCGCGCACCTGCTTGCGGCAGGAATTCCGAAGAGCGACACGCAGATCCTCGCGCCGCCGGATCGCCCGCAGGACGGTGCGCTGATCGCAATCCTGCACGGCAGCGATGCGCTGGCAAAACCCATCCTGCTGCTCGCGCATATCGATGTCGTCGAAGCCAAGCGTGCGGACTGGGAGCGCGATCCGTTCAAGCTGGTCGAGGAGAACGGCTGGTTCTACGCGCGCGGCTCGAGCGACGACAAGGCGATGGCTGCAGTGTTCGCGGACAGCATGGTTCGCTACCGCAAGGAAGGCTTCAAGCCGCGTCGTTCGATCAAGCTCGCGCTGACTTGCGGCGAGGAAACACCGGACGTGTTCAACAGCGTCAAATGGCTGACCGAGACGCAGCCGCAGGTGCTCGACGCGGCGTTCGCGCTCAACGAAGGCGCAGGCGGCGAGCTCGACGCACACGACAAGCCGGTCGCACTGCAGGTGCAGGCTGGCGAAAAGGTCTATCAGGACTTCAAGCTCGAAGCGACCGACGTCGGCGGGCATAGTTCGCGTCCGACCCACGCCAATCCGATCACGCATCTCGCGGCGGGACTCGAAAGACTCGGCGTGTACAATTTTCCGGTCGCATTCAATGCTGCGACGCGCGGCTATTTCGAGGCCGAATCCAAACTCGTCGCGCCGGATATCGCCAACGATATGCGCGCCGTGTTGAAATCGCCCGATGCGGCGACGGTCGAACGCCTGTGGGCGCGCAATCCGGGCTGGAACAGCATGCTGCGCACGACCTGCGTCGTCACGCAGATCGACGGCGGCCATGCACCGAACGCGCTGCCGCAGCACGTGAGCGCCAACGTCAATTGCCGCGTGCTGCCCGGCGTGCCAATGGAAGACGTGCGCAAGGAGATCGTCACGGTGCTCGCCGACGACAAGATCAAAGTCGCGCCGACCGGCGAGCCCGGCACGCAATCGCCGCCGCCGCCGTTGTCGGAAAAGATCATGGAACCCGTGCGCAAGGTCGGCGAGATGCTGTGGCCCGGCGTCGCGATCGTGCCGACGATGTCCACTGGCGCGACCGACGGGCGTTTCCTCAACGCACTAGGTGTTCCGACCTATGGCATGTCCGGCATGTTCCACGACGCCGAAGGCAGCCGCGCGCACGGGCTCAACGAGCGCATCCGCGTGAAGTCGCTGCTCGACGGACGCAAGTTTCTGTACGAGGTCGTGAAGATTTACGCGAGCGCGTCGAACTGAGATGAGCTACGTGCGCTGTTTGCGCGGCCTCAAGTCCCGCGTCGAATACTCCGCTGACACGCCGATGAACCTCGATCCGGTCGATGGGCGGCCGGTCGAGATGGTGCTCGATATCGAGCGCCTCGCGCGCGAACGCCCGCATGCGGCGTGGTACGAGCCGCGGCGGCGCGATATGTGGCGCTTCGGTGCGCTGCTTGCGCTCGATGCGGCCGATCCGAGCGACGCACAGCACATTGTCGCACTGGGCGAAGGTGCGACACCGCTGCTTGATTATCGTGAGCATCCTGTCGCGAAAGCCGCCGGCATTGCGCTGCAGATCAAGGACGAGGGCAGGGCGCACGCGGGATTCGGCGCGAATCCGACGCAGAGCTTCAAGGATCGCGGCATGGCGATGGTCGTCGCGCAGGCGCGGCGGCTCGGGCTCACGCGCCTTGCCGTGCCGACGCAAGGCAATGCGGGCGATTCGCTCACGCATTACGCGCTTGCGGCGGGACTGTCGGTCGTCGTCGCGATGCCGCCGGATACGCCGATGCCGATTCTCGGCAATGTCGCCGCGGCAGCGCAGCGTTTCCCTGAGCGCATCAAGCTCGAGCTCGTCGGCCCGACGATTCGCGAAGCAGGCGCGTTGCTCAAGGAGAAGTATGTTGCGCAGGGATATTTTTCCGTCGCGACGTTTCAGGAACCGGGCTGGCGCATCGAAGGCAAGAAGACGCTCGGGCTCGAACTGGCCGAACCCGTGCCAGGCGAAACACGCTGGTCGCTGCCTGATGCCGTGATCTATCCGACCGGCGGCGGCACTGGCGTACTCGGCATGTGGAAGGCGTGGGACGAACTCGAAGCGCTCGGGCTGATCGACGCGCGGCGTCCGCGCATGCTCTGTGTGCAAAGCGAGGTCACACCGCCGCTCGTGCGCGCGTTCGAGGCCGGCGCCGACGACACGACGGTGGTCGCTGCTGGCAGCACCTTGTCGGTCGGACTCAATGTGCCGGGCGGCGTCGGCCATTTCCGCGTGCTCGAAATCATTCGCGCTAGCGGCGGTGCGGCAGTGGCTGTCAGCGAGGACGAGACAACAGGCGAGTTTGCGCGCCTGTGGCGCGATAAGCCCTGGTGGATCGGTCCCGAGGGTGCGGCCTGCCTTGCCGCATTGCCGCAGCTGATCGAGCGTGGACTGGTGAAATGCGGCGAGCGCGTCGTGGCCGTGAATACCGGATCGGCCGAGAAATATCTGCCGCTGCTGCGGCATTTGATTTAGTCGACGCGCAGCACGCTGTCCTGCTCGTACCAGTCGCCGAGCACGATGCGTTCGGTCGGCCGGCCGTCCAGATCGAAACGATGCGTGGCGGGGCGGTGCGTGTGGCCATGGATCATGCGTGTGACGCCGTGCGCGCGTAGCGCGGCGGCGACGGCGTCCTGATTGACGTCCATGATCTCGGCCTTCATCGCGGACGTGTGTTTGCGGCTTTCGCCGCGCGCCTGCGCGGCAAACGCGCGGCGCTCGGCCAGTGGCTTGGCGAGGAACTGCTGCTGCCAGCGCGGATCGCGCACGAGCGCGCGGAACTTCAGGTATTCGACGTCGTCGGTGCACAGCGTATCGCCGTGCATCAAGAGCACGCGTTCGCCGCCGAGCTCGATCACCGTCGGATCGGCGAGCAGGGTCATGCCGGCGTGCGCGGCGTAGTCTTCGCCGAGCAGGAAATCGCGATTGCCGTGCATGAAGTACACCGGCACACCGGCATCGCGCAATGCGCGCGTCGCCTGCGCGACCTGCGCGGCGAGGGGCGCATCGTCGTCGTCGCCGATCCAGCTCTCGAACAGGTCGCCGAGGATGTACAGCGCTTTTGCTTCGCGCGCTGCGCCCGCGAGCAACTGGGTATACCAGCCGACGATCTGCGGGCCGCCGGGGTCGAGGTGCAAATCGGAAATAAATAGAGTGCTCATTTTTTTCCCGAGCAATTCGGACACGGCTGCCCTTGGGTAAGCACCGAATTAGCACCTATAAGCTTTGCCACTCACAAACGGACTATACCCGCCGGTAATGTTGTTCCAGAGAATGTGTGTTGCGCCAAGCCGGGCCGCATTCTCCCTGGCTTCATTTTTTGCGTTCTCCATACCGGCAGACGCGGCGAGATTGCCCCAGCCCGAAGAGCCCTGTACTTCTCCCACGTATTTGCACGAGGCGACCATTTGAGCGTCAGCTTCTTGCACCCGGGAGGCTGCAGGGGAGGGTGCAACGGCGCAGCTTGCGAGCAACGTCGTCGTTACACTGCTCAAAATAAGGGAGCCAATAAATCTGCGCGACGGGGCCATCAAGTCCTCCGTTACTGCACCACCTCAACCTTATCGATCGTAATCGGCGTCGTCGGCACATCCGATTGCAGCGGGCCCGAGGCAGCGGTCGGCACCGCGCCGATCTTGTCGACCACGTCCATGCCCTTGATCACCTTGCCGAACACGCAGTAGCCCCAGGTGAGGCCGTTGGTGTTGCCGGTGTAGTCGAGGCGCTTATTGTCGACGAGATTGATGAAGAACTGCGCCGTGGCCGAGTGCGGATCCCCAGTGCGCGCCATCGAAACGGTGTATTTGGAATTCAACAGGCCGTTGTTGGCCTCGTTGGTGATCGGCGCGCGCGTGCGCTTCTGCTGCAGTTCCTTGGTGAGGCCACCGCCCTGGATCATGAAACCCGGAATCACGCGATGGAATACCGTGCCGGCGTAGAAGCCGCTGTTGACGTATTGCAGAAAATTGTCGACGGATTTCGGCGCCTTGTCCGGATACAGTTCGAGCGTGATATCGCCCTGGCTCGTATGCATGACGACATGCTGCGCGACGGCGAGTGCAGGCGCGGGCGCTGTCACCGCCTTGGCCGGCTCGGCCGGTTTCGCCGCCGGCTTCGACACGGGCTGGGCGAGCGCGAGCGAGGCGGTCGCGGCGATCAGGGCCAGGAAGGGCGTGGCGTACTTGAACATGATCGTCTCCGGATGAGGTGGCGGCGGCTGGCGGCGATCATAGCCGGATTGCCGCATCGGTGTGAACAGGCTTCATGCCGCCAGTTTTTCGTCCGCCTTGACCTGCAATTTCACGTCGAGGTGCTTCAAATAATCGCGCTCCTGTTCCAGGTCGGTGCGCGTGAGCGGGTGCGCCTCGAGCCAGGCCTGCGGCAGGCGCAGTTGCACGGATTTGTCGTCGATTTTCAGCTCGATCGTCGGCAGCGACTCGGCCGCGCGCGCGCGCTGCAGCAGCACGGCCAGGCGCAGCAGGGCGGTGACGCGCGCGACCGGGCGACGCAGGCGCTCGGGCAACGCAGTAATGATCGCCGTGTCGGGTTTGCGCCGGTGCGAGCGCAGGACCGCCGCGAGTGCTTGCTGCTCGTGGCGTGCGAAGCCGGCGAGGTCGGAATTCTCGATGATGTAGGCGCCGTGCAGATGATGCTGGCTGTGCGCGATCGCGAGGCCGATCTCGTGCGTGCGCGTCGCCCACATGAGCCAGTCACGCGCCTCCTCGCCGAGCTGCCAGTCGGGCGCGATCGCCTCGAACAGCGCGAGCGCGGTCGCCTCGACGCGTTCCGCATGGGCGCGATCGACGCCGTAGCGCTGCGCCAACGCGTCGATGCTCGTCGTGCGCGGATCGCGATGCTCGGCGCGGCCGATCATGTCGTACAGCAGGCCTTCGCGCATCGCCGTTTCGCATACACGCATCTGCTTGATGTCGAGCGCGGTGAAGCAGGCTTCGAGAATCGTCACGCCACCCGGAAACACGCCGACGCGTTCCTCGGCGAGGCCGGGCAGGCGCAGCTTGTCGAGACTGCCGCAGGCGATGATCGCATCGCGGATGCGCCACAACGCGGTGCGCGTGATGCCGGTTTCGCACCAGCCGGCGGCCTGCGCGACTGCGCCGATCGCCTTGACCGTGCCTGACGAGCCGATCGTCTCGGCCCAGCCCTGTGCGCGATAGTCCGCAGCGAACTGCTGCAGCTCGACCGCGATTTCCTGCTGCGCACGATGCCAGCGCTTGGCCGTGATCTTGCCGTCGTCGAAGAAACGCAGCGTGCTCGCGACGCAACCCATCTGCAGGCTTTCTTTTTCGAGCGCGTCGAAACGCTGGCCGATGATGAATTCGGTGCTGCCGCCGCCGATGTCGATCACGAGACGGCGTTCGGCCGACTCGGGAATGCCGTGCGCAACGCCGAGATAGATCAGACGCGCTTCTTCGCGGCCGGAGACGATTTCGATTGGATGACCGAGCGCGTCTTCGGCGAGCGCGAGGAATTTCGCCGGCGCGGCGAGACGGCGCACGGTGTTGGTCGCGACTGCGCGCACGCGCTCGCCCGGCAGCACGCGCAAGCGCTGGCCGAAGCGCGCGAGACAGGCGAGCGCCTTGTCGCGGCGGTTTTCTTCGAGACTGCCGTCGGGGCGCAGGCCGGCGGCGAGGCGCACGCTGTCGCGCAGGCGATCGATCACGCGCAGTTCGCCATGCTCGTAACGCGCAACCACGAGATGAAAACTGTTGGAGCCGAGATCGACCGCGGCGAGCAGTTCGCCGTTGCGGATTTGCGATGATGCGCCGTTCGCCACGCTGCAGTTTTCCTTCGATCTCAAGTCGCCCGAGCTTCGCCGTCGATTGTCGCACGAGCCGATGCCCAGCACGAGACAGCGGCGCGCGCGCACTCGGCGTATAGTGTGACGCTGCCGTGACACTCGTTGTCGCCGGCCCACCCAACAACGACAAGATGCCTGCCGCCCAGATTCGTCATCGCACCGCGCTGGCCGCGTTGCTCGCCGCGCTCGCGATGTTCGGGCCGTTCTGCATCGATGCGATGTTCCCGGCCTTCCCGGCGATCGCGCAGCGCTTCGGCGCGGACGCGCTGCAGATGCAGCAGACGATCAGCGTGTATCTGTTTGCGTATGCGGCGCTGTCGCTCTTTCTCGGTGCGTTTTCCGATGCGTGGGGGCGGCGCGTGGTGATACTTGGCGGCCTCGGCGTGTTTCTCGTCGCGACTATCGGCTGTGCGCTTGCCGAATCGATGCCGATGTTGCTCGTGTTCCGCGCCCTGCAGGGTACAACTGCCGGCGTCGGACTGATTGTCGGCCGCGCCATCGTGCGCGACTGTTTCGAAGGTGCGCATGCGCAAAAACTCATGGCGCAGATCAGCCTGATCTTCGGCCTCGCACCCGCGCTCGCGCCCGTGGTCGGCGCCTGGCTCGTGGCTTGGAACGCGCCGGCGCTGCCGGCATGGATGGTCGGCTGGCATATGCTGTTCTGGGCACTGGCGGCGTTCACCGCGGCGCTGATCGCCCTGTGCCTGATCGTGCTGCCGGAAACGCATCCGCCCGAACAGCGCATTTCATTTCGCCCGCACAGTCTGTTCGAGAGTTACAGCCACATCGTCAGCGACCGCCAGTTCGGCGCGCTCGCGTTTGCGCTGACCTGCAATGCCGCCGGGTTTTTCGTCTACATCGTCTGCGCGCCGGCATTCGTGCTGACGATCCTGCACCTCGACCAGAATCATTTTCCGTGGCTGTTCGTCCCTGCGATCTCGGGGCTCGTCACGGGCGCGTTGCTGACCGGACGGCTCGCCGGCCGCGTGCCGATGCGGGTGCTGGTCGGCGTGGGCTACACGATCATGCTCGGCGCGGCGCTCGCGAACGTGCTGATCGCCTGGCTGGTGCAGCCGACACGGGTACCCTGGGCCGTGCTGCCAATCGGTGTCGGCGCGATCGGCGTCAATCTCGTTGCACCGCCGCTCAATCTGCTCGTGCTCGATCGCTTCCCGCGCTATCGCGGCAGCGCTTCGTCGGTGCAGGCGTTCGTGATGCTCGCTTTCAGCGCCCTGCTCGCGGGGGTGATCGGGCCGCTGATCGCAGTCGATGCGCTGCACCTCGCGGCAGCGTCCGCGACCCTCTATGCGTGCGGATTTGTCGGCTGGCGCCGCTACCGCGGCATGGTGAAGCGCTTGCCGGCGAACATCGACGCGGATGAAGCCGTCGTCGCGGCGGTCGGATCAAGCGGCGACTGAGCAACCCATCTCAAAATCTACTGCGCTCGATATTTCGCGCGCCGGCGGTGCTCGGAATCCTC
>CAZDWH010000034.1:0-19455 GCA_964509025.1 uncultured Rhodanobacteraceae bacterium
CGGACGCTCCGACATGATCGGTAAGCCCGAGCGCGGACCCACCGCTAGCCGCGGTCTCAAGAAGCATAAGTCGGTGTACCGTATGGCGGGCGGCGGCCCCGCCAATCGCGTGTCGAAGGCGATTCGCGCGGCGCGCGTCGTCGGCTTCGAGGACCTCGGCATGGAAGCGATCTACGAGTTCGAGGTGAAGGACATGCCCGTTACGGTCGCGGTCGATTCGAACGGCACCTCGGTGCACGAGACCGGCCCGCGCGAATGGCAGGCAAAAATAGGCAAGATTCCGGTTGTCGTGGCGTAGTCTGATCCAACAGCGGCCCTCGCGTTGCGCAAGGGCCGCATCATAAGCGAACTACTGTTCGCGCAACGCCGTCGTCACCGGCATGCGCGCGGCGCGCAAAGCAGGATACAGGCCGCCGATAAAGCCGATCGCGAGCGCCCACTTGATGCCGGTCCACAAGAGAGCCGGCGCGACCTTGAACTCGAACGTGAGCTGCCCGGTTGTACCGGCGGCCAGCGTCGAGGCGGTGTAGCCGTTGAAGATCAGATACGCAAGCAGTCCGCCGAGCGCGCCGCCGATCAGCGCGAGCAGCATCGTTTCAAGCATGATCGCGACGACCACCGGCAGACCGCGGAAGCCGATCGCGCGCAGCGTCGCGATTTCGCGCGCACGCGTCGCCACTGCGGCAAACATCGTATTGAGTGCACCGAATATCGCGCCGATCGCCATGATCGTACCGACCACGATGCCGATCGCGGTGATCGCCTTCGACGTGCCTTCGGACTGTTTGCTGAAGTAGTTGATCGTCGTGTCGACGTCGACCTGCAGGCGCGGATCGGACGTGAGCGCGGCCTTGAACCCGTCGAACGCGGCGGGCGAAGTCAGGCGCACGAACACCGAGCTCGAACTCTTCGCGCCGTTCGGGCGATAGGTCGCGCCGACGATGTCCGCATCGCCCCAGAGTTCGGACTGCATCGCGTCGTTCGACTCGAAAATGCCGACGATTTTCCAAGGCTGATTGCCGAGCTTGATCTCGCGATCGACTTCGATGCCCGCAAACTGACGCTGCGCTCCCTTGCCCGCTACGAGCTCGCGCAGCCCCGGCGTGAACTTGCGTCCGGCGATGATCTTCGCATTCGGGCGCAATTCCCACGCCTCTTCGCCAATGCCGCGCAGCTGCACGCTGCCGAAATCCTCTTCGGGGTTGCCGCCCTTGATCGGCAGATTCGCCGCAGCGACAAGTTCGGGCGAGGCAATCGGCCGGCCTTGCGAGTCCTTGGCGATGCCCGGGGCCTGCGCGATCACCACCGCGTTGTCATGCGAAAGCACGGAAGACACTTCGGAAGCCGAGGCGCCGCGCATCACGATGACCGTGTCGTCGCTGCCGGTACGGCGTAGCGTTTCGGTGTAGCCGTTCGCCATCGCGAGCAGCGCCACGAGCACCGCGACGACGCCGGCGATGCCGACGACGATGACGGCACTCGAACCGAGTCGCTGCATCAGCGTGCTGACGCCGACCGCCGTGACGGAAGCGGCCTGCTGACCTTGGCGTGTGAATGCCATCCACAAGAACAGCAAAGCCGCCAGAGCCAGCAAGACAACCGCGGGTACGAACATCAACACGCCGACAAGGACGAGCGCCACCGCGATGAATGAAACGACGCGAACGACGAACCTGATCCACGCGCGCAGCCAAGCGGGCCGCTTCCGTACCAGCCAAGTCGTCAATGCCGTGATCGCGACGAAAAAGGCTACAACAAAGATAAGACGAGTCATGGTGTTCTCCTTAGCGACCCGCGAGCGCGTCGACGATATTGAGGCGCATCGCACGCAGCGCGGGCAGCGCGCCGACGAGCATGCCGATGACGACTGCGAACGCGAGGCCCAGCGCCCAGCTGCCTGCGCCAACGCTCGTGCGCGTGATCATGCCGCCGCTCATGGTCGGCAACACGAGACCGATCAGGCTCACGAGCGCGAGGCCGATCAGCCCCCCGAGCACGAGCAGCATCACCGATTCGGCCAGCACCATCGCGAGCACGCTCTCACTCGAGAAACCGATCGTCTTGAGGACCGCGAGTTCCGATGTGCGCTCACGTACCGCCTGCATCATCGTGTTGCCCGTCAGCAAAATCAGTGTGAAGAACACCGCGCCCATGATCGAGCTGACGATGAGGCCGATGTCCGCCATCTGCTTGATCCAGTTGGCCGTGGCTGCGGCTTCGGTCTGTGTCTTGGTCTCGTGATCGGAATTCGCCGACAGCGCATCGATCGCCTTGGCCACGCGATCGGAGTCGTTCACGTCGTTGACACGGCTGATATACCAGCCGACGTTGCCGCGGTTGTACGGCGTCGTCTCGTCGAAGTTCTTCCAGTGCAGCACGATCATCTGGCTCTGGAATTGCTTCGCGTCCTTCGACGTCATCACGCCGCGCAGGTTGAAACTCCAATTCTTGTTGCCTTCCCTGTTCGGAAAGATCTGCGACTGCAGCGGAATCTTGTCGCCGATCTTCCAGCCGTACTTCTTGACGATGATCTCGCCGGCGAGGATGCCGTTGAGGTCGTCGTCGAACGCCTTGCGTTCGGCCGCATCGACCTGCACTTCCGGATAGATATCGAGATAGTTGTCGCTGACCGCGAAGGTGAAGACCTGGTTATGCGGATCCTGATAGGCACCGCCGAACCAGTTCGCATGCGCGACGTCCTTGACGCCGGGCACCTGCGCGATCTGCGCCTGCAGCGCCTTCGGCAGCGGTTGGATGAACGACAGCTTTGCGCCGGTCTGCAGGCGTTCAGCACCGTTCGCTGACTTGCCCGCCTCGGCGAACGACACGCGCACGGCGTCGAGCAGACCGAATAGCAGGAACGCCGCGATGATCGACACGAGCGTCAGGATCGTGCGCGTCTTGCGCCGGAACAGTGCGGCCCAGATGAGATGGAGATATTTCATGGTCGTCTCCGCTTAGGCGTGCGCGGCTTGTTCGACGAGCGTGCCCTTGTCGAGATGCAGCGTGTGGCTCGCGTATTCGGCCGCCTTCGGATCGTGCGTGACCATCACGATGGTCTTGCCGTGTTGGCGATTGAGCGTCTGCAGCAGGCCAAGTACGTCCTCGGCGGACTGGCGATCGAGATCGCCGGTCGGCTCGTCGCAGACCAGCAGGGTCGGATCGGACACGATCGCACGCGCGATCGACACGCGCTGTTGCTGGCCGCCAGACAGTTCGGTCGGTTTGTGCGAGGCGCGGTCAGCAAGGCCGACGAGCTGCAGCGCGATCGATGCGTTCTTCTTGCGTTGCGCGGCGCTGAGTTTGGTCAGCAGCAGCGGCAGTTCGACGTTCTTCTGCGCCGACAGCATCGGCATCAGGTTGTAGAACTGGAACACGAAGCCGACGTTCGACGCGCGCCACTTGGCCAGCGCACCCTGGCCGAGATTGTCGATGCGCTGTCCGCCGACGGTGATGCCGCCGTCGGTGGGCGAGTCGAGGCCGCCGATCAGATTGAGCAGCGTGGTCTTGCCCGAGCCCGACGGTCCCATCAGCGCGAGGAAGTCACCCTTGGCGATCGCGAGATCGATGTGGTGCAGCACTTCGACGCGCTGCTTGCCGCGCTCGTATACTTTGCTCACATTGCTAATTTCTACCAAATTGCTCATTGTTGCTCCTCGTTGAAGCCGCGCCGTGTGCGCGGACAAGGTTGCGGTGCGAAACCGGATTTACTACGAAGCGGAAGACTTACTTCTTTTCGGCGAGAGCGATCCTGCCGCCATCGACCAGTTCTGCCGTTGGCTGTTTGACGATGCGCGCACCGGCAGCGATGCCCTCGACCAGACGCAAGTCGCTGTACGTCTGTCCCGCCGTTACGCCCTTGGCGCGCGCACGATCGCCGTCGATCGCGTAGACGACACTCTTGCCGTCGCGCTGCACGATCGCCGTCGCCGGCACCAACACGCCCTTCGGCGGCGGCGCATTGGCCTTCTGCGCCTCCTCGAGAAACGACACGCGCACGCCCATGTCTGGCAGGACGCGTGGATCTTTCTGCTCGATCGCGATGCGCACCTTCACCGTCGCCTTGCCACGGTCGGCCGTCGGAATGATCGCGATCACATGCGCCGGAATCTTCCAGTCCGGATACGCATCGAGCACGGCCTGCGCAGGCTGTTTCGACGCGACACGATTGATATAGGATTCGGTCACGTCGACTTCGATTTCGAGCGAATCCATGTCGACAATCGTGCCGATACCGGTGCGCGTGAAACCGCCGCCAGCCGACAGCGGCGAGACGATTTCGCCGACCTGCGCCGCGCGCGCGGTGATCACGCCGGCGAACGGCGCGCGCACCGTGCAATAGTCGAGCTGCACCTGCGCCGCGCGCACCTGCGCCTGCGCAACATCGATCTGCTTGGTCTGCGCGGCGACCTGCGCGGCAAGCGTATCGACCTGCGTGTGCGCCTGTTCCGCGGACTGTGCCGACACGAGCTTGCGGCCGGCAAGATCCTGCGCGCGCGCGTAGTCGCGTCGCGCCTGTGCGAGCTGCGCCTGTGCCTGGCCGAGATTCGCTTCGGTTGCGTGCAATCCCGCCTGCGCCTGTGCGAGTTGCGCCTTTTGCGCGGTGTCGTCGAGTCGCGCGAGCACCTGGCCCGCATCGACGTGCACGCCTTCCTCGATCAGCACTTCGCTGACCGTGCCGGTGATCTGCGCCGAAACCGTGGCAAGACGGCGCGCCGTGACGTAACCCGTCGCCTGCAGCACTGCGGTATCGACGCCACCCGCGCTTGGTGCAGTCGCGGTAGCCGCTTCGACTTCGACAGCCTTAGCACCGCTGAGTGCATACCATCCACCGGCGCCGGCAAGCAGCAGCCCCAGCATGGCGGCGCCGGTCACCCAGGCCCAACGCGGCACCCCGCCACTCTCGTCGCGATGCTGCCTGTCGATGCGCAACTCATTGAGCAAATCGGATTTTTCCATGGTACCCATGTGCTTTTCTGACCCCGATCCAGAAGTGTGACACAGAGTGGTCGATATCCTTACGACGATCCAGAGTCACTACTCACGACATCGACATGACAGGTGTCAGTCGCGAGCGGTGCCCCACGCGGGACGCGCACACGCGTAAAATCGTTGCACGCCCCGCACAGGAGATTCACGTGGAATTCGTTGTCCCCGCCTCGCCCATTGCGAGCGCTGCCGTCGTCGGTACCGAGGCGCGCTTTCCCGTGCACCGTATTTATTGCATCGGCCGCAACTATGCCGACCATGCGAAGGAAATGGGCATGACGGTCGAACGCGGCACGCCGATGTTCTTCTGCAAGCCGGCCGATGCGATCGTTGCCGATGGCGCGTCGATTCCGTATCCGTCCGCGACTGCCGATTTCCACCACGAAGTCGAGATGGTCGTCGCGCTGCATTCGGGCGGCACGAACATCGCCGAAGACGAGGCCCGCGCGCACATCTTCGGTTACGGCGTCGGCCTCGACCTGACACGCCGCGACTTGCAGGCCGCAGCGAAAGCGAAGGGCAATCCCTGGGACGTCGCGAAAGCCTTCGATCGTTCCGCGCCGCTGTCCGCGCTGCGTCGCGCGAGCGAGATCGGCCACCTCGAGCATGCGGTGTTGTCGCTCGAAGTGAACGGCGCGCGGCGTCAGGCGAGCGATATCGCCGAGATGATTTTTTCCGTGCCGCAAATCATCGCCGAGTTGTCGAAGCTGTTCGAGCTCAAATCCGGTGATCTGATCTACACCGGCACGCCCGCGGGCGTGGCAGCGCTGCAACGCGGCGATGCCTGGTATGCGCGACTCGAAGGCGTCGCCGAGTTGACCGGGCGCATCATCTGACCCACCGCGCGGATGCTGCGGCGCGGCGCGCTGCGGCGAGGCCTTGGTGTAGATTATCCGCGCCAGCGGGGGCATGGCACGGAAGACTCCCTGACTAGAAGAGGTTACTCATGAGTTTAACCAGCGAATTCAAAGCCTTCATCATGCGCGGCAATGTGCTCGATCTGGCCGTCGGCGTCGTCATCGGCGCGGCGTTCGGCAAGATCGTCACCGCCCTCGTCGACAACGTCATCATGCCCCCGATCGGACTCTTGATCGGCGGCGTCGATTTCTCCGCCTGGAAATGGATCCTCAAGGCCGCCGGCGCCGACGGCAAGGGCGAAGTCGCGATCCAGATCGGCGTGTTTCTCAACACCATCATCCAGTTCCTCATCGTCGCCGCGGCGATCTTCGTCGTGGTGAAGATCGCCAACAGCATGATGAAGAAACAGGAGGCCGCGCCCGCCCCGCCGCCGGAGCCGACCGCGACCGAAAAACTGCTGACCGAAATCCGCGATGCGCTGAAGAAATAAGCACGCGCAATCGTCGAACGAGATCATCGAAAGCGCCGGCACTGCCGGCGCTTTTCTTTTGGAACGCAAGCATGCCGAGCCGGTCGCGCAATGCGTCCGACGGCAAACGCCTCATGATTAGGCTGCGCGATTAGGCTGCACAAATATCGACAAGCGATGATTTGCTTGAAGTTTATGCGCGCCGAGATTGACGCTTTGCCGTGCTAGGCTGCCGAGCTAGACTGCATTCATCAATCCAATAGTAGTTAGCTACCATGAGAGAGGCCGCTGCGAACTTGGAAGCCGATCATCGGCGCAACGTCGTGGCCTACTCGCGCGGTGACGAATATTTTCGCGCCGGTCGCTTTCGCGACGCCATAGCTTTCTTCCGTGAGGCTTTCGACGCCGATCCGCAAGACTCAATGTGCTTGCTCGCAATCGGCAACTGTTGGTCAGAGCTTCGCAAATTCAAACGCGCAGAAGCGTCTTTCCGCCAAGCTCTCTCGCTCGCCACAGAGCTAGAGGTGCCGGCCCTTACCTTTAACCTCGGCAACGCACTGTACGACCAAGGCCGTTACTCCGAGGCGGTCACCGCATACTCACAAGTGCCTCGCGGCCATGCCATCTGGCAAGCTTCATCCCGCAACATCCAGCTCGCTCAGCAGCACCTTGCGCATGGTAGCTAACTATTCGCTCAAGCGGACCGCTGCGGAGTTATCGCGGTAACATGTTGTCCTTCGCGGCAGCGGCCGCATAGCGTAAGCGTTAGCTTCCCTAATGAGATTGCTATGCTTCCAAACGCAAAGAAATATGGTCTCGTATCCTTTGCACTCTTCCTCTTTCAGCTACTTGGAATCACACTCGCAATCTTGGTTGGCCAAGTCGTAGATCCCAGCGGCCACCCTCCGCTCGGTATTGCGCTTTTGCTCCTCGCAGCCTTGGGCATTCTTTTTCTATCTCCCGTAGGGCTCGTATTGGGTTTGGCTGGCGGCCCGAGAACATACGGTAAGTCGCTAACTGGGCTAGTAGGCAACGCAGCTCTATTCTTATTGGTGCTAGCGCTTTGGTGTATGCGCTAATGTCGGCAGCGTATTTTTCTAACGCGCCCCGGGCAGCTAACTATTCGTTCGAGCGGACCGCTGCGATGTGTAGCGGTAAACTGTTAGTCCTTGCGGCAGCGGCCGCTTAACTCAAGCGTTAGGGCGCTCATGAAGGCAATGGACTCAACGTGGCCCAACGACGCTGATGGTGACGTCTTTCGGGCTCTTGTAAGTCACGGTTTCGATTTTTCGCAGCCTCACGCCGTCGACTTCAATGTTGATTTTCGCACTTGGCCGCCTGCTCCGAGTGCCTTGGCGCTCTTGCGCTCCACGTACGGGCGAGTTCATGTCTTCCCGCCGGACGACAACGACGCTGGCTTTGTGCAATTTCAAATTCATGGCCTCGTTTCGTACGAGCTCATCACTTCCATTCAACGCAACACAACCAGCGCCATGTCGCCTTTCGGCGGCGACTGTCAGTCTTGGGGTTTGACCCAATCCGCGCCCTAACTATTCGCTCAAGCGGACCGCTGAGGAGTGGTTGCGCTAACATGCTGTGCATCGCGGCAGCGGCCGCATAGCGCAAGCGTTAGGCAGCTCACGAAGCATCATGCACTGGTGGCTCGAACCTAGAAATAAACCTGCACTGCTGTGGGCAGTACTTGAGGCATTTCCGCAAGGCGCATATTTGTCGCTCGAAGGCGATCTGAAAAACTTTGGACTCCTCGAGAGAGCAGATGCATCTAGTGAAGAGACGTCCAGCCTACGTCGCAACACACTTTCACCGCGTTTGGACTTCGTGGTTGTTCCCGTAACCACAGCACTAGTTGCAACGTTGAAAGAGCTACTATCTGGTCCAGGCATTTTCGGAGACGATGGTTCACTCATTCACGCTCAAATAGAACATAACGGCCGCCTGGTCTTTGGTGCCTATGACAATTTTCATAAGGACTGCGTCGTAGCCTATGAGCCGCTCGACCAGCAGTTCCTTGAGCGTCTTTGCAACAATGGCGTCTTACGCGGCTACGCAGTCGCCGCCTAACTATTCGCTCAAGCGGACCGCTGCGATGTGTCGCGGTAAACTGTTAGTCCACGCGGCAGCGGCCGCATAGCGCAAGCGTTAGGGCGCTTTGGTATGAATTCGCAGCTTGTCAAAGCTAAGCCTGCCAAACGCAATGCTCTTTGGTATGTGAAGTGGCTTTTTGCTTCTTACGCTGCCGCCATAGCAATCTTCTTGCTGGCCCTTGTTGTCTCCTTGCCGTTTTTTGGCACGCTAGTAGCTGACACCGTATTTGAGCATCGTTCAATCTTGTTTGTTGTCATGGTTGTCGTCTCACCTGTCGTCTACAAGTTTCTCAAGTAAGGGTCATGTTTACGTTCGTCGTGCTGTTCGCCAGCTTTGCGGTCTTGGCAGTTACAATCTTGCACGCCCTCATTGGCAACTGGTCAGGGGCCGCATCTCTCGGTAACTTTGCCGCGCTTCTGTTCGGCGTGCCTTTTCTTTCTGTCAGGGCATGGCAACTGCGCGGGCTTCGCAAACAGGGCTTTCCGGCCTCATGGTTTTGGTTTGCTTGCGCCGCGTTTCCCGTCGTGTTTCTCTCGTTCTGGGTTGTGGCCACTATCTTCTTTCGGCTTGCGTAGCGCGCCCTAACTATTCACTCAAGCGGACTGCCGCGGGTTGGTCGCGGTAGCATGTAGCTCCTCGCGGCGGCAGCCGCTTACCTCAAACATTAGGCGCCATTCGGATCGTGCCTGGAATCATTCGGCTACTATTTCTAGTTCTTGCGGCAGCTCTCGAGCTGTACCTACTCATCTCCCTGACCGCGGTTCATGCAAGGGCCTTCGGCTCTGATGTTCTCTCCCTACGATTTGGCGTCTTCACGTTGGCTGCAATTCCTATTTGCCTAGCGCTCCATCTTATCGTGCGTGTTGTGCAAGGGCGGGCTCATCCACTTGCGGGCGCTGGCCGGTTGCTTGCTGCTCTGCTATTGGGCCCGCTGTTTTGCTGGTTCGCTGTTGGTGCCGGCCCACACGCGGCGGCTGACATGATGCTGCTCGCAGTTGGGTTTGCATTGCAGTCCGTACTCGTGGGCAGCGCTTGGTCGGTTCGGCTTCATGGCGCCTAACTATTCGCTCAAGCGGACCGCTGCGGTGTCGTTGCGGTAAGCTGTTATTCCTCGCGGCAGCGGCCGCATAGCGTAAGCGTTAGGCACCAATGGTCGAAGGCTGGCTCAAGGACGAACACTACATACTTTTTGAAACGAGCGAAGTTTCAGTTGCCTCGACGCGCTACTCCATCGCGCGTTGGCTGCCTGGTTACGAGATCCTAGGGCTCAGAGGATGGGACGATCTCCTTGTCAAAAATGCTACGGGCGAGGTCTTCACAATTCCCTGCGTCCCACTTGTCCCGGAACACTTGTCGCGCGCCTGTCTCCCTGAGCCGAGCGCACTTTCCGAAGACGCTCGCTTCATTGGTCAAATCAAGTGGTACGTAAAGCCGCTGGTGTTTGGCGGCAGTCCAACAGAGACGTCCAACATCCATTGGGTCTCACATGAGCAGCACGGCCAGCTCGTCGCATGGTGGAATGACTGCTACTCGCAGCTCAAGGCGCAAGGTGCCAGTGGCGCCTAACTATTCGCTCAGGCGGACCGCTGCGGAGTCATTGCGGTAAGCTGTTAGTCCACGCGGCAGCGGCCGCATAGCGCAAGCGTTAGGCGCGCCCATTCATTTCACGAGGCAACAAAATGTCGACTGGCCCTGTGCCTGACATCTTTCTAGTGCCATCGCAATTCCCCTCTATCCGGGAAGCCATCGGCGCTATCGTTCGGCCCTCGACCATCATGGTGAGCCCCGGCATTTACAGCGAAGATCTGCATCTCGTCGGAACTCCTGGCGTGGTGATCACCACAGCTCGCTTTGGCCGACGCGGAGTCACGATTGTCGGTGCAACCGCAGACGCAGTCGTCCGCCTCGAGAACGCTTCGGTTTATCTTAGCGGAATTGAGATTCGCTCGAATGGTCGTGCGCGGGCGATTTCTGCCTTCGAATCATCCGTGGCTCTCCAAGAATGCGTCCTCGCGGGAAATCGGGTGGCCGATGATGACGCCGAAGTAGGGGGCGCGGGGATGATGTGCGTTCGGTCCTCAGTTCGTGTCCAGAAATCAATGATCGTTGGCAACAGTGTGCAAGGTTCCATGAGAAGTGCTCATGGAGGCGGACTCCATCTGGTCGATTGCAAGGTTGAGATTGCCGGCAGCTCAATTCAAGCGAATGTCGTCTATGGTGCCGAGGAAGCGAGAGGGGGAGGCCTTTATTGTGAAGGCAGTCAGGTACGAATGTGGCGAAGCCGAGTCACGGAGAATGCGTTGTACAGCGTGAAAAGTGAGGGGGCAGGAATCTACTTCAAAGACTCCTCGGCGCAGGTCGGTGGAAGTGTAGTAACGGGCAACGGAATGGCTTATGGGAGAGGCGGCGGCATCTTTGTGCGGGGGCAATGTGATGAGGTGAAAGTCCACAACAATACGGCGGTTCGGCAGAACCACCCGGACGATTTCATAAGTGAATAACAGGCTAAGCGCAGAAAGCGCCCATCTCGTTCAGCATTATCTTTATGCTCTTAGCCGCTAGGGCCTAACTATTCGGTCAAGTGGACCGCTGCGACGCGCCACGATAATCTGACACTCACTGTGGCAGCGGCCACTTACCGTAAGCGTTAGGCCTGCAATGAGCGTCGAGGATGACTTCGAAACGAATGACGATCACGACAGGCTCATGCTGTCCGTCTGGGGCAAGATCGAAATTCACGAAGGTCCGGAAGTTTTCCTATCAACCTTCAACGCTGCTAGCCGCGCCGCAAGGACTTTGTTTGCCGCGCACTGGGTCGTCTCTGAAGTCGAAAATGGCGCTTTCCCTCAGTTCTTCTGGAATTCCACTGGCGTTTTAGCGCCAGAAGCCCTAGAGGCGTTTCGCGATTTGGGCCTCTCCGACGCCGCACAGGCTCTAAGCCACGCCATGTCGCTAATCGCTCATGGTCCATATCCGAGAGACAGGGCGCAGCGCCAAACTATTGTCGAGCCCGTTTGGGCCAAACCTCCAATTCCTGAAGGTGACAAGCTGCTCGGTCAACTGTTGGACGCAACTGATCAGTTCCTTGACGGGCTCGGTGAAGAAAGCGCTTCCTACATTAAGGCCGTAAACAGATATGCTTCAAAACATGCGTTGCAGGCCTAACTATCCGCTCAAGCGGACCGCTGCGGAGTAGCTGCGGTAACATAGTGCGCATCGCGGCAGCGGCCGCATAGCAAGCGTTAGCCCAGGCGGATGAAGACGAAGATTGCAGTTCTTGCAATGTCGATTCCAACACTTTGCAGCGGCAAGGTGCCGTACATCGATCTCTGTGATATAGCCGCGCAGTCCGACGTTATAACGCTCGCTACTGTTGCCAAGTGCGAAACGCACCGAGACGATGAACGTTGCCAGTTAAACGCACGGCAAGATTTCAAAGGAACTGTCGGCGAAGCAGTGTGCACCGACACGTCTAACATTGAATCGAGGCGCCTCTCAGGTTGGGTAGGAAAGCAGGTCCTGTTGTTTCTTCAACGCGGGAAGGGTTGTCTTGGCGCAACCGCCGCCAACCGCGGAGTCGTGACGGTAGTGGGGGCAACTGCATATACCGGCTCGATACACGATCTTGGGGAACAAACAGAGGTATCAATCCTCGCGGACAGGTTGAGAGCATGCCTGTCCAAGTAGTCTTGGCCCGGGGCTAACTACTCGCTCAAGCGGACCGCTGCGATGGGTTGCGGTATCCTGACACTCATCGCGGTAGCGGCCGCATAGCGCAAGCGTTAGGCGGCGGACCATGCACGACCACTCCTGCCTCCTTTGTTCAGAATGGCCCGTAACACCCTGCTAGCTCGCCTAGGCGGCGTTCTTCTTGGATGCGGCCTGAGCATTCCCCTTCACGCCGTCGGGCTCGGGGCAGGCCTTGTGCTGACGGTCGTCAGCGGTATCGCTCCCAACGGCCCATGGCCGGAGCGCACTGGCGACATGTTCGTCATTACCTTCGGCGTCTGGCAATGGCTCTATCTCCTTCCTATTGTCATCTCTCTTCGCGCACGCCACCGTTCCATCGCTCTCGGTCTGGGGCTGAGCGGTGTAGTAGGCCTTACCTTCACATTCGTCGGCCTCCTCCGACTCGCGCTCAGGAGCTGAGACTAGGCTCACCAGTCTGTCGTCCTCGCTTCGCCGCCTAACTATTCGCTCAAGCGGACCGCTGCGGAGTGGTTGCGGTAAGCTGATAGGCATCGCGGCAGCGACCGCATAGCGCAAACGTTATGCGGCACACAATCCTCATCACCATTCTCGCCGCTTGCATGTCAGGGTGTGCTCTCTCCACAACCTATGCGCGCGCCGCGAAGAACTTGAGAACTTCGCCTTGTGAAGCGACATGCTGGGCACCTGACAAGATGGAGCCCAGTCTGGCCCCATGTAAAGATCAGGATGCTGAGACTCCTCTCCGAGAATGCATCGCGCAACTCGAACGTTCGCACTCGTGGTTCGTATCCGACAGCATGGCGCAGCAACAAATTCGGTCTTGCATGCGCGCCAAAGGCTGGGGCCTCATCATTACACCGATTATCGAATGCTGAGGTGCCGCCTAACTATTCGGTCAGGTGGACCGCCGCGGTAAGTCCGCGGTAACCTGACACTCACTGTGGCAGCGGCCACTTATCTCAGACGTTAGAGGGCACTGTGTTGGATGATCCGTATCACCCACCGCGCGCTCCTGTGGCGCATGGGCTTATGCCAACGCTGCCGCTATCGATTGCGATCCTCAATGCGCTTCCAATTGTAGCGATGATTGTTGTCGCCGGAAGCTTCAATGCTGGCAGGCTAGCTCTGTCGCGCGGCGAAGTCGCTAGAACGATCGCTACGTCAGTGGTATTTGTTCTGGTGCTGTGTTCGCCCAACCTTTGCGCTATTGCGGCAGCCTTTTTCCGCAAGACCTACATCGTGTGGTCCGCAATAGTCACGAACGCGCTCCTCGTCCTGGCTCTCATCGCCGCAGTGGCGCTTAACACTGGGACCATAGGGAGTACCGCAAAGGCCGCACAAGTAGCCCTGTTTTTTGTCCCGGCGCTGCTCAACATTAGGTTTTGTATTCGTTGCCTCCGTGTGGGCACCCTCTAACTATTCGCTCAAGCGGAACGTTGCGATGGGTCGCGGTAAACTGTTAGTCCTCGCGGCAGCGGCCGCATAGCGCAAGCGTTAGGCGCCATCATCCGATCCCATGATCGTCCGCATACTGTGGTACATAGCGCTATGGTTCGTGGTGTTGGTTACCGCCCTCGCCGAGACGCGACCGATTCCGTGGGCATTCGCAGTCGCAGGAATGTTTGCTGGCGCAGCGATTGGAGTTGCACGCCTCCGATGTATAGGCCATGGCCGTGTTTTCGGCCATCCTGCCAACTGGGCCATGTTCTTTCTGCTACTCGCTGCTGCTTGGGTAATTGCACCACACACCTATATCGGTGCCTGGGCGACTGGCCTCGCAATGTATTTCATCGCCAAATTCGCGCTGATTCTCTTTTCGCGCCGCTAATTCGTGGTTGCAAGCGGCGCCTAACTATTGGGCAAGTGGACCGCTTCGACGCCGCACGGTAACCTGACGCTCACTGTGGCAGCGGCCACTGACCTCAAGCGTTAGGTACAAGCCATGTCTTTTGAGAATCAACGGGATCAAGCACTAGCGATTCTCGCGAAAACCGGTATGTGGCAGAGCAACTATGCGCCTCCCGCGTTGAAAGCTGCATGGGCGATGGGCCTCAAAGTTCCGCCACCGCACTTTGCACGGTTTTGGCCAACAGCTGCGGCGCTTGGCACTTGGTTCGGTGTGTTGTGGGGCCTTGTGATGTGGTTCTTCATCTGGTCCAAGCAAGGCATGCCGCTAAGTGGGGCAGTTATCGCTTCAGTAGTAGCGGGCGGCCTCTTCGGCTTGTCCATGGCGATCTACTACGCGTATGGGAGGCGCAAGTACAAACTCCCGAGCTGGGGCTCTCTTGCTGAAGAATCGCCTCGCACCTAACTACTCGCTCAAGCGGACCGCTGCGGTGTGGCTGCGATAACATGCTGCTCATCGCCGCGGCACCCGCATGCACAAGCGTTAGGCACTGATTTGATCGCATCACTCATTTTGTTGGCTGCGTCACTTGGTAGCCCAGGCGCAGAGGGTGCCGCGTGCGTCGCTCGCGAGCCACAGCTGCCGGTAGTTCGCCGCCCCGTTCCAGTGAACTACCCTATTGACGACCCGACAGACAAAGAAGTCGGGGGTGTCGTCGTCCTTGAGATTGAAGTAGGCGAACTCGGCAAGGCCGTGCGCGTTACGACGATCTGCAGCACTGCCGGCCAACGAGCTATTCGAGCTGCGGAGCATGCCGCACGCACATGGCGGTTTGGCGCACCAACGCATACCGTTGGTCAGCTACAAATTCGCTTCACTCTTCTGTCAGAGTAGCCACCCGTTGGCGTCAGCGGAAAAGAGAAACTAGGTTCATTTAATCTCTTCGTCACTTTTCACTGACACTTTTTGCTGCGCTCTCGACCAACTTCGCATGGCGCCGGAAAGCGCATTTCTGTGCGCCGGAACAGCCAATAAAAAAGGGAGGCGCCCGCGCACCTCCCCACAATCAATTTATACAACGACGGGGGGCTTGCGGCAAGGCCCTGCGCGCGGTGCAGCATCGCCGGCCTGTCGAGCTGACAGGAACCGGAGCGAAGCGATGACTGATGCGCAAACGTACTACCACGGCACCAAGGCCAATCTGCAGCCGGGCGACCTGATCGAACCGGGCTATGCCTCCAACTTTGGCAAGAGGAAACTGGCGCTCTTCGTGTATTTGAGTGCCACTCTCGATGCGGCCATCTGGGGCGCCGAGCTCGCCGTTGGCAGCGGGCCTGGCCGGATCTACATCGTCGAACCGACCGGATTCATTGAAGACGATCCAAACCTGACGGACCGGAAATTTCCCGGGAATCCGACCAGGTCATACCGTTCGCGCGATCCATTCCGCGTCGTCGGCGAGGTCGCGGATTGGCAGGGTCACTCACCCGACCGGCTCAAGCAAATGCACGAGCACCTCGAAGACCTGAGGCAACGCGGGATCGAGGCGATTGAATAGTACGCGCCACTTGGCCACCAGCGGTTCAGCAATTGACTCCATCTCGCTTCGCGCACTGCGCTAAGCTGCTCGTCGACTTCAGGAGCGAATCATGAACACGACACTATTGCTGCGCATTGCCGCGCTGATCGCCTTGCTCTTCGCCCTCGGGCACAGCGCCGGTGCGCCGTGGACGCCAACCGAAGAGCCCAGCGCCGCATCGGTCGTTGCGGCCATGAAATCGGTGAGCTTCGATGTCGTCGGCGCGCATCGCTCTTACTGGGATTTCTACTTCGGCTTCGGCGTCGGCCTCAGCATCTACATGTTCGCGCAGGCAGCGTTTCTGTGGTTGCTGGCCGCGCTCGCCAAAACCCAGGCGGCCGCCGTGCGGTCGTTCGTGATCGTGCTGCTCGCGGCGAACATCGCCAACGGCGTGGTCCTGTGGCGCCATTTTTTCATCGTGCCGATCGTATTTGCGGGCGTGCTGATCGGTTGCCTCGCGCTCGCACTGTGGGCGTCCGCGCGGCACAGCTGAGTTCATGGATTCGAGCCTGACGATCGAGCAAGCGGCCGCCGCACTCACCGCGCGCGAGCCGATTTTTCATCGCCCCGAGTTCGGCACCACGCGCGCGGATTTCGAGTCGATGCTGGCGCCGGAATTCTGGGAAGTCGGCGCATCGGGCCGCAAGTATTCAAAGACCTTGGTGCTCGACGCGCTGCAAGCGCGGCACACCGAGCCAGTCGTGGAAAATTTTTCCGTTACGGATTTCGCCGGCCAGGAAATTGCACCGAACCTTTACCTCGCGACCTATCAGCTCGATCAGGCCGGCCGCCTGAGTCGGCGTGCGACGATCTGGCGTTACGCCAATCCGGATTGGCAAATCGTCTATCACCAGGGCACGCTGATCGCCACGTAGTCGTGAAGAAGGGGCGCGCTGCGCCCCTTCTTCATCACGCTGGTTTCAACGCCAATCGATCAATCGCCGATGATGCGGAACCCGAAATACAGATTCGCGCTGTTCACGTACTGTGCGCTGCCCGAGAGATTCAGGCGCACCGTCGTCGGCTTCTTGAAGAAATCATTGGCCTGCGCATTGGTAAGGCCGTAAGTGTCCGTCAGCGCCTTGTGGTTGATGAAGCCGGCAATGCACACTGCGGAGTCACGCTTGCGCTCGCTGATGCTGAGGCCCGCAGGCAGCGGTATCTGGAAGTGCTGCGACGAGGTCATGCCGGTGAGCAGCGATCCGTTGAACGGCGCGCCAGTGGTCGGATCGATCAGGCCCGGCGTCGCGAGCACAGGATTTTCGACCGTGAGCGTCGGATTGATATTGAGCCGTGCCACCACTGCAGACGCGGTCGGATTGCTGTAATTGACCGTGAGCACCGGCGACAGCCAGTAGCACAGCAGCGAATTGGTCGCCTTCGCGGGCAGGCTGATATGGCCGAGGTCAGTGAAATTGAAGCTCGTCAGCGCCGGCGCGGGTGCGAGTACCTGGCAGGCGGCGGGCGGGGTCACGCCGCTGCAATCGCTGTCGAGTGCCACGCTCATGTCGGCAACGCCGAGCCACTGCAGGCTGCGCCCGAACGAATCGCTGTCGCCGACGTCGGCATCGGTGACGCCGGCGCTGGCGATCGTGCCCGACGTCCCGCCCTGCACGGCGAAGCGCGCAGCGGCGATCGGTGCGGAATGCGGGATATCGGCCGAACCCTGCGGTTCATTCTGCGGCGCGGCAGCATGGCCGATCGCGGCGACGCCAGTGAGAACCATCGCTGCGAGCAGCGAATAGCGGGGGGAACGATGCATGATGTACTCCTTTGCTGATGGATGGATGGTCGTGTTCGCCGCCGCGCTAAATCCTGCGGGAGGCGAAACCACCGTTGAAGCCTACGTTCCTGCGCTGCGCGGATCGGCGCGATAGCTCACGGCGCAAGTGAAAGGCAGCGCGCATCATATATGTGAACTGTTTCACATTCCTTAACCGGCAGGCTCACCCGCGGTCCGCGCCGCGACACGAGTGGCCTCGCGGTCGTCCTGTCGATTGGCCCTGTATGATCCCGGTGTTTGGGCATCCAATTCGCAGCAGGGCGCGCGCATCGTGCACGCATCGCATCGTCATCATCCGGAGGTTCACTTGAAACCGATACTTGTCGCGGCTGCAGCCGCTTTGTGCGTCTCGACCGCATCGCTCGCCGGCGCGGCGGGCAGCACGAAGATTCCAGCCGCCGCGGTGAAAGCCGCCGAGCAATTGCGCGACCAGGCGCTCAACGACGACACCGCCTACAAGTTTCTCGAAGGCCTGACCACCGAGATCGGTCCGCGCCTCGCCGCGAGCGACAACGACGCGCGCGCGCGCGAATGGGTCGCGGCGAAATTCAAGGCGCTCGGCTTCGACAAGGTCTGGTCGGAACCGGTGACGTATCCGAAATGGGTACGCCGGCACGAGTCGGGCGAGATCGTCTCGCCGTTCCCGCAACGCCTCGTGTTGACCGCGCTCGGTCACTCCTTCGGCACGCCTGCGGGCGGGCTGACTGCAGAAGTCGTGCGCGTCGACAATCTCGCCGCGCTCAAGGCGATCGATGCGGACAAGGTCAAAGGTAAAATTGTATACATCGGCTTCCGCATGCAGCAGGCGCGAGATGGTCACGACTACGGCACGGCGTCGGGCATCCGCGTCGATGGTCCGCCCACAGCGGCGGCCAAGGGTGCGGCGGCATTCCTGCTGCGCTCGGCCGGCACCGACGCGCACGAGCGCGCGCCGCACACCGGCGTAACGCGCTTCGCCGACGCGAAGGCGAACGGCATCCCCGCCGCGGCGTTGTCGAATATCGACGCGGACATGCTCGAGCGCGAACTCGGCTACGGCAAACCGGTGACGGTGAAGCTCGATCTCGATGTCGGTTTCGAAGGCGACTACACCGGCGCCAATGTCATCGGCGAAATCACCGGGCGCAAGCATCCGAACGAAGTTGTTGCGCTCGGCGGGCATCTCGATTCGTGGGATCTCGGCACCGGTGCGATCGACGATGGCGCGGGCGTCGCGATTGCGACTGGCGCGGCACATCTCGTCGCGCAGCTGAAGCAGCGGCCCGACCGCACAATCCGCGTGATCGCGTTCGCGAACGAAGAAGCCGGCCTCTACGGCGGCAAAGCCTATGCCGAAAAACACGCAAAAGACGTGGCCCAGCACGTGCTCGGCAGCGAATCGGACGCGGGCGTCGGCAAGGTGTGGCGCATCAGCGCAAGCGTGAAGCCCGAAGCGCGCGGTGCGGTCGAGCAGATCGCCGCGGTGCTGCAGCCGCTCGGCATCGAGTACGACGCAAAAGCGCCGGCCGGCGGCGGACCGGATCTTTCCGCGATCCACGAGAAAGGCATGGCCGCGCTGTCGCTGCATCAGGACGCGACTCACTACTTCGACTGGCACCACACGCCGAACGACACGTTCGACAAGGTCGATCCGAAAGATTTCGCACAGAACGTGGCCGTCTATGCGGCGTGGATCTACATGGCCGCGCAGGCCGAAGGCGACTTCGGCTCGGCGCCCGGCGCGTTCGCGAAAGACAAGGGTGTGGAATAAGCCAATGCTGCGGCGTTTCGCGCGCTGCAGCACTCCCAAAGCGAAGAACCGGCATGAGCGATCCAGCGAATTTTCCCTACGCGACCCATCTCGACATCAAGTTCCCCGCGCTGAGCCTCGTCGATGTGCCGGGACTGATCAAGTCGGTGACGGATCAGTGGTACAACCAGACGCTGTGCAAGGTGAACGACTCGGTCGTGCGCCTCGGCGTGATGCAGGGCGAGTACCACTGGCACAAGCACGACCATGACGACGAGTTCTTCTTCGTGCTCGACGGGCATTTCATCATCGACCTCGAAGATCGTTCGATCGATCTGCAGCCGCGCGAAGGCTTCGTCGTGCCGAAGGGCGTCGTGCATCGCAC
>CAZDWH010000035.1:0-19366 GCA_964509025.1 uncultured Rhodanobacteraceae bacterium
GTAGGACCTGCCTCAAAATCTACTGCGCTCGGCCCGATCCTATCCAAGATCGGGCCTTCGCTCGCTACGATTTTGAAGCAGGTCCGGCCATGTTCGAGTCATCGCTGATATGATTTCCGGGTTATTCGAACGGAGACGGGTGCGTGCTTGAGATTCTGCTAGCTGGCGGCTGGGCGATGCTGCCGATCCTGATCTGCTCGGCGGTCGCGATCGCGATCATCCTCGAGCGATTCTGGTCGTTGCGTCGCGCAACGGTGATTCCGCCGAAGCTCGGCGCCGAAGTACGCGAATGGGCGCGCACGCGCCAGCTCGATCCCGATCATATCCAGACCCTGCGCAGCAACTCGCCGCTCGGCGAAATCCTCGGCGCCGCATTGAGCGTGCGGCATCGTTCGCGCGAGATCATGAAGGAGCGCGTCGAAGACACCGGCCGCCATGTCGTGCACCGGCTCGAGCGTTTCCTCAACACGCTCGGCACGATCGCGTTGATCTCGCCGCTGCTCGGTCTGCTCGGCACCGTATTCGGCTTGATCGAAATGTTCTTTGCCGTGATGGTCTCGGGCGTGGGCGACCCGCTCAAGATGGCCGGCGGCATCGGTCAGGCGCTGGTATGCACCGCTACCGGTCTGTGCGTGGCGATTCCGGCGTATTTCTTCCATCGCTATTTCCGCGGACTGGTGCAGGACTATGTCGTCGACATGGAGCAGCAGGTGATCCTGCTCATGGACGAGCTGACCGCCTACGCCGAGCCGGCGCCGTCCGACCAGCGCCTCGCGCGCACGCGCACCACCGATCCTGCGCGTGCGGAGCGCACGCGCAATACCGATCCGCCTGTGGCGCCGCGCCCCGATCGCACGCGCGCCGGCGACCTGCCGAAGGTCTGACATGCGTCTCGGCTCTGCGCGCCAGGACGATTTCGAGATCAACGTCATTTCGCTGATCGACGTGATGTTGACCCTGCTCATGTTCTTCGTCATGACGACGACCTTCGTGCAGCATTCGGCGATGAAAGTGTCGCTGCCGGAGGCATCGGAGAGCGCCAGCGACGTGCAGCGCCAGGCGCTGATCGTGCTGATCGACGCGGAGAGCCATTACTACGTCGACAACAACGAGGTGCTCAATCCCGCGGTCGACACGCTCAAGGACGCGATCACGCGCGTCGCCGGCACCGACCGCGAGCGTCCGGTCGTGCTGCGCGCCGATGCGATGACGCCGCATCAGGCCGTAGTCACCGCAATGGACGCGCTCGGCCAACTCGGCTTCACGCATCTGTCGATCGCGACGACGCGCGCCAAGAGCGAGAAAGGGCCGGCGCCGAAGTGAGCGCCGCATCGCAGGCTTCGTTCGTCAGTACCTATCGCCGTCTGCTCGGCTATCTCACGCCGCTGCGCTGGACGGTGGCGCTCGCGTTCGTGGGGATGGCGCTCGATGCGGCTTGCGGCGCTGCGTTCATCAATTTCATCGAGCCGATGCTCAACGACATCTTTATCCAGCACGACGCGTTCTGGATTTTCTGGATGCCGATCGTGATCGTCGGCCTGTTCGTGCTGCGCGGCGGCGCGACCTACCTCACGGACTTTGGCATGGCACGCGTCGCGCGCGGCGTCGTGCACCGTCTGCGCAACGAGGTCTTCGCACGCTACCTGCAGCTGCCGGCTTCGTACTACGCCGAGGAATCCTCGGGGCAAATGATTTCGCGCCTGACCTTCACAGTCGAGCAGGTCGCCGGCGCCTGCACCGATTCGCTCAAGACGCTCGTGCTGCACACGCTGACGGTGATCGGGCTGACGTCCGTGATGCTGTACAAGAGCGCGCGGCTCACCGCGGCCCTGTTCGTGCTTGCGCCGCTGATCGCTGCGATCGTCTACCTCGTCGGCAAACGCTACCGGCGCATCGGTCCGCGCATCCAGCAGTCGATGGGCGAGGTCACCGGGACGATCGACGAAGTCGTCAACGGCCAGCGCGAGGTGAAGATTTACGGCGGGCAAGAGTACGAGCGGTCGCGTTTCGCGAAGGTGACCGACGAGAACCGGCGCCTCAACCTCAAGGTGTCGTCGACCAATGCGCTGTCGACTTCGCTCGTGCAGATCGTCGCCGCCTGTTCGCTCGCGGCAGTCATCCTCATCGCCACGCGGCCCGGCATCATCCACCACATCAATGCCGGCTCGTTCATGGCCGTCATCACCGGCATGATGGTGATGCTGACCTCGCTCAAGCAGCTGACGACGGTGCAGTCGAGCCTCAATCGTGGCGTCGTCGCGGCGCAGGATCTGTTTGCCTTGCTCGATGCGCCGAGCGAAACGGACGGCGGCACGCGCAACGCGGAGCATTGCCGCGGGGATATCGAATTCGTCGATGTGTCTTTCGCCTATGCGGGGCAGGATGCTCCCGCGCTCGATCGTGTGAGCCTGCACTGCAAACCCGGCGAGGTCACGGCGCTGGTCGGGCGTTCGGGCAGCGGCAAGACCAGTCTGGTGAGTCTGGTGCCGCGCTTTTACGAGCCCGGCAGCGGCGAGATCCGCCTCGATGGTGTCGCGTTGCGCGACTACGGTCTGGTCTCGCTGCGCTCGCAAATTGCCTGGGTCGGACAGAACGTCGTGCTGTTCAACGACACCGTCGCGCACAATATCGCTTACGGTGCACTCGCCGGCGCATCGCGCGAGGCGATCGAAGCTGCCGCGCGTGCGGCGAACGCGATGGAATTCATCGAGCGTCTGCCGCAGGGGCTCGACAGTCCGGTCGGCGAGGGCGGCGCGCGGCTGTCGGGCGGGCAGCGCCAGCGCATCGCGATCGCGCGCGCGATCCTCAAGAACGCGCCGATTCTGATCATGGACGAGGCGACTTCGGCGCTCGATACAGAATCCGAGCGCCTGATCCAGGACGCACTGAAACAACTCATGCGTGCGCGCACCGTGCTGGTAATCGCACATCGCTTGTCGACGATCGAGCACGCCGACCAGATCGCCGTGCTCGAGGCGGGCCAGATCGTCGAACGCGGCACGCACGCGCAGCTGATTGCGCGCGGTGGGCAATACGCGGCTTTGCATCGACTGCAGTTTCACGAGCCCGAGAAATCACCGCTGCCTGCGAGCGGCGCACCGAACAGCGCATGAGTCTCGCCACGCGCCTGCCGCAGATATGGTACGGCGCCGCATCGCCACCGCTGTGGCTGCGCGCGCTCGTGCCGGTCTACCGCGGCTTGCGCGCCTCGCATCGCGCGCCGTATGCGCTCGGTTGGCGCAAACCCGTGCGGCTGCCGGTGCCAGTCGTCGTGGTTGGCAATGTGACCGTCGGCGGCACGGGCAAGACGCCACTCGTGATCGCACTGGTGGACGCCCTGCGCGCGCGCGGGCATACGCCGGGCGTGATCAGTCGCGGCTATGGTGCAAGCGCGAGTACGCCGCGCCTGATCGATGACGACAGCGATGCCGCGTCGTTTGGCGACGAGCCCGTGCTGATCGCGCAGGCGAGCGGTGCGCCGGTTGCCGTCGGACGCAACCGGGTCGCGGCGGCGAAGCTGTTGCTCGCACGGCACGCCTGCGACGTGATCGTCGCCGACGACGGCCTGCAGCACTACCCGCTTTTTCGCAATGTGGAAATCTGCGTGATCGACGGCGCTCGGCGCTTCGGCAATGGGCTATTGCTGCCCGCGGGCCCACTGCGCGAGCCGCTGACGCGCCTCGATCGCGTGGACTTCCGCATTTGCAATGATGGCGTGGCGCACGCTGGCGAAATTCCGATGCGTCTGGTCGGCGACACGGCCGTTGCGCTCGGGGATGCGAGCCGGAACCGGTCGTTGCGCGAGTTCGCCGGGCAGCGCGTGCACGCCGTGGCGGGCATAGGCAATCCTGCGCGCTTTTTTTCCATGCTGCGGGCGGCCGGCATCGACGCAATCGAGCACGCGTTTCCGGATCATCACGTGTTTAGCCAGACCGATTTGGCGTTCGGCGACGAATTGCCGGTGCTGATGACGCAGAAGGATGCGGTCAAGTGTCGCGCGTTCGCGGGCGCGGCGCTTTGGTACGTGCCGGTGTGCGCCGAATTGCCCTTCCCCTTCTTCGACGACGTGGCGCAAAAAGCTTTTGCTCGATAAGCGCGAAGGCGGCAAGAAGTCACTGGCGCAAAGCGGCGATGGCCTCGTATCCTAGCGCCCTTTGCTGGCGGGCAGGAGCAGCATGAACGATCACGGCGGACACGCATTGGCGGCGTGCGAGAACTGCGAGACAGTGTTGCAGGGTCACTACTGCCACGTCTGTGGGCAGTCGGTCGTCAATCCGATCCGCGACGTTGGCCACGCCTTCGAGGAAGTGCTCGAATCGTTCTGGCATCTCGACGGACGCATCTGGCGCACGCTGCGCGATCTCGTTGTGCCCGGCCGGGTGACCATCAACTCCCTTGCCGGACATCGCGTGCGCTAGGTTCGGCCGCTGCGCTTGTTCTTCGTGCTGACTTTGGTGACCTTCTTCGTCGCGAAGCTCACCGTGCATCTCAGCGTGCATTTCGACGATGCGGCCGTAATGAAGGGCGTGACAGTCGCATTGGAACAAGCCAAGACCGTGGCTGAAGTGCAGCAGGCACGCGATGAAGTGATCCGCCACACGTATGGATTCCCCGGTCCGCAACTCGATGCGTTGCTCAAGCGCATCAACGACGCCGCGCAAAAACGTGCGCAGGAGTTGCAGCCAGGCGCGCAGCTCGCGCCGCCTCCGCCCAGCGCCGCTACTCCGGGAGCTGTGGGACAACGTGGCAGCGACGACTTGCCCGACGCTGCGGCGATCGCGCCGGATTTTGCAAAAGCCTGGGCAGATCGCCAGCGCGAGCACGTGCGCGAGAACATGGAGCGCATAAAGAAGGATCCGGATTTGCTGTCGCGCGCATTCCTAGGCGCCGTGCCGACGGTGCTGTTCGTGCTGATGCCGATATTCGCGTTCCTGCTCAAGGTCGCGTACATGCGCCAGAAGCGTCTGTATCTCGAGCATCTCGTCGTGGCGTTGTACAGCCACGCCTGGCTGCTGCTGGTAATGCTAGCGCTGTGCCTGCTGACCGCGCTCGGTGCACAAAGCCACTGGCTGGAAACACCCGCGGCTTGGATCAGTACTGCGCTATGGCTGTGGGTGCCAGTCTATTTGTGGCTGATGCAGAAGCGCGTCTATCGACAGAACGCCTTCATCACGACGCTCAAGTTCGTACAGATGGGCGTCGTATATGCGCTGCTGGTCAGCTGCGGGCTGCTGCTTTCGTTGATGATCGGCCTAGTCAAACTGTGAGATGAGCGTGCGCCACTCGGCGCTTCAGGCGTATTTGCGAATGAACTCGCGTACCCGCGGATAAACCGTCTCGCGCCAGCGCCGGCCGCTGAAGATGCCGTAGTGGCCCGCGCCCTGCACGGTCAGGTGCTGCTTGTTCGCGCCTTTGATCCCCTTGCACAACTCCTGCGCAGCTTCGGTTTGCCCCGCGCCGGAGATGTCGTCGAGCTCGCCCTCGATCGTGAACAGCGCGGTGCGCTTGATGTCGGCAGGCTTGACCAGCTTGCCCTTGACCTTCCAGGTGCCGCGCGGCAGCGCATGCTCCTGGAACACGGTCTTGACCGTGTCGAGGTAGTACTCGGCCGGCATGTCGAGTACGGCGTTGTACTCGTTGTAGAACTCGCGGTGCGCGTCGGCGTCTTCGAGGTCCCCGCGCAGCAGGTCTTCGTAGAAGTCCCAATGCGACTGCAGATGCCGGCTCGGATTCATCGCGACGAAACCCGCGTGCTGCATGAAGCCCGGATACACGCGGCGGCCCGAGCCCGGATAGTTCGGCGGTACGTCGTTGATCACGTTCGCCTCGAACCAGTCGATCGAGTTGGTCGCGGCAAGGTCGTTGACCTTGGTCGGCGACCGGCGCGTGTCGATCGGTCCGCCCATCATGGTCATCGTGCACGGCGTGGTTTCACCCGCGCTCGCCATCAGCGAAATGGCAGCGAGCACCGGCACGGTCGGCTGGCACACGCTGATCACGTGCAGCTTTTCCGCGCCGATATGGCGGATGAATTCCTGGATGTAGGCGACGTAATCGTCGAGATGGAATGCGCCCTGGTCGGCCGGCACCATGCGCGCGTCGATCCAGTCGGTGATATAGACCTTGTGGTCCTGCAGCAGGGTGCGCACCGTATCGCGTAGCAGGGTCGCGTGATGACCCGATAGCGGCGCGACGACGAGCACAGCGGGATCCTGTTTCAACTCCTCGAGCGTCGCGACCTCATCGCTGAAGCGCTTGAAGCGCAGCAGATTGCAGAACGGCCTGGCCAGTGCAATCTGCTCGACGATCGGCACCTCATGCCCGTGCGCATGCACCGAGCGGATATCGAACGCGGGTTTTTCATATTCCTTGCCGAGCCGGTAGAGCAGCTCGTAATTGGCGGCCACGCGGTGTGCGCCCGGCAGCTTCGACAACCAGCTGTCCGGCGAGGAGAACATGCGCGCGCTGCTTTCCGAGAAGGTCACCAACGGATTGAGCAGGGTGCGGTTGAGTTCGTGCCACTGATACAGCATGGGATTCCCCGGTTCGGCAACGGGGAATATCCCGCAGCGCAGCAATTGTCGCGCATTTATAGCCCTAACGCGACTATGCCAACCGTGACGCTTTTCATAGTCGCGGCGCGGGGATAGACTCGGGTCAAGCGGCACGCCGGCACGGTCCAAGGACGGCCAAAACGATCGGCACGCCGCATTGCGGAGGGTGTGGGTTGAAGCCGACCGATATTCGCGTTCCCGATTACTTCCACAAAGTCGTCGATTGCCAATGGGCCTGCCCCGCCCATACGCCCGTCCCCGAATACATCCGCCTGATCGCGGCGGGACGCTATGACGACGCCTATCTCGTCAACTGGAAATCGAATGTGTTCCCGGGAATTCTCGGGCGCACCTGCGATCGCCCGTGCGAGCCGGCCTGCCGGCGCGGACGCGTCGAGGAAAACAATGGTCAGAAGGCCGAGCCAGTCGCGATCTGCCGGCTGAAGCGTGTGACCGCCGATAACAAGGACGCGGACGCCGTCCGCGCGCGCATGCCCAAGCCTGCCGCAAAGAAAAACGGCAAGCGCATCGCCTGCGTCGGCGCGGGACCGGCCTCGCTTACCGTGGCGCGCGATCCTGGGCCGCTGGGCTACTCCGTCACCGTATTCGAAGCCGAGAAGAAGGGCGGTGGTTTCATGCGCACGCAAGTGCCGCGCTTCCGCCTGCCCGAGGAGGTGATCGACGAGGAGGTTGGCTACATCCTCGATCTTGGCGTCGACTTCCGCGGCGGCGCGCGTATCGATTCGATGAAAAAGTTATTGACTGAGGGTTACGACGCAATCTTCGTCGGCTCCGGTGCGCCGCGCGGGCGTGACCTCGAGTTGCCGGGGCGCAAGGAGGCGGCGAAGAACATCCATATCGGGCTCGACTGGCTCGCCTCGGTTTACTTCGAGCACATCAAGTCGATCGGCAAGCGCGTGATCGTGCTCGGCGGCGGCAATACCGCGATGGACTGCTGCCGCTCGTCGAAGCGCCTTGGTGGCGAAGACGTGAAAGTGATCGTGCGTTCGGGCTTCGAGGAGATGAAGGCCTCGCCCTGGGAGAAAGAGGATGCGATGCACGAAGGCATCCCGATCCTCAACTATCTCGTGCCGAAAACCTTCGAGCATCGCGACGGCAAGCTCGTTGGTATGACCTTCGAGAAAGTGCGCGCCGAGAAAGACGCCAAAGGCCGCCGTCAGCTCGTTGCGACCGGCGAGCCCGATCAATTCGTCGAATGCGACGATGTGCTGATCGCGGTTGGCCAGGAAAACGCATTCCCGTGGATCGAACGCGACTGCGGCATCACGTTCGGCGAGTGGGACATGCCGGTCGTCGACAAGGTGACGATGCAATCTTCGCTGCCGCAGGTGTTCTTTGGCGGCGATGCGGCATTCGGTCCGAAGAACATCATCTGGGCCGTCGCGCACGGCCACGACGCGGCGGTGTCGATCGACAAGCTGCTGTCGGGCGAAGACGTTCACGAGCGCCCCGCGCCTGGCGTGACGCTGATCTCGCAGAAGATGGGCATTCACGAGTGGAGCTACGACAACGATATCTCCAACGATCTGCGCTATGCCGTGCCGTGGCGCGAGAAAGCGCAAACGCTGAAAAGTATAAAAATCGAAGTCGAACTCGGATTCGATCCTCAGACTGCATTCAACGAGGCGCAACGCTGCCTCAACTGCGATGTGCAGACCGTGTTCACCAAGGATGTCTGCATCGAGTGCGATGCCTGTGTCGACATCTGTCCGATGGATTGCATCAGCTTCACGCACAACGAGGACGAGCCTGCGCTGCGCACGCATCTGACCGCGCCCGCACTGAACCTCGCGCAGTCGTTGTACGTATCCGATGCGCTCAAGACGGGCAGGGTGATGGTCAAAGACGAAGACGTCTGCCTGCATTGCGGGCTCTGCGCCGAGCGCTGCCCGACCGGCGCCTGGGACATGCGCAAGTTCCTGCTTGAGATGACGCATGCGGGGCCCGGGTGCCACAAGCATGCGAAGCGGGAGATTGCATGAAGCCGATCGCTGCTACCAACGACTTTGTCGTCAAATTCGCCAACGTCAACGGCTCGGGTTCGGCCTCGGCGAACGAGCTATTCGCGCGCGCGATCCTGCGCATGGGTGTGCCGGTGAGTCCGCGCAATATCTTTCCGTCGAACATCCAGGGCCTGCCGACCTGGTACGAAGTGCGCGTCAACGAGCGGGGCTGGCTCGGTCGGCGCGGTGGCGTTGACTTGATGGTCGCGATGAATCCGCAAACCTGGGATGCCGACATCAAGGAAATAGAACCGGGTGGCTACCTGTTCTACGACTCAACCCGGCCGCTACCGCCGTCGAAGTTCCGTGAGGACATTCACGTCATCGGCATGCCGCTGACCGCGATCTGCAACCGCACCTATGCCGATGCGCGTCAGCGTCAGCTGTTCAAGAACATCATGTATCTCGGCGCGCTGTCGGTGCTGCTCGATATCGACGAGCGCGAGATCAAGCGTTTGTTCGCCGAGCAGTACAAGGGCAAGGAGAAGTTGCTCGACTCGAACGTGCAGGCGCTGACGCTCGGGCGCGAGTATGCGCAACAAAATCTCCCGCAGATCGGTTTGAAGGTGCAGCGAGCCGACAATGTCGGCGACAAGATCTTCGTCGACGGCAACGTCGCCGCGGCGCTCGGCTGCGTTTACGGCGGCGCGACCGTGTGCGCGTGGTATCCGATTACGCCATCGTCGTCGCTGGCTGAGGCGTTCCAGAAATACTGCATGAAGTTCCGTGTCGACCCGGAGACCGGCGCGAACAAATTCGCGATCGTGCAGGCCGAGGACGAGATCGCCTCGATCGGCATGTGCGTCGGCGCGGGCTGGAATGGCGCACGCGCATTCACGACGACCTCGGGGCCGGGTATTTCGCTGATGAACGAGTTCATCGGGCTCGCGTATTTCGCGGAGATCCCGATCACGATCATCGACGTGCAGCGCGGTGGCCCGTCGACTGGCATGCCGACGCGCACGCAGCAGTCGGACGTGCTCGCCTGCGCCTATGCTTCGCATGGCGACACCAAACATGTGCTGCTGTTTCCGGAAGATCCGCACGAATGTTTCGAGTTCGCCGCGCAGGCGCTCGATCTCGCCGACCGCCTGCAGACGCCGATTTTCGTCCTGACCGATCTCGACATCGGCATGAACCAGCGTCTGACCGCGCCGTTCGACTGGGACGACGCACGCGTCTACGACCGCGGCAAGGTGATGACTGCCGAGGAACTCGAAGCGGGCAAGGATTTCGGTCGCTACAAGGATGTCGACGGCGACGGCATTCCGTATCGCACTTATCCCGGCACGCATCCGGACAAGGGTGCCTATTTCACGCGTGGCACTTCGCGCGATCCGTATGCGCGTTATTCCGAGCGCGGACCGGATTACATCTACAACATGGAACGACTGCTGCGGAAGTTCGACACGGCCAAGCAGCTCGTGCCACAACCGCTGCTGCGCGTAAGCGGCGAGCACGCGCGCTGTGGCGTGATCTACTACGGTTCGACCAGTCCGGCAATGGCCGAAGCGATCGATGCGCTGGCAAAGCAGGATCTGGTGTTCGATACGCTGCGCCTGCGCGCTTTTCCGTTTCCCGATTCAGTCGCCGAGTTCATCCGCACGCACGAGCGAGTGTTCGTGGTCGAACAGAATCGCGACGGCCAGCTGCGCACGCTGCTGATCAACGAGTTCGGTATCGATCCGGCCAAGCTGATTGCGGTGCTGCATTACGACGGCACGCCGATCACGGCGCGTTTCATCGGCGAGCGCATCGGCGAGGAAATGCACAAGCGCAAGGTGGTACCGATCGAGACGGGCAGGACCGTGGGGAGGCAATCATGAATACGGGTTGGACTGATGTCGCGGCGAGTATGGTGGGACAACTTGCCACGCTGGCCCTGATGGCTGCGACCGTGCTGTTGTGGCTGCGCCGGCGCACGCCGTGGCTGTTGGTTGCGATGGTCGGTGCGGTAGCCTCGATGCTGTGCCGCGCCTTGGTCGGCATCGCTCCATCGCTGTACGCGGAGCAGCAGGCGTTGCGCATGTTCTGGCCGCTCGCTTCGCTGGTTTTCGCCGTCGGGCTGCTCTGCCATGCCTTGATCGAAACGCCGCCGCGCAACGGATCGTCGCCATGACCTACATCGCGAAACCAAAGCTGCATCACCCGACGCTCGCCTGCAACGCGATCGGCTTCACGCGACGCGATTACGAAGGCAAGATTTCGACACTGTGCGCGGGCTGCGGGCACGACTCGATTTCGGCCGCGATCATCCAGGCCTGCTGGGAACTCGATATCGAACCGCATCGCGTGGCCAAGCTATCGGGTATCGGCTGCAGTTCGAAGACGCCGGATTATTTCCTCGGTCAGTCGCATGGCTTCAACACCGTGCACGGGCGCATGCCGTCGGTGCTGACCGGGGCGAATCTTGCCAACAAGGAGCTGTTGTATCTCGGGGTGTCGGGCGACGGCGATTCCGCGTCGATTGGCATTGGCCAGTTCGTGCACGCGATCCGTCGCGGCGTGAATATGGTCTATATCGTCGAGAACAATGGCGTCTATGGCCTGACCAAGGGACAGTTCTCGGCCACGGCCGATCTCGGTTCGCAGTCGAAGAAGGGCGTGACTAATACCGATTCGCCGCTCGACATGGTGAGCCTCGCGCTGCAGCTCGGCGCAACCTATGTCGCGCGCAGTTTTTCCGGCGACAAGGCGCAACTCGTGCCGCTGATCAAGGCGGCGATCGCGCACAAGGGTGCCGCGTTCATCGACGTGATAAGTCCCTGCGTCGCATTCAACAACCACGCGGGCAGCACCAAGAGCTACGAATACGTGCGCGAGCACAACGAGGCGGTGAACCGGCTCGATTTCATCGACGTGCGCGCGGAAATCCAGGTCGATTACGCGGCGGGCGAGCTGATCGACGTGACCCAGCACGACGGTAGCGTGCTGCGCCTGCGCAAGCTCGCGTCGAACTACAATCCGTACGATCGTGTCGCCGCGATGAACTACGTGCACGAACGTCAGGCCAAGGGCGAGGTAGTCACCGGGTTGCTCTATGTCGACTCTGAGGCGAAGGACCTGCACGAGCACTTCAACACGACCGAGACGCCGCTCAATCGCTTGAGTGCGAATGAGCTGAGTCCGGGCGCGGCGATGCTGGCGAAGATCAATAACTCGCTGCGCTAGGTAAGAAAAAATGTCGGTGAATATCGCACTCGAGAAAGACGAGGCCTTGGTGTTGTTCGAATTGTTGGCTTCTCAGAAGCTCGATAACGCAGTGGATGCGGCAGAGCGCAATGCGCTATGGGCACTGGAAGGTGTTTTGCAGAAGGTGCTCGTCGAACTACTGGCGTCGAATTATGCGGATATCATCAAAGGTGCGCGCGAATCGCTGCTCTCGCGTTACGGTTCGTCAAATTGATGACAAAAAAAATCTACGACCGCACCTACTTCGACAAGTGGTATCGCCAATCGCGCCATAGCGTCGCCGTGCCGGGCCTGCTCAGGCGCAAGGCGGCGCTTGCAATCTCAGTCGCCGAATACTATCTCGGGCGCGAAGTGCGCACGGTGCTCGATGTGGGTTGCGGTGAGGGTGTCTGGCGCGCACCGCTACGGCGCTTGCGGCCGCAAATCGACTATCTCGGGCTCGACTCAAGCGAGTATGCGATCGAACGCTATGGGCGCGCGCGCAATCTGCGCTACGCACGCTTTGGCGATCTCGCGGAGCTGCGCTTTGATCAGGCATTCGATCTGATCGTCTGTTCCGACGTGATCCACTACCTGCCGTCGGCCGAGTTGAGGCGTGGACTTGAAGGCATCGCCGAGATGCTCGACGGCGTGGCCTTCCTCGAACTGTTCACCTCGCGCGATGCACTCGACGGTGATCGCCACGGCTACATCCCGCGCTCACCCAAGTGGTACTTATCCACTTTTGCACAAGCCGGGCTTACACCCTGCGGATCGCATTGCTATCTCGGGCCGCGATTGGAAACAGCAATCGCGGCCCTCGAGCTTCCGACGAAGGTTTAGGCCTTGCGCTGATCGCGCTTGCCTTGCCAGTGGCGCTGCTTGTTGCCATTCGCATGCGGCTTCTTCGGTCCGTTCACATGCGGGCGACGCGCGTGGTTCGGCTTGCGCGGCGCGCTGTTGCGTCCGCCGCCGCCACCGTGACCATCGAGTTGCAGCGGATGCGCCGGCTCGAAGCCCGCCACGTTCTCGATCGCGATGTCCTGCTTGAGCAGGCGGCGGATGTCGCGCAGCAGGCGTGCTTCGTCCTGCGACACGAGCGACACGGCGAGACCTTCCGCGCCAGCGCGGCCGGTGCGGCCGATGCGATGCACGTAGTCCTCGGCGACCATCGGCAGATCGAAATTGATCACGATCGGCAACTGATCGATGTCGAGACCGCGCGCGGCGATATCGGTCGCGACGAGCACGGTGATCTTGCCGTTCTTGAAGTCGGACAGGGCTTTGGTACGCGCGCCCTGGCTCTTGTTGCCGTGGATCGCTGCGGTACGCAGGCCGGATTGTTCGAGGAAGCGCGCGAGCTTGTCCGCACCGTGCTTGGTGCGGCCGAACACCAGGGTCTGGCGGCGGCTGTCCTGCGCCATGATGTGCAGCAGCAGGTCGCGCTTGCGCGCGGCATCGACCGGATGCACGCGATGCGTCACGGTCGTCGCCACGGTGTTGCGCGCGATCTGCACTTCTTCCGGATCGCGCATGAATTCGCGCGCGAGCTTCTTGATCTCGTCGGCAAATGTGGCCGAGAACAGCAAGGTCTGGCGGTTCTGTTTCGGCAGCGCGTTGAGGATGCGCTTCATCGCGGGCAGGAAGCCCATATCGAGCATGCGATCCGCTTCGTCGAGAACCAGGATCTCGATCGCCGAAAGATCGACTGTACGGCGTTCCATATGATCGATCAGGCGGCCCGGCGTCGCGACGATGATGTCGACGCCGCGGCGCAGCGCGTCGATTTGCGGGCCCATGCCGACGCCGCCGAAGATCGTCGTCGCGAAAACGCGCAGATGCTTGCCGTAGGTGCGGATGCTTTCGTGCACCTGGGCGGCGAGTTCGCGCGTCGGCGTGAGGATCAGCACGCGCGGACGGCGCTTGCCGGTCGGCTGCTGCGGATTGGCGAACAGGCGTTCGAGCAGCGGCAGCGCAAACGCCGCGGTCTTGCCGGTGCCGGTTTGCGCGCCGGCGAGCAGATCGCGGCCCGACAATGCGACTGGAATCGCGGCGGCCTGGATTGGCGTCGGTGTGTCGTAACCCTGTTCGCTCAATGCGCGCAGCAGGGCGGAGGAAAGTCCAAGAGTTTCAAAAGACATTGCGTTTTTCTCGTTTGGAAACCCGCGCAGGCACACGCGATCTTCAACGAAGAAGATCGTGCAGATGCCAGGCGTTCCCGAACTAACCGCGCCGCGGGCGAAAAGGTGACCGAGTTCCGATTTCCGGTACAGGTCAGGAGGCGTCGCAACCGAGTGGTGCGGGTCGAAGCTGCGCGCAGATGGCGTGCAGCGAATCGGCCGAAGGGGAAAAACGAGGGGCGACGCTTGAGTGCTGGCACAAGTATACTACAAGCGAAGCGGCTTGTGCACAAAAAATCGAATAAACGAGCAAGCCCGATCAAACGACGGGAGAAATCGTGATCAGTGAACTGCGTGCGTTGACTGCGGCCCAGCGCAACACCGTGCTGGCAAGCTTCCTCGGCTGGACGCTCGATGCGTTCGACTATTTCATCCTGATCTACGCGGTCAAGGCGATCGCCGCGGACTTCCACGTGGGCCGTACCGACGTGGCATTTGCGATCACGCTCACGCTGATCGCGCGGCCGTTTGGCGCCTATGTATTCGGCCAGCTCGCCGACCGCTACGGACGCAGGCCGATCCTGATGCTCGACATCCTGCTGTTCTCAGCGTTCGAACTAGCCTCCGCGTTTGCGCCTTCGCTCACCGTGCTGCTGGTCCTGCGCACCCTGTTCGGATTTGCGATGGGAGGCGAGTGGGGCCTCGGCGCGGCGCTCGTGATGGAATCGATTCCGCTGCAGGCGCGCGGCATCGTGTCTGGCTTACTGCAGGAGGGCTACGCCGTCGGCGGTCTGCTCGCCGCGATCCTGTTCGGACTCGCCTTCGACCATATCGGCTGGCGCGGCATGTTCATCGTCGGATTCATCCCGGCGCTGCTGGTGGTGTTCATCCGCATGGGCGTGCCCGAATCGCCGGTGTGGGAACAGACACGGAACCTGCCGGCCGAACATCGCGATCCGTGGAAAGCGATGCGTGGGATGTGGGGGCGCGCGGCTTATATGGCGCTAATGATGACGGCATTCGCGTTCTTTAGCCACGGCACGCAAGATCTGTATCCGACGTTTTTGCAGGTGCAACATGGCTTCGATACCGAATCGACCAGCGAGCTCGGCGAAATCGGCCATATCGGCGGCATCTGCGGCGGTATTTTCCTGGCGTCGCTGTCGCAGCGCTTCGGGCGCAAGCGCATCATCATCGTCTCGGCGTTGCTTGCGTTGCCGGTGTTGAAGTTATGGGCGTTCAGCGACACCACGCTACTGCTTGGTCTCGGTGCATTTGCGATGCAGTTTGCGGTGCAGGGCGCCTGGGGCGTCGTGCCGGTGCATCTGAACGAGCTCGCGCCGAATGCGGTGCGCACGACCTTGCCCGGCGTTACCTACCAGATCGGTACTCTGGTTTCGGCGATCGTGCCGACCTGGCTGGCCTATCTCGCCGAACACAACGGCAAACAGTACGGCATGACGATGGGCGTGTTTACCGCCGTGGTCGTGCTCGTGCTCGTCGCGGTGACGGCCTTGGGTCCCGAGGAAAAAGATCGGCACTTCGGCTAGGCGAATTTGCCGGGCGTGCCGGGTTTAGAGCGTGATCCGGCGCGCGCCGGCGTAGTGCTTGCTCCAGTACGAATTGCTCAGATAGTCCAGACGCACCGTGCCGCCTTCGTTCGGCGCATGCACGAAACGGTCCTGGCCGACATAAATGCCGATATGCGTGTAGCCGCGATCGGCCGGATTGAAGAACACGAGGTCGCCGCCCTGCAGGCGTTCGCGCGGCACTTCTTGCAGATCGAGCGCGTGGATGTCCTGCACCGTGCGCGGCAACGCGATGCCCGCTACCTCGTTGAATACGTAAACGATCAAGCCGCTGCAGTCGAAGCCGCTTTGCGGCGTATTACCACCCCAGCGGTAGGGCGTGCCGACGAGACCGATCGCGCGAAACAGGATGTCGTTCGGCGTCGCCATGCCGTGCGATGCTGGCGCGGCGCGCACCGCGGGCGCAGGCGCGTGACGGACGCGCGGACCGCTGCAAGCGGCGAGCAGGGCGAGGGCAGTCAGTACGAATATGCCGGTCAGGCGCATCGAGGCGCAGAATCCGCCAGAGCCGCGCGCCTGTCAATTGCCATCCGATATGCGGCTCGAAAGGCCCGATCCGTGTATACTTTCGCGCTTTCGCAAGGCAACTGGAAATTCAAGATGAACGTGGAAAAAGACAAGGTCGCGACATTTCACTACCACCTGACCGATGACGCGGGCGAGGTGATCGACTCGTCGCGCGAAGCGCAGCCGCTGACGATCCTGGTTGGCCATGGCTCGTTGATCCCGGGCATGGAAAACGCGCTGATCGGGCACAAGGTCGGCGACCGCTTCGACATCACGATTGCACCAGCGGAAGGCTATGGCGAGCGCCGCGATGACTTCACCCAGCGCGTGCCGAAGAAGTATTTCCGCGATGCCGACAAGCTCAAGCCTGGCGACATGAGCGTGCTCGGCGTGCAGGGCGGCGGCCATCGTCAGGTGACCGTGATCAAGGTCGGATCGAGCGTGGTCGACGTGGACCTCAATCATCCGCTCGCCGGCAAGACGCTGCATTTCAATGTCGAGATCACCGATGTGCGCGACGCCAGCGCGGAAGAGCTCGCGCATGGGCATGTGCATGGGCCGGGTGGTCATCACCACTGAGCTAGTTCGCCAGCTGTTTGCACGACGTACTCGAGTGCATCGCACAAACGCGCGTAAGGTAACCGCCGCAAGACGCGGATTTTGATCTGATTCGACTGCTGACTCGGGTGTAGCGATGCGTGCACTTGCTTTGGTACTGACGGTGACTTTGCTGTGCGCCTGCCAGCCGCAAGCGAAACCGCGCATCACCTATGACCTGATCATCCGCTACGGCATGGTCTACGACGGCAGCGGCGCCGCGCCGATTCAGGCCGATGTTGGCGTGCGTGGCAGGCAGATCGCAAAGGTCGGCGACCTGTCGCGTGAACACGCGAACAGCGAAGTTGACGCGCAAGGCCTTGTCGTCGCGCCGGGCTTCATCAATATGCTGTCGTGGGCGCCGGACGATCTGTTCGTCGATGGCCGCTCGATGTCGGATATCAAGCAGGGCGTCACGCTCGAAGTGTTCGGCGAAGGCTCCTCGCTCGGGCCGCTGACGCCGAAGATGCGCGACGACGAACTCGCGCATCAGGGCGATCTGAAATTCCCGATCGACTGGCTCGGCTTCGGCGAAGGCATGCAAGCACTGGTCAAGCACGGTATTTCGCCGAACATCGCTTCGTTCGTCGGCGCGACCACGTTGCGCGTGCACGAAGTCGGCTATGCCGATCGCGCGCCGACGCCGGCAGAACTCGATCGCATGCAGGAACTCGCGCGTCAGGCGATGCGTGAGGGCGCGGTCGGCCTCGGCAGCGCGCTGATGTACGCACCGGCGTTCTACGCCAGGACTGATGAGCTGATTGCGCTGACGCAGGCGGTCGGCGAATCCGGCGGCGGCTACATCTCGCATATTCGCAGCGAAGGCAACACGCTGCTGCAGAGCATCGACGAGCTGATCCGCATCGCCGAAACCGCGCACGTCCACGGCGAGCTGTATCACTTCAAGGCAGCGGGCGAACAGAACTGGAGCAAGCAGTCGCAGGCGATCGCGAGGATCGAGGCGGCGCGCGCGGTAGGTCTCGATATCTCCGCGAACATGTATACCTACACGGCCGCCGCGACGGGCCTCGACGCGGCGATGCCTCCATGGGTGCAGGAGGGCGGGCTCGAGGAGTGGATCAAGCGCATGCGTGATCCGGCGATCAAGGCGCGCGTGATCCGTGAAATGCAGACGCCGACCGATGCCTGGGAGAACACGCTGCGCAACGCGGGCAAGGCCGAGAATGTGCTGCTCGTGGCGTTCAAGAATCCGGCACTGAAGCCGCTGACCGGAAAGACGCTCGCCGAAGTTGCGAAGCAGCGCGGCGTGTCGCCCGAGGAGGCCGCGATCGATCTGGTGGTCGAGGATCACAGCCGCGTCGGCGCGGTGTATTTTCTGATGTCCGAGGACAACGTCAAACAGGCGATCGCGCTGCCGTGGATGACCTTCGATTCCGATGAGGGCTCGCACGCGCCCGAGGGCGCGTTCCTCAAATCGCAACCGCATCCGCGCGCCTACGGCAATTTCGCGCGCCTGCTCGGCAAGTATGTGCGCGATGAACATGTCATCACATTGCAGGACGCGATTCGTCGCCTGACTGCGCTGCCCGCGCACAATCTCAAACTGCGTGAACGCGGCGAATTGAAGGCGGGCTACTTCGCCGATATCGTGATTTTCGATCCGGCGACGATCGCCGATCGCGCGACCTATGCGCAGCCGCAGCAGTTCGCAACTGGCGTGCGCGATGTATTCGTCAACGGCGTGCAGGTGCTCAAAGATGGCGAACACACCGGTGCAAAACCCGGGCAATTCGTGCGCGGTCCAGGTTGGTCGGGCTGGCCGAAATCGGCGATGCATCGCTGCATGGATAGCGGCAAACCCATTAGCAAATGCCTCGACGCGGAGCCGATTGGCGAATAAGCGATCATGGCGAACAAGAGAGCGGACGTATTGATTCTCGGCGGCGGCATCGTCGGCCTCGCCTGCGCGCACTATCTGCTCAAGGCCGGGCGCGGCGTCACGATCATCGAACAGAACACGCTCGCGAGCGGCTCCTCGCACGGCAACTGCGGCACGATCACGCCGAGCCACGCACCGCCGCTGGCGCAGCCCGGGATGGTCGCGAAGGCGCTGCGCTGGATGCTGACGCCCGATGCGCCGTTCCGGGTCGCGCCGCGGTTCGATCTCGAACTGTTCGGCTGGATGCTGCAGTTTGCGCAGCGCTGCAATTGGCGCGACTGGCGCGAAGTGACCGCGATCAAGGCGCCGCTGTTGCAGCGTTCGCGCGAATTGATCGGCACGCTGATCCGCGAGGAGGGGCTCGACTGCGAATTTGCCGAGAGCGGCACGCTCTATGTGCATCGCGATGCGGCGGCGTTCGAAGCGGCGAGCAGCCTGCCGCGCGCGCTGGCCGAGGCGGGACTCGAAATGCGCGCTTTGTCCGCACAACAGTGCCGCGAACTGGAACCGGCGCTCAACGAGTCGATCGTCGGCGGCTATCTCAACCCGGGCGATGCGCGCCTGCGTCCGGATCGTTACGCGGCCGAGCTCGCGCGCGTCGTGCGCGCGCGCGGCGGCGAGATCGTAGAGTCTGCGCGCATCACGGGCTTTCGCACCGGCGCTAATCGCATCGAATCTGTAGTGACCGAGCGGGGCGAGTTCGATGCCGATGAAATCGTGTTCGCGCTCGGCGCCTGGTCACCCGCGCTTGCACACCAGCTCGGTCTGCGCATTCCGATCCAGCCGGGCAAGGGTTACTCGATCACCTATACGCGCCCGCCGCGCGCGCCGCGCATTCCGCTCACGCTGAAGGAACGCGCGGTCTGCGTCACCGCGTTGGAATCGGGTTACCGCCTCGGCAGCC
>CAZDWH010000036.1:0-18976 GCA_964509025.1 uncultured Rhodanobacteraceae bacterium
GGCCCCGGAAGGTAGGCCAGGCCGGCGACTTCGGGCCCCAGCGCGGCGGCCGAATTCCGGGCTTCCTTGGCGGGGCGCATGTGATCATCGGCGGTACCATGCGACAGATTCAGGCGAACGACATCGACGACTTCGGCGATGATCTTTTCGAGCATGCCCGGTGCGTCGGTCGCGGGGCCGAGCGTGGCGATGATCTTGGTGCGGCGGATGTGACCTTGCATGTGCTCCCTCGTCGTCTTGTCGTCGTTATCGACGCAAAACTAGCACATGCCGAAGTCGATACGTAGCCTCTCGCCTGCGCATTCGAATGCGCGCTCGGTGCCGTGCCCAAGAGGGCCCTTCAGGCGGGCTGCAACGCGCCGAGCAAATCGACCAGCTGATTTGGCGCTTCCGCGACAACATCGGCGCCAGCTGCCACGAGCTCGCCGCGACTGCCGAAGCCCCAGGCGGCGCCGATCGCGCGCACGCGGTTGGCGCGCGCACCTTCGATATCGAAATGACGGTCGCCGACCATGGCGGTCCCGCTCGTGGCAATGCCGAAATGCTGCAGCGCCTGCGCGATGAGCTCGGCCTTCTCGCTATGTGCGCTGTGCGCGCTCACGGCAAAGACGCGGGAGAAATGCGCGCCGAATGGCAGGCTCGCGACGATGCGGCCGGCGTAGAGATCGGGCTTGGAAGTCACGACCGCAAGTGTCACTCCGCGCACAGCAAGTGTTTCGATCGCCTCAGCGACGCCGGCGTAAACGGTGTGCTCGCGCCAGCCGATATCGGTGAAGCGCTCGCGATACAGCGCGACGGCGCGCTCCACCATTTCGGGATCGTCGCCGAGAGCGAGCGGGAACGTCGCGCGCAGCGGTGGGCCGATCCAGGTGCGCAGCACTTCGCGCGAAGGAATCGGCGCGCCGAGCTTCTCGAGCGCGTATTCGATCGAACGGACGATGCCCTCTTCCGAATCGATCAGCGTGCCGTCAAGATCGAACAACGCGAGACGCGTTGCCGTAGGGGCGCGATCGGTCGCGCCCGCATCCGCGGCCGGGTTCATTTCCCCGCGCGTGCTTCGAGTGCGGCAACCGCTGGCAACTCCTTGCCTTCGAGGAACTCGAGAAACGCGCCGCCGCCGGTCGAGATGTAGGAAATATTTTTCTCGACGCCGTATTTTTCGACTGCCGCGAGCGTGTCGCCGCCGCCAGCGATCGAGAACGCGGAAGACTTTGCGATCGCATGCGCGAGCGTTTCAGTGCCCTTGCCGAAGGCGTCGAATTCGAACACGCCGACCGGGCCGTTCCACACCACGCTGCCCGCCTTTTCGATCAGCGCGGCGTAGCGCGCGGCGGTCGCGGGGCCAATGTCGAGGATCATGTCGCCCGCCCCGACTTCGCTGACTTTCTTGACAGTCGCGGGCGCATCGGCCTTGAACTCCGGCGCGACTACGACGTCCTCGGGAATCGGCACGTCGGCACCGCGCGCCTTCGCCGCGGCGATGATCTTCTGCGCGGTCGGAATCAGATCGGCCTCGTACAGCGATTTGCCCACGGAATATCCCGCCGCTGCGATAAACGTGTTCGCGATACCGCCACCAACGATGAGCTGGTCCACTTTGGAAATCAGACTCTGCAACAGCTCGAGCTTGGTCGATACCTTCGAGCCCGCGACGATCGCGAGCAGCGGACGCTTCGGATTGTCGAGCGCCTTGGCCAGCGCATCGAGTTCGGCCATCAGCAGCGGGCCGCCGCAGGCGATCTTCGCCGCGCGGATCGCGCCATGCGTCGAGGCCTGCGCGCGATGCGCGGTGCCGAACGCGTCCATCACGTAGACGTCGCAGAGCGCGGCGTACTTCGCCGACAGTTCGGGCGAATCCTTGCCTTCACCGACGTTCATGCGGCAGTTTTCGAGCAGCACGACTTCGCCGGGCGCGACTTCGACGCCGCCTAGATAGTCGCGCACCAGACGCACCGGCTTGCCGAGCGCGTGGCCGAGCCAATCCGCGACTGGCTTGAGCGATTCGGATTCCTCGAACTGGCCTTCGGTCGGCCGACCGAGATGCGAAAACACCATCACGCGCGCGCCCGCGTCGCGCGCGAGCTTGATCGTCGGCAGCGCGGCTTCGAGGCGCTGGCTCGCCGCGACCTTGCCGTCCTTGAGCGGCACGTTGAGGTCTTCGCGGATCAGCACGCGCCTTCCGGCGAGGTCGAGGTCGGTCATGCGCAGGATGGACATAGGCGTTCCGGTCGGCGAAAACGCATATTGTACGACACCGGTTGTACCACTCCGGCCTGTGGCACACTTCCGCAATGGGCTCGTTTCTGTCCCGCCTGTTCGCCGCCATGCCCGACGCGCTGTCGGCGGGCGTATTCGTCTGGGCATGGATCGATCCGGCGCAGATCGGCGGCCCGGCGCGCGTGAAGAACCTGATGCTGACGATGTTGTTCGAATTCATCGTTATGCACTCCAGCGCGATCATCGGTTCGATCGCCATTTCCGACATGCCGCGCCTGCAACGCGCGCTTGCGCTCATCGGTCTTTCGGCGGCGTATCTGCTGTTCGTGCTGGCATTCGCGTACGCCTTCTCCAGCTGGTGGCCGGTTTGGGTATTCGGCTGGCTGTTCCTGTGCCGCTTCTGGTATCTGCTCGCCAATCCGACGACCGGCGGCGACGCGGCGCTCCGCATGCAGGAATCCTGGGCCTTGTCCGGCATGGCGTATCTGGCCGGAGTTTTCCTGACCCTGTTCCTGCCGCTGCCACGCCTCGGCATTACGCCGGAGTTCGTGGCGACGATCGATTTCCCTGCGAACATGACCGGTGCCTGGATCGACCGGCCCTGGACGGTGCTGGCATTCGGCGCGTTCTACTTCGGCGTACTGGCGTGGAGCAAATTGAGCACCCTGCGTCTGCCTGCTTCGCAGCGCGCCGGCTGAGCCATGCACACGATCGCCTTCATCCACGACCTTGCGATCATCATGCTGACGGCCGGCGTCGTGACGGTCGTGTTCCACCTGCTGCGTCAGCCGGTCGTGCTCGGCTACATCGCCGCGGGCGTGCTGATCGGCCCGCATACGCCGCCGTATTCGTTGGTGACGGACGAAGAAACCATCCGCACGCTGGGCGAACTCGGCGTGGTCTTCCTGCTGTTTTCGCTCGGACTCGAATTCAACGTCAAGCGTCTGCGTTCGGTCGGCGCAACCGCGCTGATCGCCGCACTCGCGGGTATCGTAATGATGCTCTGGCTCGGCTACGAAGCCGGACTCGCGTTCGGCTGGGGCACGATGGACGCGGTCTTCCTCGGCGCGATGCTTTCGATCTCCTCGACCACGATCACGATCAAGGCGCTCGACGATCTGGGCCTGCGCCGCGAAGCCTTCGCGCAGACCGTGTTCGCGATCCTTATCGTCGAGGACGTGCTCGCGATCGGCATGCTCGCCTTGCTGTCGAGCATCGCCAAGACCGGCATGGTCGACACGGGCGAGGTGCTGCGCGCGCTCGGCGCGCTGACTGTGTTTATCGTCGCGGCGCTGGTGATCGGCATCGTCACGGTGCCGCGCCTGCTCGACTTCGTCGCGCGCTTCAACCGCAACGAGATGCTGTTGGTCGGCGTGCTCGGCCTGTTGTTCGGCTTCTGCCTCTTGGTCGCGCGCTTCGGCTACAGCATCGCGCTCGGCGCGTTCATCATCGGCGTGATCATCGCCGAGGCGCAGGCGCTGCGCCGCATCGAGCATCTGATCGAACCGATCCGCGACATGTTTTCGGCGGTGTTTTTTGTGACGATCGGCCTGATGCTCGATCCGCACGCGCTGATCGAGTACGCCGGACCGGTCACGGCGATCACCGTGATCATCATCACTGGCAAAGTGCTCGCGCGCAGTTTCGGCGCCTTCGCCGCGGGTCAGCGCGGGCGCACCTCACTGCGCATCGGCATGAGCCTGGCGCAGATCGGCGAATTCTCGTTCATCATCGCGACGCTCGGCTCGACGCTGAAAGTGACGAGCGCATTCCTCTATCCGATCGCCGTGGCGGTTTCAGCGATCACCACGCTGCTGACGCCCTACCTGATGCATGCGGCCGACCCGCTCGCACGCGCGCTGCGCCACGCGATGCCGATGCGTACGCGCCGCGTGATGCGCATGTACACCAGCTGGATGCAGAGTCTGCGCTTTTCCGGCGATCGCGCGGTGATCGCCGCGATGGTACGGCGCATCCTGCTGCAGGCTTTCGTCAATTTCTGTCTGGTCGCGGCGATCTTCGGCGCGGGCGCCTACGCTGCGAGCTCGCGTCGACTTGGGCTAGGCGCATGGATTCCGAATCGCGTCGCCGAGAACACGCTGATCTGGAGCGCCGCGCTGATCCTGTCGCTGCCTTTCCTGATCGCCGCCTACCGCAAGCTGAAGGCGCTGTCGATGATGCTGGCCGAGGCCGGCGTGCGCGGCAGCGGGCGACGCAGCGAGCGCGTGCGCCGCGTCATCGCCGAAGTGCTGCCGGCGGTGTCGACCGCGGCGATGCTGCTGCTTGTCAGCGCGCTGAGCTCGTCAATTTTGCCGCCGGCGGAACTGCTCGTCGCCGTACTCGGCATGGGCGCGCTGATTCTGGCGCTGCTGTGGCGCACGCTCGTGAAGCTGCATTCGCGCCTGCAGATCGCTTTGCTCGAGACGATCCAGTCCGAGAAAGACGCGCACTAGAAACGACACCCCTGAATAAGCGTAGCGAGCGAAGGTAGGTCGCGCGACGCCAGAGCGCAGGAACCGGAGTGTACAGTCGAGTACATGAGGATGACATGCCGCTCCTGCGGCATGCCCTTCGGGCCAGCTTCGCTGTTTGCTTCGGCATCCTGCCTTCGCATTCCGAGCACCGCGGGCGCGCCCGATTCAAGATAAGATCGGGCCGAGCGCAGCAGCTTATTCAGGGGCGTCGGTCCGTTGCTGGACAGCGCGCCTCCTTGCGCGCCGCCCGCAGGCTTCCTGCTTGATCCCGGTTCCGTGAGTCCTTCGGGATGCCGTCCGTTCGCGCGGCCTGGGAAGTCCGCGCGAGGCCTGGCACTTGCCTGTGCTAGGTAGGAAATCCTTCCTCCCAAGCACCTATTTCAGGAATTCAGCGGAAGAATTACAGGATTTTCGAAAAAATTTAATTCTTAGCAAAAACAATTAATTACGGCAGTGGTTCGGCGCTGATTGAGCCGCAGGACGAATCCATCCTGCGGCCTCCGCCAGTACGCGCTTATCGCGCGTTGGCCAGCGCCAGCGTCATGTCGAGCATGCGGTTGGAGAAGCCCCACTCGTTGTCGTACCACGAGAGCACCTTGACCAGCGTGCCGTCGATCACGCGCGTCTGCGTCGCGTCGTAGATCGACGACAGCGCATTGTGATTGAAGTCGACCGAAACGAGCGGCTTGTGGTTGACGCCGAGGATGCCCTTGAGCTTGCCCTCGCTCGCCTCTTTGACGATCGAATCGATTTCCGCGTGGGTGGTCGCACGCTTGGCGACGAAGACGAGGTCGACGACCGAGACATTGATCGTCGGCACGCGCATGGCGTAGCCGTCGAGCTTGCCGTTCAATTCCGGCAGCACGAGACCGACCGCGGCGGCGGCGCCAGTCTTGGTCGGGATCATCGACATGGTCGCACTGCGCGCGCGGCGCAGGTCCTTGTGGAACACATCGGTCAGCACCTGATCGTTCGTGTACGAGTGGATCGTCGTCATGAGGCCATGCTGGATGCCAATCTTCTCGTGCAGCGCGAGCGCGAGCGGTGCAAGGCAATTCGTCGTGCACGAGGCGTTCGAGATCACCTCGTCCTTGGCCGTGAGCTTGTCGTGATTGACGCCGTAAACGAAGGTGCCATCGACGTCTTTCTCGCCCGGCGCCGAGATGATCACCTTCTTCGCGCCCGCGGCGATATGCGCGCCGGCCTTGGCCTTCGAGGTGAACAGGCCGGTGCACTCGAGCACCACGTCGACGCTGAGTTCCTTCCACGGCAGCTTCGAAGGATCACGCTCGGCGCAGACGCGGATGCGATCGACCTTGCCGCCCTTCTCCTTGATCAGCAGGTCGCTGCCGTCGACGCTGACTTCGTGCGAGAACCGTCCATGCGCCGTGTCGTACTGGGTCAGGTGTGCGTTCGTCTCGGCGTCGCCGAGGTCGTTGACCGCGACGATCTGGATCTCGTTCGTGCGGCCGGCTTCGTACAGCGCGCGCAGCACATTGCGGCCGATGCGGCCGTAGCCGTTGATGGCGACTTTGACAGACATGGATCAGAACTCCTGGGACGGGGATGCGGAAAGGCGCGTATTTTACCTGCAAACACCGCCGCGGCCGTCATCCTATATCGAATGGCACATCCCGGCGCCACACGGCACCGCTAGATTTCCGGCCTGGCGACGCGGCGGGAATGAACGACATGCAGCATGCATACGCGATCAATCGGCGGCCGGGGCGAGGATGGGCATTTCTGCAATTTCCGCTGACCCGCCTTGTACTGATTTTTGCGGTGCTGCTGACCATCATCGCACTTGGACAGTCGTTGCCGGGAATACTTGGCCTGGCCCGGCAACCGCTCGTGCGCGTGTTGCTGGCCGCGGTCGCCGCCATGGCGTCCGTGGCGATTTACGTCGCATTCGTGCGCCTGATCGAACGCCGCCGCGCCCTTGAATTTGCCGCGCCCGGCGCGGTCCCTGAATTCAGTTCGGGCCTGCTGCTCGGTGTTGTGCTGTTCGGCGTCGTGATGCTCGGACTATGGCTATGCGGTGTCGCCGATGTCGAGGCTACCGGCAACTGGGCAGCGTTGCTGTATGGGTTCGCAGTCGCCGCCATCGCGGCCGTGCAGGAGGAAATCCTGCTGCGCGGCGCGCTGTTCCGCATCGTCGAGGAGAGCTTCGGTAGCTGGATTGCGCTGGCATTTTCTGCCGCGCTGTTCGGCGGCCTGCACGCATTCAATCCCGGCGCCACGCTGAGCAGCAGCATCGCAATCGCGCTGGAAGCCGGCGTGCTGCTCGCCGCAGTGTACATGTATACGCGACGCCTTTGGCTGCCTATCGGCCTGCATCTGGGATGGAATTTTGCTGAAGGGGGTCTCTTTGGCGCGAGTGTTTCGGGCGGCGCGGCGCATGGTCTGCTCAGCAGCAGCCTGCATGGCCCGGATTGGCTCAGCGGCGGCGCATTCGGTCCGGAGGCCTCGCTCGTCGCGGTCGTAATTTGCCTCGCTGCAGGCCTCGCGTTTGTGGTACTCGCAGTGCGACGGGGCCATATCGTCGCGCCATTCTGGCGCCGTGCCCTTCCGTATAGCCGATAGCGCGCCCCACGGCGCCTGCGGCTGCGACAGACTTGTCGAAAATGCGACTGCCCATTCGTCGCATGATCAGACGCCGCAACTTCGCGGATCGAAGGAAGCCGAACCATGAAACAATACCTGCTCAGCGTGTGCTACCCGGCCGGCAGCAAGCAGCCCGCGCCAGCGGCTCTGCAGAAGATCATGCACGACGTCGGCGCCGTGCAACAGGAAATGCGCGCTGCGGGCGCCTGGGTCTTCGGCGGCGGCCTCGACGTGCCCGCCGCGGCCAAGGTGGTGCGCCACAACGGGCGCAAGCTCGCGACGACCGATGGCCCGTTTATCGAGGCCAAGGAAGTGATCGGCGGCATCACGATCGTGCAGGCGCCCGATCTCGACGCGGCTCTCGAATGGGGGCACAAGCTGGCGCAGGCGACGACAACGCCGATAGAGGTGAGAGCGTTTTTCTAAGTCGGAGATTTGATCCCAAGGCCTTTGGAACACTAAATGTCACCGCTAAAGAAAGCGGCAAGAACTAGACCCAGATAGACGGCGCCAAGACCCACGCCGATGCTTTGCAGCGGTGAGCGTAATTTAGGATTCGCGATGAGCGCGTACACCGCGGCGGGAAGGAGGACGATTTCCACAAGAGTTGCTAGAAACACAACTCCCACAAAGATGCCCACAGCATTCCCCGGTATACTTGCGAACGTCGCTACACCTATCGCAAGAAGTGCAATTAGAGGTGGAGCGACTAGCGCGCTTGCGGGGATGCCGACAAGTCGAGAGTCTGTCATCGCAGTCGACTACTTCGCCAGCTCCAACGCCCCCGTCAAATCTCCCATCGCCTTCTCGCCGTTCTTGCGCAGCGCCGCGTCGCGCTGCTCGATGCCGGGCAGCGGCGCGAGGCCGAAGCGGCGGTCGATCAGGCGCAGGATCGAGCCGGTGTCGTAGGGCGTGTGATCGACATAGCCACGCTTGGCGAACGGCGAGACGATGATCGCCGGAATGCGCGTGCCCGGCCCCCAGCGATCGCCCTTCGGCGGCGCGACGTGATCCCACCAGCCGCCGTTTTCGTCATAAGTGACGATTACCAGCATGTTCGCCCACTGCGGGCTCTTCTCGAGATGCGCGATCACGTCGGCGAGATGCGCATCGCCCGCGCTGATATTGGCGTAGCCGGCGTGCTCGTTGAGCGTGCCCTGCGGTTTGTAGAACGTCACCGGCGGCAGCTTGCCGGCGTCGATATCTTCGATGAAACGCTTGCCGTCGAGTCCGCCGTCGCGCAAATGCTCCGCGCGCGCGTCCGTGCCCGGCGCATAGCGCTGGTAGTAGTTGAACGGCTGGTGGTGATACTGGAACGCGACCTTGCGCAGCGTCTCGCCCTGATTCAGCGCGACCTGCCACGCACCGGAGTACCAGGCCCAGCTGATATTCGCCGCGCTGAGCCGATCGCCGATCGTGTCGGCGACCTGCGGGCTCAGCGTATTGCGCTTGTCCGGATCGGCCATGCGCAGATCGCCTTTCTCGGCCGGCTGGTTGCCCGAGGGCTGATACGGCGGCTGGATCGTGTTGACCGCGTAGAAATCCGGCGTGAGCAGGCCGTAGTGCGCGAACTTCGGCGGGCCGTCGAGCGCGGATTTCGGGCTCTTCGGATCGAGGCGCAGCGCGGTGCCCGCGTCGTTGACCTCGGAGATATTGTTGCGGAAAGTTTCCGGATCGGCGCGCGTCTTGAAATCGAACGGCGCGCAGGCGCAGATCAGATACTGGTGATTGAGAAAGGAGCCGCCGAACGCGCCCTGGAAGAAGTTGTCGGCGAGAGCATACTTTTTTGCCACATTCCACAGCGCCATCCTGGAGCCGTCGAAGTAGCCCATCGTCTGGCCGCCGACATTGCTCCACGCTGCGAACATGTCGTTCTTGCCGCCATTGATCTGCATCTGGTTCTGGTAGAACGCGTGGATCGGATCGGCGAGCTTGTAGTCGAGCGTGATGCCGTAGCCGTTCGGATCGTCGAGCGCATAGGCGCGGTTCGGATGACCGCGCGTCGCTTCGGTGGTGATCTGCTTCGGATCGGATTCCTCGGTCAGACCTTCGCCGTGCACGGGCGGCATTTCCTTGAGCACGCTGCCGTCGCGATCGCGCTGCGCGGTCTGCTCGGGCTTGAGATTCCGCAGCCCGTTCGCTCCGGGAAAATAACCGTAGAGATGGTCGAAGCCACGGTTCTCGGCGTAGATCACGACGATCGTCTTGATCGCGTCGAGATTGCCTTTCGCAGTCGCTGACGTGCTTTTCGATGGAGCAGTCGTTGGCGTGGTCTGGCAGGCGCTGAGCGCGACGGCGCAAGTCACAAGCAGAAGCGGTTTGAGCTTGAGCATCGATCGATCCCCTACATCGGAGCGTAACTGGTTTGCGGCAGAATACGCGGATGCGCTTGCCGCCGATGATCATCTTCCTGATCCCGCTATTGTCGCTGGCGTTCTGCGACACACGCGTGACAGCGGCCGATGATTCCTGGACGCAAGCCTACCAGCGAACCCAAGCGCTGCGCGAGGTCGGGCGCCGCATCTTCTCCGACCCCACGTTTTCCGCCTCGGGCAAGCAATCCTGCGCCAGCTGCCACGATCCCGCACGGCGCTATAACCCGCCGAACTCGCTCGATGTGCAGCCCGGTGGTGCGAATCTGCGCGAACGCGGACTGCGCGCGCCGCCGACCCTGACCTATCTCAATCGCATCCCGCCCTACGAAAACCACCACTACGACTCCGACGAGGAAGCCGACGGCTCGCTCGACAACGGTCCGACCGGCGGCCTCGGCTGGGATGGCCGCGTCGACACGGGAGCGGCGCAGGCGGAACTGCCGCTCACGTCCAAATTCGAGATGGCCAACACGCGCGCCGGCGTCGCCGCGGCGATGCGCAAGGCGCCGTATGCGCAACGTCTGCGCGACGCGCTCGGCTCCGACGTGCTCGACGGCGACGAACGCGCTTTCAAGGCGGTCGTTCGTGCGCTCGGCGCATTCGAGGAGGACTACGCCGAATTCAGTCCGTACACGAGCAGGTACGACGCCTTCCTCACCGGGCGCGCGCAGCTCAGCGAATCCGAGCAACGCGGCCTCGCACTGTTCGACGATGCGACCAAGGGCAATTGCGCGTCCTGCCATCGCAGCCAGCGCGGCAAGGACGGCACGCCGCCGGCGTTTTCCGACTACGGCCTGATCGCGCTCGGCGTGCCGCGCGACGACGCGATTCCGCGCAACCGCGATCCCGCCTTCTTCGACCTCGGCGCCTGCGGCCCCGAGCGCAAGGACAAGGCCGGGCAGGACGAATACTGCGGCCTGTTCCGCACGCCGACCCTGCGTAACGTGAGCTTGCGCAGTACATTTTTCCACAATGGAAAATTTCACTCGCTGCGCGACGTGGTCGATTTCTATGTCACGCGCGACCTCGCGCCCGCACGCTGGTACGCGCGCGATGCGCACGGGAAGGCCATCGCCTATGACGACCTGCCCGCACGCTATCACGCCAACCTCAATCGCGACGCGCCGTTCGCCGAGCGAAAGCCCGGCGCCATGCCACGACTATCGCCGAGCGAGATCGACGATGTCGTGGCGTTCCTGCGCACGCTGACCGACGGTTACCTCAAGGACGATCCGTATCGGGCCGAGCGGCAGCGGGCAAGCGGCGCGGCCAGGGATCACTGAGCGCCGGCGTCAGCGCGATCCGGCTTGCGCTGCCGTGCCGACAAAGGGCTTGCCGTCGCGCAGCTCGAAGCGGAATTCGTAGTCGAGCGAGAATGGCTTGCGCTCGACCGCCTCGCGTTTCGCATCGACCACATTGCCGTGCGCATCGAGCACGTCCTTCCAGCGCGTGAACTCCAAGGGCGTGTAGCGCCATTGTCCAACGCCCGTACGCACCGCCTCCTCGAACAAATCGCGCAAGGGTGTGGCCTCAGCTGGCACGATGCGCACTTCGCTCACTTGGCCCTCGGCATCGACGATGACCTTGGCCTCGACCACGACCAGCGGCAAGCGCAACGCGACCGCGGACTCGGGATACGCCGGCGCCTCGTGCACGATCATCGCCGGAATATTCGCCGATTCGCCCTTGTGCATCTCCCAGCGCGGCGTCTGTCCTCCCGCCGCGCTGAGGCGAAAGGCCACCTGGGTTTCAGGCGGCGTTGCCGTTGGTTTCACCGCATGATTGCAAGCACAAAGCGCGAGGCCTGCGCACAATGTGAACAGCCTCGTCACTGGCGCCTTCACGAGCGGTTCTGCCCTGCTGCCTGCGTCGGCGTATCGCAGGAATTGTCCTTGGTGCAATCATGCAGCGAAAAGTCGATCGGGAAGTGGAAGTAGCCACCGACGGGTTTGCCGTCCTTCTTGCCCGGGTTGTAAGTCCACGACATGGCAGCGGCGGTTGAAACATCGCGAAATTCCTGCGCGATCGAGGCACGATCCGCCTCAGCGACTTTTTTTGCCGAACTGCGTTCGTCGCGAAGATCCAGCTTCTCCACTACGGCGGATTTCGGCTTGCCCTGCTCGTCGATCATTACTTTGACGATTACATTGGCACCGATTCCGGCCTTGACTGCTCCTGCGGGATACTTCGGCGCCTTCATCCGGCGGAACGTGATGTCTTCAGCGGGCGGGATGTTTGCGATTTCACCGAGCATGATCTTGGGGACCTGCTGCGGAGCTTTCGCTACCGCATCTCTGGAGGTCGCCGTGATGTCCTGCGTGGCATCGACATGCGCGGGGGGTTCACTAACCTGGGGTGGTTTTGCCGGCGCACCCTGCCCCGGCTGCGCCGCCCAACTCGCATAACCCGCGGCCAGGGTCAGTGTAGCCACGGCGGCGTTCGCCAGCACGCGCCGGCGCGTGCTCAACATCGGAAACTTCAACATCGCAATTCGCTCCTTCAAGGGATGGCTCGACGGCCAGTAGCAGCCGGCCGGGAGGCGCAGCTCCTGCCGCGCCTCGCCGACCAGTTGCGCCTTCAACATCGCGTCGGCGTAACACCGGCGCGCTTCCGGAAAACGGGCAATCACGCGCGCATCGCAGGCCAGTTCCTGGTCGATGCGCAGGCGCGATGCAGCAAAGTGGAAAAGTGGATTGAACCATTGCAGACAGCGCAGCAACGCGACCAGCGCATTGATCTGCGCGTCGCCATGACCCAGGTGCGCGCGTTCGTGTGCAAGCACAAGTTCGCGTTCGCGCGCATCGAAGCGCGCCTCGAAATCGGCCGGCAGCACGATGCGCGGGAACAGCGCACCGACCAGCGCCGGACTGCCAGCAGCGCCTCCCGCTCGCAACGCGCCGTCGGCGCTCGCCACGAGCGGACCGAGCGCGCGCAGATAGCGGCGCTGCTGCCAGACAAGTGCCGCGAGCGCAACGAGAGCGCCAAAGAGCCAGGTAGCGAACAACCACGGCTGAGGATCGAACGTCGTCGGAGCCGGCACCACGGCAATGGTCGGCGCGCCGGCAACAAGGCCTGGCGCGACCTGCAAAACTGCGAGCAACGGTCGCGCAGGCGCCGGCAGCCACACCGCGGCGGCCGCAAACGGCACGAGCACCCACAGCAGATACGCCGCCTGCGCGCCAAGCCAACGCCGCACGGGCAGGCGCAGCGCGAGCACGAGGCAGATCGCGGCGCTCGAAGTCAGCGTGCCGCGCCAGAGCAGTGCGAGGATGTCATGCGTCGTCATGGTCGATCTCCTCGATCAGTCGCTTGAGTTCGGCGAGATCCTTCTTCGTCAACTTGTGCCGTTCGGAGAAATGCGCGACCAACGGCGCGACGCGGCCATCGAACAGGCGGTCGAGCAGGCCTTTGCTTTCGCTGTGCACATAATCGGCGCGCTTCAAGCGCGGGCTGTAGAGATAGCGTTTGCCGTCACGCTCGGCCGCGATCGCGCCTTTCTTGAGCAGACGATTGAGCAGAGTCTTGATCGTCGGTTCCTGCCAGTCGGTCGTGCGCGCGAGCACGGCGACGACCTCTTCCGCGCTCTGCGGCGACTTGCGCCAGAGCACATCCATCACAACGCTTTCGGCATCGCTGATCGACATCGCCATCTCCATTTACGCACGTAATCTCAAATACAGATTACGCGCGTAAATGAAAATGTCAAGCGTCCCCATTCGTGCCATGCCGCGACGTCGGGCTGACTGGCCGCGTAGCAGTACCCACGGTCTGCGATAATTGCGCAACCGTGATCCGCAAGAAATTGCAGCAATGCCCTACACTCCCATTCTCGCTACGCTCGGCTATGTGCTGTCGCCTGACCGCCAGCGCGTGCTGATGATCCATCGCAACACGCGCGAGGGCGACCATCATCTCGGCAAGTACAACGGTCTCGGCGGCAAGCTGGAACCGAACGAAGACGTGGTCGCAGGCATGCGCCGCGAAATTCACGAGGAAGCCGGCATCGACTGCACGGAACTGCATTTGCGCGGCACGATCAGTTGGCCGGGCTTCGGCAAGCAGGGTGAGGACTGGTTCGGCTTCGTATTCGTGATTACGCGTTACACGGGCACGCCGCTCGAACGCAACGCCGAGGGCACGCTCGAATGGGTCGAGATCGACAAGCTGCTCGACCTGCCGCTATGGGAAGGCGACCGGCATTTCCTGCCGCTGATCTTCGATGCCGATCCGCGCGCGTTTCACGGCGTGATGCCGTATCGCGAGGGGCGAATGGTGAGCTGGGGTTATACGCGCGTGTAAGGACTCGTCATTCCGGCAGGGAATGCCGGAATCCAGGCTCCATGGATGGTGATGCAAGAAGATGTTTCACCGCAATCGACGTCCCTGTGACCTGGATCCCGGCATTCCCTGCCGGGATGACGCATTGGCATTCCGCTCGCGCTGCGCGCTCGCGGGCCAATGCGTTATTTCAGCCGCTTCACCGCATCGACGACTTCGGGCACGGTAAAGCCGAAATAGTCGAACAGCTTCTCTGCCGGCGCCGAAGCACCGTAGCGGTCGATGCCGATCACCGCGCCGTCGAGGCCGACGTACTTGCGCCAGTACGCGGTAACGCCCGCCTCGACCGCAACGCGCTTCCTGCACCAGCCCGGCAGCACGCCTTCGCGGTACGCGAGCGGCTGGCGATCGAACACTTCGGCGCAAGGCATCGACACGACGCGCACCGCGATGTTCTGCTGCGCGAGCACGCGCATCGCTTCCATCGCGAGATGCACTTCGGAGCCGGTCGCCATGATGATCGCGTCGAACTTCGCGCTGGCGGGATCGCTCAGCACGTAGCCACCGAGATCAATCAGGCCAAGTTGTTCATCCGTGCGTGGCTGATGCGGCAGATTCTGGCGCGAGAACACGAGGCAAGACGGGCCTTCCTTGCGTTCGATCGCTGCCTTCCACGCGACCGCACTTTCGACCGCATCGCAGGGACGCCAGAGGTTGTTGTTCGGAATCAGGCGCAGGCTCGCGATGTGCTCGATCGGCTGATGCGTCGGGCCGTCTTCGCCGAGGCCGATCGAGTCATGCGTATAGACGTGGATCACATGCGCCGGAATCAGCGCCGACATGCGCACCGCATTGCGCGCGTAATCGGAGAAAGTGAGGAAGGTCGCGTCGTAGGGGATAAAGCCGCCGTAAAGCGCCAATCCATTGCTGATCGCGCTCATGCCGAACTCGCGCACGCCGTAGTGCACGTAATTGGCCTTGGCATCGTTGGCATCAGCGACGTTCTTCGAACCCTTCCAGATCGTGAGATTCGACGGCGCGAGGTCGGCCGAGCCGCCGATCAGCTCGGGCAACAGCGGGCCGAAGGCGTCGAGGCACATCTGCGAGGCCTTGCGCGAGGCGATGTTCGGGCCTTCGGTCTGCAGCTTGCGCGCGAAATCCTGCGCGGCCTTGTCGAAACCGGCCGGCAGCGCGCGCGCGATGACGCGGCGCTCGAATTCAGCAGCGAGCTCGGGATGCGCGGTTTTATACTTTGCAAACTTGTCGTTCCACGCGGCTTCGCGCGCGGCGCCCTTGGCCTTCGCGTTCCAGCCCGAGTAGATCTCGTCGGGGATGACGAATGGCGGATAATTCCAGCCGATGTGCGCGCGTGTCGCGGCGACTTCGTCCTTGCCGAGCGGCGCGCCATGCGTGGCCTCGGTGCCCTGCTTGTTCGGCGCACCGAAGCCGATGATGGTCTTGGCGATGATCAGGGTCGGTTTGTCCGCACTCGCGCGCGCCTGCGTGAGTGCGGCCGCGATCGCCGCCGGGTCGTGGCCGTCGATCTGGCCGATCACGTTCCAGCCATAGGCTTCGAAGCGCTGGTGCGTATCGTCAGTGAACCAGCCATGTACCTCGCCGTCGATCGAGATGCCGTTGTCGTCGTAGATCGCGATGAGCTTGCCGAGCTTGAGGGTGCCGGCAAGCGAGGCGACCTCGTGCGAGATGCCCTCCATCAGGCAGCCGTCGCCGAGGAAGACATAAGTATAATTGTCCACAATTTCCTGTTGCGGCTGGTTGAAGCGCGCCGCCATGACGCGCTCGGCCAGCGCCATGCCGACCGCGTTCGCGAGACCCTGGCCGAGCGGGCCGGTCGTCGTTTCGATGCCGGGGAACTCGCTTGCTTCGGGATGCCCGGCGGTCTTCGAATGCAGCTGACGGAATTGCTTAAGCTGTTCCATGGGGAAGTCATAGCCGGTCAGATGCAGCACCGAGTACAGCAGCATCGAGCCGTGGCCGTTCGAGAGCACGAAGCGGTCGCGCCCGGGCCAGCGCGGATTGGCCGGGTTGTGCGCGAGGAAATCGTTCCACAGCACCTCGGCCAGGTCGGCCATGCCCATCGGCATACCCGGGTGGCCGGAATTGGCGGCTTGGACGGCATCCATGGACAACGCGCGGATCGCGTTGGCCAGCTCTTTGCGACTCGACATGGCTAGGCTCACTTTCTCTTGGAAACCGCGACCAGGCCGGCCGCGGGGCGCGTATTGTCGCCGAAGAAGCCCGTCTTGTCCCGCATTGGCACCAAGACACTGCGGCGCTGTCGACCGCGCCGCCGCGCCCGGTGCTTTACCCGCCCGCCGCTGCCTGCCAATGTGCGCGCAATTCCTCGTTGAACCCCGCCGCACGCTCTTCCGGGAAGAAGATACGGGCGCCCACGAACTCCACGCGCTTGCGCGTACCCGGAATCGTCTGCTCGAGCCAATGCGACCACTGGGTGTCGAAGTAGACATCGTCCGTACCCCAGGCAATCAGGGTCGGTACCGCGAGCTGCCGCAGTTGCGGCTCAATCGCAAGCGTATGACGACTATCGAACGCGCCGACAAATCGCTCGAACTCGCGGATGCGCTTGGGCGAACTGGCCAGTGGCTTCAGATACGCGTCGATCTCCTCGTCGCTGATCGCCTCGGGATGCTCGTACGCGGGTTCGAGTGCCGTGCGATACACCGATTTGTCCGCCAGCATGGCCTTGAGCGTATCCGGCCAGCCGCCCGCCGCAACCATCGCGACGAAATCCTTGAACGCCGCAGGCGGCCAGTTATCGTGGCAATCGCAGTTGGTCAGGGTCAGCGTGCGCACCCGCGTCGGATACAACGCCGCGAAGATCTGGCAGATGCCGCCGCCGCTGTCATTGCCGACGAGGTCGACCTGATCGATCTTCAGCGCATCAAGGAACTGCGCGAGCATCTGCGCGTTCGCAGTCACCGACAGATCCTGCCCCTCGGCCGCTTCCGTATGGCCATGCGCGAGCAGATCGAGCGCGATGCAACGCCTCATCGCGCCGAGTTCCGACAGCTGATGTCGCCAGACATAGCTGTTCAGCAGCACGCCATGAACGAACAGGGCGACAGGACCATCGCCCTGTTCGACATAGCTGATCCGGCCCGACGCCGTCGCGATGCTGTTGCGCACGGCGAAGTATTCGCGCGCACTCATGGCTTCTGCTTCGCGGTCGCTTCGGCCTCGCGCAGTTTCTGCGCGCATTCCTCGCAGCAGACTTCGACCGTGCGGCCGCCGATCTTCACCTTGATCGCATTCGCATCGAGCGGATAATCGCAGGCCGCGCAAGTCTTCTCGGTCATGACACTTTTCCTGATGAACGCCCGCCAATCGGGGCGGGCATAGGAGACCATTCGGCGCCGGGTGGCGCTGTCGGAATCTTTAGCAACTTCGGAGCGGTCAATGACTCTTGAGCCTGGCCTGCAGCTTAAATTCCGTCGGCGAGCGGCCATAGGCCTGCTTGAACGCCGCGGCGAAATGACTGTGGCTGGAGAAGCCGAGTTCGAGCGCAAGCGCCGAGAGATCCTCATAGTGCAGAATCAGATCGAGCGCTCGCGCGAGACGCAGGCGCAGCTGATAGCGGTACAGCGGCACACCTTCGACCTGCGCGAAGGCCTGGGTCAGATACACCGGCGAGGCGCCGATCTCGGCGCCGATATCGGCCAAAGTCCAACGCCGCGCCAGATCGCTCGCGAGCAGCAGCTTGGCGCGATCGACCAGGCGCTGCCGCGCGCGCGTCGCGCCCGGTGCGCGCGAAGTGCGCGGGCCGAGGCTGCGCGACACCAGCGTGAGCAGCAAGCCCTCCGCCTCGAGCGGCTCGATCGTGCCTTGATCGAGATTGTGGCGCAGCACCGCGGCGAGCGCCTGCGCGCGCGGATCGATGCGCAGATGCTGACGTTTGAAGCCGAGTTGATCGCGCTGCTGCAGCACCTCGGCTGGCGCAAGCTCGCGCAGCAGAGGTTCAGAAAGAGCCAGTACGAAGCTCGCATCGCCGCCATCGACGGGATGGCTGACTTGATATCCCTCACCGGCATTGAAGAACAGCACATGATTCGCATCGGCAACCGACTGCTCGCCACCGACATGACGCAGATAGACACCGCGATACGGAAACACCAGATGCGTATGGCTCGAACACTCCTCCGCACTGCGATGGCGGCAGCTGCCGCGGCAACACACATTGCGCACCGCGACCATGCCCGTATCGAGCAGACGCGTGACCTTGAGTTCGGGCGGCGGCGGCAAATGCTCGGTCATGGCGACGTCGCTATGCGGCTGCGGTCTCCACTTCGAGATCGCCGCTGCGCTTGGCAACGACCACGGCGGTTGCAAGATCGCCCGTGACATTGAGCGCAGTGCGGCACATATCGAGGAAACGATCGACGCCGAGGATGATGCCGATCGCCTCGGGCGGCAGATTGAGATAACCGAGGATCACGGCGATCACTGGCAGCGATCCCGCCGGCACACCCGCGACACCCATCGCGCCGACGACGCACAGGCCGATCACTGCAAGCTGCTGGCCCAAGCTCAGATCGAGCCCGAAGCATTGCGCGATGAACAGCGTGGTCAGGCCCTCGAACAGCGCACTGCCGTGATGATTCACGCTCGCGCCGATCGTGATGACGAAACGCGCGATCTTCGACGGCAATTTCAGATTCTGTTCGGCGACTTTGAGCGTAGTCGGCAACGTAGCCGTCGAGGACGAAGTCGAAAACGCCGTGATGATCGCCTCCTCGCTGCCCCTGAAAAAAGTCAACGGACTCATGCCGCCCATGATTCGCACCCACAAGGGCAGCACGACGAACATATGCACCGCGATTGCCGCAACGACGCAGCCGGCGTACAGACCCAGACGGCCGAGGATGTCGGCGCCGAAGCGCGCGGTCATCGCGAACATTAGCGCGGTCACCGCGTAGGGGGTGAGCTTGATCACCACGCCCATCCGCGTCCTCAGCATTTCGACCAGGGCCTTGGTCCCCTGACCGAACC
>CAZDWH010000037.1:0-18839 GCA_964509025.1 uncultured Rhodanobacteraceae bacterium
ACTCGGTCGCGGGCTATCCGGGTGGCGTCGTGCCGAGTGCCGTCGCGCTCGGCTTCGCGGGCGCAGCGTTCGAAGCCGGATGGAACCGCGACGCGTCCCGCGCGTATCGGGCGCTGTTCGAGAGCGATCCGGAGGTGCCGCGCGTTCGCGCGAGGCTCGCGCATTCACTCGTGCGCCTGGGCGAGGACCTCGACGAGGCGGGGACGCTGCTCGATGCCGCCGAGCGCAGCTCCAGCCGCGACGTCGAGCTCGTCATCGCGCGGGCGGCGTGGCTCGCCGCCTCGAAGCGTCCGAAGGCAGCGCGCGCCAAGCTCGAAGACGTGGACGAGGTGCCCCCGCATCTGCGCGCACTGATGCAAGGGACCGTCGGCACCGCCCTGCTCGCGCCGCTCGCGCACTGGCAGGCGCTGCCGGCGCAGGCATCGACCTGGACGCTGCTCGCCACACTCGGCGTGGTGCACACGGGCTTGATGTACATCCTGCTCTACGGCGCGATTCAGAAACTTCCGACAAGCCTGACCGGCGCGCTGTCGTTCATCTATCCGATCGTGGCGATCGTGGTCGATGCGCTCGCGTTCGGCCATCGTTTGCAGAGCTGGCAGTTTGTCGGCGCGAGCGCGATCCTGCTCGCCGCTGCCGGCATGACGCTCGGCTGGAACTGGCGACTGCCGCTGCGTTTCACGCGGCGCGACGCAAACCCGGCTTGCGCGGGCGCATCGCGCTGAGCGAATCACCCCAACCGCTTGAACACGATATCGTGGCCCTCGCGGCGGCTGGTAAAGCCGCTGATCTTGCCGTGTTCGTCGCGCTGGAAGATGCGCCGCAGGCGCGGCTGGCTGGGCGTGAACAGGACATCACGCAACTCGGCCTTGAGCACCACGGGCTTGCCGCCCTGCACGGTGCCTGTGAGCGCGTCGCCATTGCGTTCGATGCGATAGCTGAGCCCGTCAGCCAACTGATAAGTGCCGACATATTCATCCAGGGTCGCAGCCGGCAGCGCCACTGCGGGCGGATCGTCCTGCGCGGCCATGGTCTGGCTCGAGATCATCTTCCAGCCGTCTTTCTCGCGCAGCCAGATTTCGGTCGAGAGATATTTCGCGTGCAGGGTCTGACCGTGAAACTGCAGCTCCGACACATCGGTGAACGACGTGACGGCGACGTTGCCGTGCACTTCGACCTTGAAGTTTTCCTGCGTGAGTCTGTGCGACGTGCCCTGCGCCGGCGGCTGCGCGCCGTCGACGATTTCTTTCTTCGTCGGCATGTCGCCGCCTTCGTTCATGAACAGCACGCGCTCGTCGAGATATTTGCCGAGCACCTTGGCGTCGCCGCTCGCGGAAGCGTCGGAAAATTCCTGTGACTGGCGCTTGATCAGGGCGGCAACGTCTTCCGCGGCATCGACGTGCGCGACGAAGGCAAGCAGTAGCGGCAACAGCAGGGCGTGACGACGCATGAGGTGTCCTCGTTGGGAGCGCGGATTATTTCCGCTGCGTCGAAATCGCGGCCCGTGCCAGTCGTCACGACCGGCACGGGGTTTACGCGTTCACCGCAGGAATGTCTAGGCCACGCAGAGATTCGATCGGCTATCGTGCGACAAGCGACGCGCAAGTGGCATCGCTTGAATACTCCACAAGCGGCCCTACTGCGTGGCACGCGCGTCCGCCAAGCTCGTAGCGAGTTCGATCATGCGACGAGTTTTATGTGTCGTGCGTCATGCTACGTTCGCATTTCGCAACTCACTAAACTCAGTCACGCGTGACTCATTCAAGGCTGGAGCAGCGATGAAATATTTCATTGCCCTTATCTCTTTTCTCGCCGCAACGGTCGCTGCCGCCGAGACGCCAAACTCCATCCAGACGCAAGCAGTCGATTTCTGGCGCGCAGCGACACGCGCCGATGTCGAAGCGGCCTATACGCTGATTAAGGAGAATCATCCTGGCGCCTTGCCGGAGATTGGCGATACGGCTTTTCGCGCCGCCCTTGAGACGGCGCACGCGGCCGCACTGACCAGAGCCGCGGACGTCACGAGTTTCGAGGGCTACACGGCCACCCTCGCTGCGTTCGGCGTCGCGCTCGGCGACAAACACATCGGATCGCGGCCCCTCTACAATTCGACGCGAGTCGAATGGAGCGGTCTCGTCACCGCCAAACGCGCCGATCATTGGATCGTTGTCGACGAAGAAGCCACTCCAACGGCACCCAGCGTCAAAGGCGCGCAATTGATCAGCTGCGACGGTCGTGCGGCGGAAGATCTGGCGCGCGCAAGTCTCGGCGTCTTCAAAGTCGATTGGTCAGTCGGCGCGCAGCAGATCCAGGCCGCGCCGTGGCTGCTCGTGGATGAGCACAATCCTTTCATTGCCCGCCCCAAGACCTGCTTGTTCGACAAAGCGGGTCAGCAGCTCAGCGTCACTCTCGCGTGGCGCCCGGCTGCTCGCGCAACCTTGACGCGCAGGATCATTGCCGCGATCGGCGCAGGCTCGGCAGGCTTTGGCGTCCGCGCGGTCGGCGACGGCTGGTGGATCGCACTGCAGAGTCTGACCGACCCGGCCGCGCCCGTGGTCGCCGATGTCGTCGCCAAGGCCGACACGCTGCGTAAAGCCAAGTTTGTCGTGCTGGACATGCGCGGTAATGGCGGCGGCAGTTCCACCTTTGGCGATCAGATCGCTCGCGCCCTGCTCGGCGACGATTACGTCTCGCGCGCACTCGGTCCGGTCAACAGCGACTGCGGCGACGTCTGGCGTGTGTCCGAAGGCAATATCCGCCAGCTCGAATATTACGTCGACACGCTCGCGTCCACGCGCGGAGCGGAATTCAAGCGCGAAATGGCGGAGCAGCTGGCGCGCGCCAAGAAAGCGCAGGCCGCGGGCCGACCGCTCTCAGGATCGGTGAGCTGCCACGCGAAGGCAGCGCGATCGTCCGCACGACCGCGCTCCAAGTTTGATGGCCGGCTGATCCTGATCACCGACAACGTCTGCTTCAGCTCCTGCCTTGAAGTGACCCAAGAATTCCGCACGCTCGGCGCGCTGCATGTAGGTCAGACCACCGACGCCAACACGCACTACACCGAAAATCGTGATGAAGCATTGCCCTCGGGTCTGTCACGGTTCACGACGCAGCAGGCCATCTCGCCTGCTGCGCCGCTGCGCTATGGCCCGTTTGTGCCAGCTGTTGCTTACGATGGCGACATCGCTGACACGGCGTCGCTCGAGCGCTGGGTGGTCGCTTTACACTAGGCCTCAGGATTTTGGGCTGAGCAGAATTTCGCGCAATTCGATCAACACCTCGCGCTGTTTGCCAGCGCGCGCGAGCGTGAGCGCGACGCGCGTGCTCGGCGCCTGACGCAGCCTGCGTTTCAGATCCACGCTGCTCAATTGTTTCGCGGCGATGCCGTCGACCGCGACGATCTCGTCGTCCTTGCTGATGCCCGCCTGCGCTGCAGGTGTATCGGGCAGCACGAGCGCGACGCTGAACGCCTCGGGTTTATTCTTGTAGGCGCGCAGGCCGGAGCGATCGAACGGCGGCGGCATGAAGCTCGGTTCCGGTTCGAGCCAGACTTTGCTGTGCGCGTAATCGAACTCAAGCGTGAAGTGCGCGAGGATGTCGGAGCCGAGATTGCCGGCCTCCGTGCGCGAGGCGAAACTACCCTTGCTGTCTTCGGCATAACGCGCGATGACATCGCCGAACTTCTGGCCGCCCAGCGCGAAACTCGCACCGCGGATCGCCCAGTTGCGCGACGCGCCACCCATGCCATAAGAAACCGTTTCGAGGCCTGCCTTCATCTTCGCCGCGAGTCCGCGCTGTTCGGCCCAGACATGCTGCACGAGCATGGCGCCGGCATTGCCGGTATCGATTGCGAAATCGCCGGGGACGCCTTCGAAACTGCCCGCGATCAGCGGCATATCGTCGGCAAATGTGATCGGCGCGGCGATACCATGGCCCGCATAGCGACTACCTTGCGGTTTCAACGTGAAGGTCTTTGATTTGTAGTCCAGCCGCGCGACGAAACGCTCGAAAATCTCCAGACCGAGAATCCCTCCAAGCGGCACGCGCTCGCCGCGCTCGACCGCGTTGTACGGCATCGGAATCACGTAGAAGTGCTGGTCAGTGAGCACGGCATCGCCGATCTGCAGGCGCGCGATACGCGTGTCCTGCTCGGCGACCGTGCCCTCGCCTGCGCCACCCGACACACCAGCGCCCTTCGAGGTGAGGCCCAACGCCTTCACCACTTCGGGCGTGACGATGTTGTGGCCGCCGGTGTCGAGAATGAATCTGTAGCTCTGACCGTTGAGCTTGGCCTCGAGCGTTACTTCGCCATCGAATTCGATCGGTACAACGGTACCCTTGGTCGGCACGCTCGCGTCCGCACGCGCCGTGGGACGCGCGAAGTCTGCAACCTTGGCCGCATCAGTGCGGTATTCCTTGATCGCGATGCGATCCTCGTCGCCGGGCTCGCCATTGTCGGTCGTGATCGCAAACGGCAGCTTCAGGCCCGCTGCATCGCGATAGTCGTCGTAGCGCGTGGTCTGGATCGAAATCGGCATCACGCGCACCGCGCGGGAAAGCAGGCCGGTTTGCGCGTCGAACCACAGCTCGACCGGCTGGCCGTTGCGTGGCGTCGCGGTGACGACATCGTAACTATGGCCGTTATCGGTTTTGCTGCTCGTCGCCGACAGTGCGGCTCCGTCAGCACCCGCACGCAGCCAGCCACGGCGCACGAGCCAGGCATCCGTCGCGGTCGCCGTGCGCGCGAAACTCGAGTCGAGCGCATGCGTGCCTTCGGAACGATCCATGCGCCAATGCTCGCGGCCGTCAAAACCTTCCGCGCCCTTGAACACGCCGAAGTCCGCGCGCTGCACGTTGCGTCCGCTGCGCGGGTCCTCGACTCCCTGCCATTGCGCCGTCATGCCGGCCGCATGCTCTTCGCCGCTCGCGCGCAGCGCTTCGATCTGGTTCCAGGCATCGCCGCCGCTCGCGCTGCGCGCACGTTGCAGCAGTTGGGCCGCGCTATTCGCTTCGGCGTGGGCGATATTCGCAAGCGCCAGCGCGGCGCAAAAAACAGACAACTTCATTCGAACTCCTTGGGATGACGTCGACGCATTCGATGCGCCGACGCCATTTTGCGTTTACACGCGGAGTCGAGGTAATGCCGATGGTCACGCGAAGCCGTAGGCAAGATTCTCCGAGGCGATCACGCGTTCACCGATGATCTCGCCCTGCGTGAAGCGCAGTGCCTGTGCGATCACTCCGGCATCGTCGACGACGCGATTGTGGCCAAGGCCAGTCGTGGTGAGCAGACGTGCGCCGGGCCAGTGGCGCGCGTAGTACTCGCCTTCGCCCCATGGCACTTCGCGGTCTTCGAGATCGTGAATCACCAGCGCGGGTTGCGCGAACATCGGCAAGCGCCGATGCAACACGAGCTCGCGCGCGTCGACACCGGTGCGGCGTTTGTACCAGGCGAAGAAATGCTCGCGCAGATGCTCGCCCAGATGCGCGAAACGGAAGAAGCGTCGTACAGCAGCGCTGATGTCCGCTGCGGGTGCGATCAGCACCACGCGTTCGGCGCGCCAGCTCTCGTCCTGCGCGAGCGCGAGCGCGGGGCCGCCGAAGGAATGCGCGACGACGAGCGCAGCGTCGCCGAAGTGCTGGCCGACCGCGCGCAGCGTGTCGGCAAAATCCGGCAGCGTGCTGAGCTCGCCGCTGCTGTTGCCGTGACCCGCCTGGTCGAAGGTGACCACGGCGTAGCCGAGCGCGCGCAGCTGTGGCACCCATGCGGCAAAACGCAGGCCGAAGCTCGACCAGCCATGCGCGAGCAAGGCATACGGCTGCGTCGCCGGATCGCCCCAGACGTAGGTCGCGATGCTGCGTCCGCCGATATGCAAAGTAACGCGGCGCATCTGCGCATCCGGTTGCACGTCGCGCGCGCGTCGGCGGCTCGATGCGAACGGCGTCGCGAACAGACGCGCTGCGCGATTCGCGGTCTGGCGCGGCGTGATCCAGCCGCCGACGACGAAGCGCGCGCGCAGCAGCGCGAGGCCAATCATGTTACGAACGATCGTGCTATTTTGTGAGTGTACGAGAGTTGTCATGACACACCTCGATGGCGGGTTTACTTGCGGGGGAAATTGCGCACGACGGCGCTGGATTCGACAACGTTCGCCTGCAGCAGACGCTCGAACGCGCGCTCGGCGTGCGTGCGTACACGCTTGGGGTCGAACAGACGAATCTCGTGATGCAGCGCGAAAGCGATGCCGGAAATCTCGAAGGCGAGCTGACGCGAATCGGTGTCGGCCATGAGTTCGCCGCTGTCGACCGCATGGCCGACCGCGCGCGCCATATCGGCGTTCCAGCGGCTCATCAGGGCGACGACGCGGTCGTGCAACACGCCGGGCTGCGAATCGTATTCGCTGGTCGCACCCATGATCACGCAGCCGTCGCGATTGTTGCGCACCCACTCGAACCACCCGGCGACGATGGCACGCAGACGCTTCAGTCCACGTGGTTGACGCAGTGCCGGGATCAGCACCGCTTCGCCGAAACGCAGGCCAGCGAGATCGAGCACCGCAAGCTGCAGTTCTTCGCGCGAACCGAAGTGCGCGAACACACCGCTCTTCGACATGCCGACGCTCTGCGCGAGATCGCCGATCGAAATGCCTTCGACGCCTTTCTTGCTCGCGATCGCGTAAGCGTGATCGAGGATCAGATCGCGCGTGGCGGCGCCTTTGTCGGTGATGGGCATTGCAACCATGATCCTAAAATAGCACGATCGTTCGTTCTAGTCAAGAACCTTTGCCACGATTTTGCGCGATTCGCCATCTGAGCAGTGGGCTCGGAAGCAGCGCACACAGCGGCGCCACATGCGCATGCTAATCTTCGGGCGATCGATAAACTCAGCGATGTTTCAATGGATTGGCGACGAATCCTCAACGCGCTTCCACCCGACAAGCGCGGCGCGATCGACCTGCCTGCGGCGCTGCAGCGCTTTCGCAGCGAAGGCGGCAGCGCGACCGACCAGGCCGGTTTCGAGGCCTGGCTCGCCGGGCGTTACCCGGCCTTCTTCGACACGCAGAGCACGCTCGTCGCCGCACCGGCCAGTGTGGATCCGGAGCTGACCAATCCAGCTCTGATCAAACACGTCGAAGTCAGCATGGTGCTGCCGCCGCGCTTCGCCGCCGCCGGCGCCGTGCCCGCCGCTATCGCAGCGGCGACGCCGTCGACCGACGGTCCGCGCACCCTGTTCGACGACGCCAAGACGCGGATCAGCGAACGTCTGCGCGCACGCCTTGCCGCTCCTGCCGCCGCGCCCGCGGCTACTGAGGCCGCAGCACCCGCGCCCGCCGCGCTCTCACCCGCCGAAAGAAACGATTTCCCCTATGTGCTGCTCGGCATCGCCGGCAAGGGCGGCATGGGCACGGTGCACATCGCCAAGGACACCGAATTGCTGCGCCGCGTCGCGCTGAAGGAGCTCAGCGCCGAAGCCGACGCCGCCGCGAGCGCACGCACGCGCTTCCTGCGCGAGGCGCAGATCACCGCACAGCTCGATCATCCGAACATCGTACCGGTGTACGCGCTCGAACTCGCGCCCGGCGGCATGCCTGCGTACACGATGAAGCTCGTCGAGGGCAAGAATTTTCAGGTGCTGCTCAACGAGACACGCGAGTTCTATGCGAACGGCGACGCGCCCGACGAGACGCATGCGCTGGTGGTGCGCATCGAGCATTTCCTGAAAGTTTGTGACGCAATCAGCTACGCGCACGACAAGGGCGTGATCCATCGCGACCTCAAGCCCGCGAACCTGATGCTCGGCCGGCACAACGAGGTCTATGTGATGGACTGGGGCCTGTGCCGCGCCCTGCAGCAGCCCGACGACGACGCGGATCGCTCGTTCGTGATATCCAGCGCCGATGTCTCCGGTAGCGCATCGAATACCCAGGCCGGCGACGTGGTCGGCACGCCGAAATACATGTCGCCCGAGCAGGCGCAGGGCAAGAACCTCGAGCTCGACGCGCGCAGCGATCAATGCGCACTCGGCTTGATCCTGTACGAACTCGTCACGCTCAATCCGCCCTACGACGGACACACCGCATATGAAGTGCTGCGCAATGCCGCGGCGGCGAAGCGACGGCCAATAGCGCACGCCTATCCGCGCCGGGAAAAGATTCCGCGCGAACTCGCTGCGATCATCGAACGCGCGACCGCGGCGCAGCCGGACGATCGCTATGAGAATGTCGCTGCGTTCGCAACCGACCTGCGCAATTACCTGCGCGGCAACGAAGTGCAGGCGCGACCCGACACAACGTGGCAACGCGCGCAACGCGCGATCGCGCGGCATCGGCAAAGCGTGCTCAGTGCCATCCTTGGCATGATCGCACTCGGCGGCGTCACGATCGGCGGCCTGCTGTGGCAACAGCAGCGCACGCTTGAAGCACAGCGGCGGCACGAGGAAGGCCTGCTGCGGCTGCGCGATGCGGTAGCCGGCGTCAGCGACAATGTGCAGACGCGCATGATCGAAATCGAAGGCGCAGTGCAGAATCTCGCCGACTCGGTGGCGCAGATCGATTCGCTTGGCAAGCCGACCGACACGCGTTTCTACTGGCAGCGCGAATTCCTCGACTCACAGAGCGCGCCGCCCGATCTTGTGCCGAACGAGCGCCTCGGCGGACGCATCAGCCTCGGCTGGCCGGTGTGGACGCTGCCCGCAGGCATGAACGAAAGCGAAGCCCTGCCGACGATCCGCAAGCTGACCGCGCTGGAGGGATTCCGACGCGATATCTATCACCGCATCGCCGTGGCGATCCGCAACGGCACCAGCGACATCTACGCGGCCGACAGCAACGACGTCGGCGACGACGCGCGCGACAATCCGCTGAGCGCGATCGAGATTGGTTTCTCCGATGGCGTCGCCTCGCGCTATCCCGGCTGGGACAGTCTGCCGGCCGATTACGATCCGCGCCTGCAGCCGTGGTACGGCATCGTGCAGAACGGCCGCGCGCCGATCTGGGGCGAGGCGTACCGCAGCGAGCTGACGCGCCGGGCGGAACTACCGCTGAGCGTGCCGCTGTACGACGTAGACAATCACTTCCGCGGCGTGGTCGCGGCGCTGCTCGATCCGGACCTGATGGTGCGCTCGATGCTCGACGTGCCGCGCCTCAAGGACGCGATCGACGTGCTGCTGATCGACGCCAAGGGGCATGTGCTCGCGTCGCTGCATCACGTGCTCGGCACGGACGAAGCCGACGGTTCACGTCGCTCGCGGCTGCCGCTGCCCGAGCTCGATCAGCTGCGCCAGCGCAGCGGCACCGGTGTGGTCGAAGCCGATCTCAACGGCCGCCGCGTCGTGCTCGCGTTCGACACGGTCACCCCGATGGGCTGGTGCGTCGTGTCGATTACGGAAGCCAAATCGCTTGTTCAAGAGCCTGCGCCAGCACCTGCGCACTGACGACCGTCGGGACCAATTCGGCGCAGGGACGCGCACGCTGTCGTCGTAGGTGACCGCTGATCTCGTCGCGAATTCGATACCGGCGCGAGTTTTAAACGCCAATCGGCGATAATGGCGCTCTCACCATCAAGCGACCGGGCTGTCCATGCGTCCCTTCCCCCTTGGCGAAGAACTCGATCTGCTGCGCGAAACCGTCGCGGCGTTTGCGGAATCGGTAATCGCGCCGCGCGCGAACGCGATCGATCACGACAACGCATTCCCGCCCGATCTGTGGCCGAAGCTCGGCGAGATGGGACTGCTCGGCGTCACCGTCAGCGCGGACTACGGCGGCTCCGATCTCGGCTATCTCGCCCATCTCGTTTCGATGGAGGAGATCTCGCGCGCTTCGGGCTCGGTCGGCCTGTCCTATGGCGCGCACTCGAACCTTTGCGTCAACAATATCTTCCACAACGCGAACGAAGCGCAGAAGAAGAAATATCTGCCTAAGTTGTGCAGCGGCGAATGGGTCGGCGCGCTCGCGATGAGCGAACCGGGCGCGGGTTCCGACGTGGTCGGCTCGATGAGCTGCCGCGCCGAACAGCACGGCGACGTGTGGGTCGCGAACGGCTCGAAGATGTGGATCACCAACGGCCCCGACGCCGACGTGCTGCTCGTCTACATGCGCACCGTGCATCGCCCGGCGGGTTCGCGCTGCATGACCGCTTTCATCGTCGAGAAAGGCATGAAGGGCTTCTCCACCGCGCAGAAGCTCGACAAGCTCGGCATGCGCGGCTCCAACACCTGCGAACTCGTGTTCGACAACTGCGAGATTCCCGACGCCAATCGCGTCGGCGAGATCAACGAAGGCGTGCGCGTGCTGATGAGCGGCCTCGACACCGAGCGCCTGGTGCTGTCGGGTGGACCGATCGGACTGATGCAGGCGGCGCTCGACATCGCCCTGCCCTACGTGCGCGAGCGCAAGCAGTTCAACGCGCCGATCGGCACCTTCGGCATCATGCAGGCGAAAATCGCGGATATGTATACTTTGCTGCAATCCTCGCGCGCCTATGCCTACATGGTCGCGAAAGATTTCGACAACCACCGCAAATCGCGCATCGACCCGGCTTCGTGCTTGCTCAACGCATCGCAGAACGCCGTGCAAGTCGCGCTCGAGGCGATCCAGGCACTCGGCGGCAACGGCTATATCAACGAATTCCCGACCGGGCGCATCCTGCGCGACGCCAAACTGTACGAGATCGGCGCTGGCACGAACGAAATTCGCCGCATGCTGATCGGCAGAGAACTCTTCCACGGCAAATCCTGAGCTTGCCTGCGCCGACTGAAAGCTTCGGCGCGGGCACACCGAACCGAAAATTCGCCGCATGCTGATCGGCAGGGAACTCTTCCACGGCAAATCCTGAGCTTGACTGCGCCGGCTGAAAGCATCGGCGCAGGCACACCGAACCGAAAATCCGCCGCATGCTGATCGGGCGCGAACTGTTCCACGGCAAGTCCTGGCACCAGCACATCGGCGCCAGTACACGGACTGAATACGCCGCGTGATCAGGATGTGAACCGTCTCGCGGCAAATGGCAATCCACTCCCGGTGAAAGGGGACACCGGAGTTCCGCCATGTTGCTGCGATTGCCGCGCATCTCGCCCGCTCTGCAGTTCGTGACGCAATTCGCAAGCTGGCTTGACTCGTGCTTGCAAAATCACGTTAAACTCAGTGCGTCCGCGTATGGGGGCGGGCGCAGGGGAAACCGGATGCATGCCTTGAGTTACCAAGCCGAAGTGACGGCGGAGACCCCTCCTCCGGCGCCGTGGACTGTCTTGATCGTCGACGACGAGCCCGAGGTGCACGACGTCACGCGCCTGGTGCTGCGCAATTTCCGCTTCGCCGAACGCCCGCTGCAATTCCTGCACGCGCACGATTCGGCCACCGCCGAGCGCATCCTCGCGAGCAATCCGGATATCGCGGTCATGCTGCTCGACGTCGTGATGGAATCCGACCACGCCGGGCTCGATCTCGTGCGCACGGTGCGCGAAAAGCTCGGCAATCACTTCGTGCGCATCGTGCTGCGCACCGGCCAGCCCGGCCAAGCGCCCGAGCACAGCGTCATCTCGACCTACGACATCAACGATTACAAGGAAAAGACTGAACTTACCGCGCAGAAGCTCGCGACCACGCTGTTCACCGCGCTGCGCGCCTATCGCGACATGCGCACGATCGAGGCGCATCGCCAGGGCCTCGAGCGCGTGATCCGCGCCTCGGCGCATATCTTTTCGCAGGAATATTCGCACCACTTCGCTTCCGCGGTGCTCGACCAGCTGACCGAAATCGTCGGCGTCGAGCGCGGTGCACTTTACTGCAAGGTCAAGCATCCGCAGGCGGAACTGCCCGAGCACTTCCATATCGCTGCGGCGACCGGCGAATACCGCCCCTTCCTCGACCGCAACGCCGACGAGAAGCTGCCCGAGCATATCGTCTCGTCGCTGCGCGCAGCCTATATCGGCAAGCGCCATGTGTTCGGGCACGATCACTACGTGCTGTACATCAGCGACAGCGATGCCACCGAAAGCCTGTTTTACGTCGGCGAAAAGGTGTCACTGAGCGAACTCGATCACCGCCTGATCGAAGTGTTCTGCATCAACGTCTCGATCGCACACGAGAACCTGCATCTGCATGGCGAACTCATCGACAGCCAGCTCGACCTCGTTTATCTGCTCGCAGGCGCGGCCGAAACGCGATCGAAGGAAACCGCCAACCACGTAAAGCGGGTCGGTCTGATTGCCGAATTGCTCGGCGTGTTGTTCGGTATGGACGACAAGAGCGCGAGCGCGCTGCGCCTGGCCGCGCCGCTACATGACATCGGCAAGATCGGCATCCCGGATGCGATCCTCAACAAGCCCGGCGCACACACGCCGGACGAAGCGGCGATCATGCGCACGCATGCGGAGATCGGCGCGAAACTGCTGAGCGGCTCGAAACGTCCGGTGCTGAAGCTCGCCGCGGAAATCGCCCTGTCGCATCACGAAAACTGGGACGGCTCGGGGTATCCGCGCCGGCTCGCGGGCGAGGACATACCGCTGGCCGGGCGCATCACCGCGCTCGCCGACGTGTTCGACGCACTTGGCAGCAAGCGCTGCTACAAAGAGCCGTGGCCGATCGATCGCATCCACAGCTTTCTCTCCGAGCAGAGCGGCAAGAAGTTCGATCCGCGCCTGGTCGAACTGATGCTGGCCAACTGGGAACGGCTGCAAGCGGTGCGCCAGCGCCTGCCGGACTAGGGCCAGTCAACAGACCCTGTCTCAAATCGGCGCGCTCAGCGCGGATTCGTCAGCGCTCGACGACGCCGCCGCGGCCGCCGGCACATCGAGCGGCAGGTCGATCTCGAATGTCGTGCCGGCCTGCGGTGCGCTTTCCACGCGAATGTGACCCTTGAGCAATTGCGTCACGAGGTTGTAGACCACGTGCATGCCGAGGCCGGAGCCACCCTGACCGCGCCGCGTGGTGAAGAACGGATCGAACACCTGCGCACGCACGGCATCGCTCATGCCCTTGCCATTGTCGCGATACTCGAGGTGCACGCGGTCTTCCACCGCACGTGCGGTGATGGTGATTTCTCCCGCCTGCCCCGCATCGAACCCGTGCGTCACCGAGTTCATCAGCAGATTGCTGACGATCTGGTACAACGCCCCCGGGAACGTGCTCATCGCCACCGGCGCCGGACACTCGATGCGGATCTTGTGCGGAACTTTTTTCAGTATTGGCGCGAGCGAGGCGAGGATCTCGTGCAAATACGCGCCGAGTTCGACCTGGCGCCGCTCCTCGCTCGACTGATCGACCGCGACGAGCTTGAAACTCTTGATCAGGCGGTCGGCGCGGCGCAGATTGCGCAGGATCATTTCGGCGCTTTCACGCACCGTGCTCTCGAATGCCTGCAGATCGTTGCGCGTAAGCACGCCTTCGTTGACCAGGCGCGCCACGCGCGCAGTCTCTTCCTGCAGGTGCGAGGCCGCCGTCACCGTCACGCCGAGCGGCGTGTTGATTTCGTGCGCGACGCCGGCGACGAGCGCGCCGAGCATGGCCATCTTCTCCGATTCGAGCAGCTGGCGCTGCATCAGTGTCAGTTTCTGCAAGGTGTCGCGCAGTTCGACGTTGGCGTGGGTCAGATCCTCGGTGCGCTGCTCCACACGCCATTCGAGCTCCTCGTTGAACCGGCGCAGCGACTCCTCGGCGCGCTTGAGCGTCGTGATGTCATGCGTGGTGCCTACCAGACGCGTGGCGTGACCGCGCGCATCGCGTTCGGCCACGCTGCCGCGCGTGAGCAGCCAGCGCCATTCGCGGTGTTTGCGGTCCGGCGTGCGATAGGTCACCTCAAAATTTTCGGTACCTTCCTTGATGTGCTCGGCGACAGCGCGGTCGAATTCGGCGACATCATCGGGATGCACGAAGGGTCGGTAAGCATCGAGCGTGTCCGCCGTCGCTTCGTGCGACGCCGCGACGTGATCGAGGCGGTGTTCGCGCAGCATCGCGCCCGTGCGCAAGTCCACGTCCCACAGCTCGCCGCCGCTGCCCCATAGCGCGTATTTCAGGCGTTCTTCGCTCATGCGGATCGCATCGCGCGCGAGCTCGCGGCGTTGCCAGTCGGTGTGCACGCGCCAGGCGACCGCCAGGCCGATCATCACCAGAGCGAGCGCATAGGCAAGATAGGCCAGCGGCGACAGCCACGGCGCCGGCAATACGCGCAACGCAAGCTCTGCTTCGCTCGTGCTCCACGACTGCATGCCGTTGCGCGCGCGCACGCGCAGGCGGTAGGCGCCCGGCGCGAGATCGGTGTACGTGGCATAGCGGCGCGACGAATCGGTCTGGATCCAGTCCTCGTCGTGACCTTCGAGACGATACGAATAGCGCACGTCGTTCGGATTGCTGAAGCCGAAAGCGCTGAACGCGACGCTGACGTTGTTCTGCTGATGCGCGAGCGTTGCCATCGTCTTGCCCGACCAGGGTGCAGCGGATAGCGGCGACTTGCTGTCGCGCCACTGCAGATCAATCGGCGTGTTGTTGAGCAGCAGGCCCGTGATTACCGGCACCGGCGCGGGCGGCGGCACCACCGCGAGCGGATCGAACAACGTTGCCCCATTGAGCCCGCCGAATATGATGCGCCCGTCGGACAGATGCGCCACCGAATTGACGTAGTAGCCCTGCCCGAGCACGCCTTCGTTGAGGCCGAAGTTGAGCACCGCCTTGGTCGCCGGATCGAAGCGGCTGATGCCGACCGTGGTGCTGAGCCAGAACGCGTGCGTGGCGTCCTCGACGATGGCGCCGATCGCGTCCGCGGCAAGGCCTTCGTGACTGCCGATCGCGGTGAAGCGCGGCGCGCCCTCCGAGCCGGGTTCGAGATGATTGAGGCCGCCACCCTGCGTGGCGATCCACAACTCGCCGCGGCTGTCCTCGAACAGGTACATCACCGAGTTGTGGCTTAGTGAGGCATGGTTGTCGGCTTGCGCGCGAAAATGTTCGAAACGGCCCGTCGCCGGATCGTAGCGATCGAGTCCGCCACCGCGGGTCGCAATCCAATATGCACCGTTGTGCGACTGCAGGACATGGAAGACGATGTCGGCGCCGATGCTGTCCGGGTTCACCGGATCGTGACGGTGATGCACAAAGCGCGTGCAGCCCACGCATAGCTCGTCGAGACCGGCGTCGTTCGTGCCTATCCATAGCGTGCCCGCGCGATCCTGCATCAGAAACAGCAAATCGTCGCTGGCGATGCTGCCGTTGTCTGCATCGCTATGGCGAAAATGCTGGAAATCCGCGTGGCCGGACGCTTGCCGATGCAATCCGCCTCCTGCTGTCGCCACCCAGAGACTGCCGTCGCGCGTACGCAGCAGATACTTGATGCCGTTTGCGGGCAAGGTGCGCGGATCGGCTGGATCGTTGACGTAATGTCCGATCACACCCGCGACCGGATCGAAATGCACCACGCCGCCACTTTCGGGCATACCCAGCCAGAGCGTGCCGTCGGTGTCGGTAAGCACCGAACGCACGCCACGCGAGGGCAATGCGCGCGGCTCGCCCGCGATCGAATGAATTGTCGCGAACGCGGCCGAGCGCGGATCGTGCACACCGATGCCATGCCCCCACGAACCGACCCAGATGAGACCATCGCGATCGATGAACAGTGCCTGCAGCTGATCCGCGACAACGCTGTGCGAATCCGCCGGATCGTTACGGAACGTGCTGATCTTGCCGCTGCCTGGATCGAGCCGGATCAATCCGGTGTTCCAGCTGGTAACCCAGAGCTGGCCGGTACGGTCGAATTCGATGCCGCGCAGCGCATCGTCGGGAAAGCTATGTACGACGTCGGCGCCGCGATGGTAGTGCTCGATCAGTGCGCCCTGTGCGGAGAAGCGCAGCAGGCCGCGGTCGATCGTCGCGACCCAGACTTCGTTGGCCGGGCTCACCGCGATGTCGGCAACATCGAGCGATGGCAGCCCGGCGGGGCGCCATTCGATCATCTGCGTCGCATCGGCATCGCATAGCAACAATCCGGTGTGCGTGCCGATCAGCATCGAGCCGTCGGCGAGTTCGGCGAACATGCGCACGTTGGCAAGCGGCGCGCGCGCACCGAGCGGCGTCTCATGGATGCCTGCACGGTCGAGCCAGTACAGCGACTGCGCCGTACCGGCGATCCACAAGCGGCCGCGCTGATCGCGCTGCAGGGCGGCGACACGCTCGGGTTCCTGATTCTGTGAGGAAATGCGCCGCAGCGTCTGCCGCTCGAAGCGATCGAGCACCGGATCGTAATGATTGAGTCCGCCGGTCTCGGTGCCGACCCAGAGCGAGCCGTCCGCATCGGCCAGCAGCACATTGATGAAGTTGTCCGAGAGCGACCACGCATCGGTGCGGTCGTGCTTGTAGACCTTGAAGCCGTGGCCGTCGAAGCGGTTGAGACCGTCCTGAGTCCCAACCCAGAGGAATCCGGTGCGATCCTGGGTGATCGTCACTCCGGTCGCTTGCGACAGGCCGTCGACCGGACTGTAGTTGTGGAAGCGCACAGTATCGACGCCGGGCACGTCCGCCGCGAAAGCGCACGCGCACGCGAGCACGCACGCGAGCATCGCGCACGCGACGAAACAGCAAGCCGATCTGCTGCCATTCCCCCTCATCGGCTAGAGGCTACGCGCGCATGCGCGCGGGCACAAGCCACGCAGCGCGACGGTTTGCCGCACGTCACACTTGTGGCGGATAATTGGGGTCGCCCAACCCCTTTCCGTGCGCCGCGGCGCCCGGTTATTCGCACCGCGGCGCTGCGAGCGCCGCGTTCAACCATCGGAGATTCCCATGTCCGCTTCTGTTGTCATCGTCGGCGCCAAGCGCACCGCCATCGGTTCCATGCTTGGCCAGTTCACCGGCGTACCCACGCCGACGCTCGGCGCCACCGCGATCAAGGCAGCGCTCGAACAATCCGGCGTACCCGCAAGCGACGTCAGCGAAGTGATCATGGGTTGCGTGCTGCCGGCCAATCTCGGCCAGGCGCCGGCGCGCCAGGCTTCGCTCGCCGCGGGTCTGCCGAAGGCGACCGGCTGCACCACGATCAACAAGGTTTGCGGCTCGGGCATGAAGGCAATCATGCTCGGCAACGATCTCATCAAGGCCGGCTCGGCCAGCGTCGTCGTCGCCGGCGGCATGGAATCGATGACCAATGCGCCGCATATGGTCGCGGCGCGCACCGGCCTGCGCTACGGCGAAGCAAAAATGGTCGACCACATGGCCTGGGACGGCCTGACCAATCCTTACGACGGCCAGTCGATGGGCGTGTTCGCCGAAGCGACCGCCGCGAAATACGGCTTCACGCGCGAGGCACAGGACGCCTACACGATCGAATCGGTCAAGCGCGCGCAGGCCGCGATTGCCTCGGGCGCGTTCGCCGACGAGATCGTGCCGGTCAAGGTCGCGACCAAGAAGGGCGACGTCGAGTTCGCCGTCGACGAACAGCCGGGCAAATCGGACGTCAGCAAGATCCCGACGCTCAAGGGCGCGTTCAAGAAGGACGGCACCGTAACAGCGGCCAGTTCGTCGAGCATTTCCGACGGCGCCGCCGCGACCGTGCTGATGAGCGAGGACGAAGCGAAAAAACGCGGGCTCAAGCCGCTCGCGCGCATCGTCGGCCATGCGACCAATGCGCAGGAGCCGGAATGGTTCACCACTGCGCCGGTCGGCGCGATCGACAGCCTGCTCAAGAAGATCGGCTGGAAGGTCGAGGACGTCGACCTGTTCGAGGTCAACGAGGCCTTCGCCGTCGTCGCGATGGCGCCGATGAAGGATCTCGGCGTGCCGCACGCCAAGCTCAACGTCAACGGCGGCGCATGCGCGCTCGGTCACCCGATCGGCGCCTCGGGCGCGCGTCTCGTCGTCACCATGCTCAACGCGCTGAAGAAGCGCGGCGGCAAGCGCGGCGTCGCGGCGCTGTGCATCGGCGGCGGCGAGGCGACGGCAATTGCAGTCGAAGTAGTTTAAGCTAGCCCAGTTTCCACACCTGCACGTCGCGCCACGCGGCGCGCGTTTGTTTTCGTTGCACTTCAAACCAACCACCCTGGAGGGGAGCATGAAGATCAAAGCCATCGTTGCCGCCGTTGCACTCGCCGTCACCCTGACCGCTTGCGATGATTCCAAGCGTCAGGCCGAAGAAGCCGCCGCCAAGGCCAAAGCCGCGACCGAACAGGCCGCAGCCCAAGCCAAGGTCGCCGCCGACAAGGCCGCTGCTGATGCCAAGGCTGCCGCCGACAAGGCCGCTGCCGATGCCAAGGCCGCCGTAGACAAAGCCGCCACCGACGTGAAGGATGCGGCTGCCGCGACCGGCACCGCCGTTGGCGCCGCCGCTGGCGCTGCGGTCGATACGACCAAGGCCGCTGCGGGCGCTGCCGTCGACGCAACCAAGGCCGCTGCCGGCAATGCTGCCGACGCTGCCAAGACCGCCGCGAGCAACGCCGTCGATGCCGCCAAGGCCAAGGCCGCCGACGCAGCCGACAAGGCGAAGGACGCGGCTGCGGACAAGGCGAAGGAGCCGGCGAAGCACTAAGCGCGTATCACGCCGTTCGCGGTAACGCGCGATCGGTGTTGGCAACGTTCGCCCCTGGATAACTCGGGACGAACGATCGAATCAAAGCGGCCAGCTCAAGTCTGGCCGCTTTTTTTCAGACGGCGTAAATTTGTTGCGCCGATTTCGCACCAAGGTCCATGGGTCTGTTGCCGAATATTCAGGCGGTCGCGACGCCGGCCCTTTGCCTGCAGCGCAAGGTGGCGTGAGCGATGTGTACTTGACGTACATGAGCGAGCGCCGCCGCCCCCATGCGGGAAAAGGGACTAGGCCCGGAGGTGTTCTGCTGGGCGGCCTCCTACCATCGTCGCCGACCCTTG
>CAZDWH010000038.1:0-18596 GCA_964509025.1 uncultured Rhodanobacteraceae bacterium
CGCTGCGAATCGCTTCGTGGCAGGCGCGCACGGAAGGCTGGCTCGCCGAGCATATGCTGATCGTCGGCATCCAGAATCCCAGGGGCGAGATTCACTACATCGCTGCGGCGTTCCCGTCGGCCTGCGGCAAGACCAATCTCGCCATGCTGATTCCGCCCGAAAGCTATCGCGAGAAGGGCTGGAAGGTATGGACCGTCGGCGACGATATCTGCTGGATGACTCCTGGCGCGGACGGGCGCCTGTGGGCGATCAATCCTGAAGCCGGCTACTTCGGTGTCGCGCCGGGCACGAGCGCGCAGACGAATCCGAACGCGCTAGCGATGCTCAATCACGACGCGATCTTCACCAATGTTGCGGTCACCGCCGACGGTGATCCGTGGTGGGAAGGCCTGCCTGGCGTACCGGCGAAAGACTGGCAGGGTCGCGATGTGGTGATCGCAAATGGCAAGCCTTCGGGCGGGCCGGCGGCGCATCCGAATTCGCGCTTCACCGTGTCCGCGCGTCAGTGCGCGAGCTGGTCGCCGCACGCGGAAGATCCGCAGGGCGTGCCGATCTCGGCGATCATCTTCGGCGGCCGGCGCGAGCATCTCGTGCCGCTCGTGTTCGAGGCGCGCGACTGGACGCATGGCGTGCTCGTCGGCGCGGCGATGGGTTCGGAAACGACCGCCGCCGCGACCGGGGCGGTCGGCGTGATGCGCCGCGACTCGATGGCGATGAAGCCGTTCTGCGGCTACAACTTCGGCGATTACTTCGCGCACTGGCTGTCGATGGACAAGGCCGGCGCCAAGCTGCCAAAGATTTTCCACGTCAATTGGTTCCGCAAGGGCGAGGACGGCAAGTTCCTGTGGCCGGGTTTCGGCGACAACCTGCGCGTGCTCGAGTGGATCATCGGCCGCTGCAGCGGCGCCGAGGACGCGGTGCAGACCCCGATTGGCAACTTGCCGCAGGTGGGTGATCTCAATCTCGCCGGACTCGATCTGCCGCGCGCCAAGCTCGAAGCGCTGCTGCATCTCGACATCGATGCGTGGATCGCCGAATACGAAGGCATTGGCGAATACCTCAATTCCTTCGGCGCGCATATGCCGCAGGCGCTGCTGCGCGAGCATGGGCGCATCAGCGCGCAGCTGGCGCAGAGCGAGGAGGAAACCCAGGCTGTAGGCACACCTTAGCCGTTCACCGGCCTGCCCGAATGGATTGGGCGGGCCGTCGTGGATTGGCCCCGCGGCGAAAATGACGTTTGGGACTTGGTCGCCTATAAACCTTCAGCGATCGTGGCGCATCCAAGTGAGCAAATGGACGGCGCCGCGCTCAGCATGAATATCCCGCTTTTTGAGGCCGCACCCGCGCGTGTGGTGGAGCTCGACACCGATGCGGCGCTCGTGCGCCGCGCGGTCGCAGGCGACATGCGCGCCTTCGAGCAGCTCTACCGCAAGCATGTCGGGCGCATGCATGGCGCGATCCTGCGCATCGTCGGGATGGACCGCGCGCGCGCCGAGGAATTGACCCAGGAAGCCTTCGTGCGCGCCTGGCAGAAGCTCGGCAGTTTCCGCGGCGACTCGGCGTTTTCGACCTGGCTGCATCGCCTTGGCGTGAATATCGCGCTGATGGACCTGCGCGTGCGGCGCGAGGAAGACGCGGTCGACAGCGACGTGCTCGAACTCGCCGCCGGTGGCGAGGTGCCGTTCTGCGCGGCCGAGCGCGGTGATCTGCAACGCGCCGTGGCCGACCTGCCGCCGCGTGCACGCGCCGTGCTGGTGCTGCATGATGTCGAGGGCTGGAAACACGAGGAAATCGCCAACGAACTCGGCATGGCCGTCGGTTCGTCCAAGGCGCAACTGCATCGCGCGCGCGGCTTGCTGCGGCGCGCATTGGGGGTGGCAGCATGAACAACGAGTTTGAATGGCGCAGCCAGATGAAGAAGCTCGGCGACAGCGTCGAGCCCACGAGCGATCTGTGGCCGGGCATCGCCGCGCGCATCGCGCAGGAGCAGGCACGCCCTGCGATCGCGACTCGGCGCTGGACGCGCGCGGTCGCGGCGATTGCCGCCACGTTCGTCGTCGTGACGGGTGCGAGTCTGCTGGCGCTGCGTGTCGAGCGTACGCCATCGACGCCGGTGCGGCCGCCGGTCGCGCAGCCCGTCGCCAGCACGCAGAACGATAGCGTGCCGACCGCGTTCGACTGGGCACAGCCGTCCGATCCGAAACTTGCCGCCGCCGCGCGCGATCTCGATCAGGCAGGCGCTGATTTGCAGGCCGCGCTCGACGCGCATCCCGATGCGGTATTTCTTGTCAGCATGATCAATCGCACCAATGCGCAGCGTATGCGCCTGATGCGCCAGGCAGCCATTTCGGGCTGAGGAACAGGAGGGGAAGAAGTGAATCCAATCAAACGCCAACTCGCCTCGGCTATCACGCTCGCACTGCTGCTCGTGCCCATGCTCACGTGCGCGGCCGATGCGCCGCCGCCGGACGAGGAAGTCATCAGCGCCGACGCGGGCGCCGCGAAGAGCTTCGAGCGCAGCTACAGCTTTGCCGGCGATGGCAGCGTCGAGATCAGCAATGTGCGCGGCAGCGTCACGGTCACCGGTAGTAACGAAAATCGCATCGGTCTCTCTGGCAGCGTCGGCGCGGGTGCGCGCCTCGTCATCGAAGGCAGCGCGCGACACATCGAGCTCAATGTGGAGGCGGAGCATTCGGGCGGCAAGCACGGTTCACCGAGCGATACGAATCTGGTGCTGAGCGTGCCGCACGCGGTAGCGCTCAAGCTCGAGCTGGTCAGCGCCGACAGCAAGGTCGTCGGCATCGATGGCAAGTCGCTTGAGATCGAGAATGTCAGCGGCGCGGTGCAGGCGACGGGCGCATCGCGCAGCGTCGAAATCGACAGCGTCTCGGGCAACGTCAAGTTCGACGCCGCGCGCGCCGGCGCGATCGAGCACGCGCATGTGCAAACGGTATCTGGCGATATCGCCGTCGGTGGTGTGGAGGGTCGCGTCAAGCTCGAGACCGTGTCCGGCAAAATTGGCTACAGCGCGCCGAGCGTGACGGAGTTCAACGCGGAGTCGGTGTCGGGCACGATCGACGCGAGCGCCGCACCCGCCAAGGGCGCGCGCCTGCGCGCCGAGACGATGAGCGGCACGGTGAAGCTGCGCGTACCGGCGGCGCTGTCCGCGCGCCTGTCCGCGACGACCTTCAGCGGTAATATCAAGAGCGATTTCGGCAGCGTGAAGAAGGCCGAATACGGCCCCGGCGAGAGCCTCGACGCGCGTGTCGGCGACGGCGATGCGCGCATCGAGACGGAATCGTTCTCGGGCAGCATCCATATCCTGAAGCAGTGATCGAAGCGGCGATCGTCACCGCATCGCTCAGGACGCGAACAAGGCCTCGAGTTCGGGCAGATGCGGCGCATAGTCGCGCCAGCGGCCGATCGAACGCTGGTGCACGGGCTGGCGCACCTGCCAGACGCTCGCAGTCTGAATGGTCTCTGCCGCGGTGGCACGTTCTGAGCTAACGGCATTGTCGGCGCCAATGAATTGGGCGAGACGCGCGCGCTGCGCGGCGGGATCGGCCACGAACGTTTCGTAGTCGATATCGAGCAGATCGATGCCGCGCATGCGCCAATGCGCCATCAACGCTGCCTCGTCGCGCGCGACCAGCGCAATGTCGGCGAATTCGTGAGAGTAACCCATGTCCTCGCCGGCGAAATGCTGCATCCACTGCGACAGCGCGGTGTCGCGTGGGCCGCGGCGGCAATGCACGATGCGTGCATTCGGAAACAGCGCGAGGATGAAGTCGACGTAGCGGAAGTTGAGCGGATTCTTGTCGACGTAGCAGCGCACCGGCGCATCGTCGCGGCGCATCTGCGCGCGGATCAGCGCGGCGATTTGCGCCAGCGCGGCGGTATCATGCATTTGGCCGTGTGTGTGCAGGTGCGCGTGCAGTGCGGCGATCCAGTTGAGCTCGCCGCGATCACGCACGCCGTCGAAGCTGCCGAGCGTGCTTGCGATCAGTGTCGTGCCTGAACGCGGCAGGCCGACGACAAAGATCGGCACGAAGTCGCTGTGCGCAGCGAGCGCGGGCGGCGGCGAAGCTGCGAGCCGCGCCTCGATCTCGCCGCGCCAGGCGGCGCGACTCCACGGCGCGGTAGCCTGCGCTTGTGCGTTCGCCGCGCGCAGTACGCGTGCGGCGCGGGCGTAGTCGCCAAGGTCGTCGAGCACCTTGCCGAGTGCGAACCCGGCGCTGGTGCGCGCGGGCGGCATCAGCTGCGAGTCGGCCCAGGCGTGCTCGAAGCGCTGCAAATCGGGGTCGTCGCTGCGCGTGTAGCGCCGGCAGTGCGCGAGGCGCAGCCAGGCGGCGCTGAGGTTCGGATCGCGATCGAGCGCGTCGCGCAGGGCCGTGGCGGCCTCGTCGAATTCGCCGAGTGCGAGCGCAATTTCACCGGCACGTGCGGCGAGGCGCGCGTCCGCGGGCCAACGCAGCAGCGCACTGCGCGCGAGCGCCTGAGCCGGCGCGAGCGTCGCGCATTCGAGCAGAAAGCCCAGCGTCGCGAGCGTGTCGTCGAGCGCGAGTTCGGTGCGCTCAACCCAGGCAGCGACCGCTTCCGCCGCGGCGTAGACGCGCCCCTGTTCGCGCAGCATGAAGGCAAGGGAGTAAGTCGCGCCGCGATGCGCAGGATCGAGGCGTAGCGCATCGCGCAGCGCCGTTTCCGCTTCGGCGTAGCGTCCCGCGGTACGCAATGCATTGCCGCGTTGATAGTGCGATTCGGCGCCTGCGTTGCTCACATCCGGCGCTCAGTAGCCTGCGGGAACATAGCGGAAGCGCTGCATCTGTTCGCGATGCCGCGCGATCACGCGCTGCACCTGATCGCGGCTCAAGGCCTCGCGCCATTGATTGATGCGGCCGGCGCGGAAGAAGCGCTGGCCCTTGATCGGCACCTCGACGAAACCGTCGCGTCGCTCCATGCCGGCGAGCGAGGCGAAGCTCGCGTGCGCGACCGCGCGTTCGACGCGCGCGCGGTCGTCGACGCCGATCAGCTTGGCGACCTTGCCGAAGTGCTTGGCCGGTTTGTCGATCAAGTCTTCATAGCGCAGCACGAGGATGCGCGGCCCTTCCATGTCGGCCCAGCTCTTGGCATGCGCCGACCAGGAGCCGAGGAATTCGCTGACAAACAGCGCGCTGTTTTCCGACGCGGCGCGTTCGTCGCCGAGATAGTCGATCGCGGCATCGAGGTCGATAGCAAAGTGGTGCGCCATGCTGATGGCGACGTCGAGCGGGTTGCGCACGACGCAGATCGCGCCCGCGCTGACCTGCGGCGTGAGCAGCGGCACGCCGTCGTGCACGCCGGCCATGCTGTGGGTCTTCACGAACACGGTACGCGGTGCGGCCGCGGCGATCGCCGCGTGCACCTGCGGACGCAGCGCGCATAGCTCATCGAAACTCAATTCGGTGCTGGGGCGGCCGGCGAGTTGCGAATACAGCTCCGGATCGGCTTCGAGCCGCCCGTAGCTCGGCAGCTCCGCCAGCGGCACCGGCGTCGGCCGGTTCGCGACCAGGTTGGCGAGGAACGCGCGCAGCCAGGTGTTGCCCGACTTGGGATAGGACGCGAGCCAGACGATATTCCCCATACACCTCCCTCAAAATCTACTGCGCTCGGCCCGATCCAATCTTGAATCGAGCGTGCCGGTCGTGCTCCCGGTTCGCGCCCCATGGTGTGGGCGTTTGCTCGCGTGGCGCGCATGCGAGCCAAACAGCGCTCGACTTACCCTCATGTACTCGACTGTACACCCCGGTTCCTGCGCGCGTCCGAAACGCCCGATCTTGGACGGGATCGGGCTTTCGCTCGCTACGATTTCGAGGCAGGTGCACGTCATCTGTTAGCAAACGGCGGCAAGCCCAATGCCGCACGCAGCGGATCGAGCAGGGCGCCGTAGCGTGCGCTGCGCGCGGTGTCGCGGCGCAGCGGTTCGCGCACCTGCATCGCGCTCGGCGTGTGCACGTTGCGCTCGGTGCGGTGGAATTCCAGGCACTGCGGCTCGAACCGCAGGTCGCAGAAAGCGAGCAGCGCGCGAATCTGCGGCTCCGGATCGGCGACGAGTGCTTCGTAGGATTGGACGCGCACTTGCTGCGGATGCAATGCACTCCAACGGCGCGCTGCTCGATCGAAATCGCACCAGTAGTCCGCGAGATCGGAGAACGTGCGCGAGTATTCGTTGCCGATCAGGCGTTGCCGATAAATCGACAGGCAAGTCTCGAGTGGATCGCGCCGCACAACGACGATGCTTGCACCGGGCAGCATCGCGCGGATCGCGCCGATGTACGGCCAATTGCCCGGCAGCTTGTCCGTGAAGCGCGGCTTGTGCTCGCGCCAGCGCGCTGTGCGTTCGAGATAACGCTGGCCGAGCCGGCGCCAATCATCCGCAGCCGCATTGCCAATCCAGCGCGGAAAAGCCTGCCCGCGCCGGCGCGACTCTTCGGTCAAGACTGCCGGCAAATCAGGCAGCTCTCCCGCACCTTCGACCTGCGAATGCGAAGCGAGAATCTGTTCGATCAGCGTCGAGCCTGAACGCGGCAGGCTGGCGACGAAAATCACTTCGTTCCCGAGGGTGCCATCGATGACGGCTGGCGATGGATCGAATGCAGAGAGAATGCGATCTATCCGCATGGCGTGCCCTACGGCGTTCCACTGCATGCGCTCGCGTGCCAGCGCGTTCGCAGATGCGAGCGTGGCGAGCGACTGCGCTAGTTGGTCATGATCATCGTAGGCTTTGGCGAGTGCAAACCCGATCGCGATGCGGTCGTCTTCGCGCGCGCGCGGATCGCCGAGCGCGCGCTGCATGGTTTCAAGGTCAGGTTCGGAGAAATTCACGGTCTTGATATCGGCAAGCCCCCACCAAGCCATGCCCGCGGTTGGCGACTGCACAACGACGCGACGATATTCGTCCAGTGCCTGGGCAAGATGTCCGCTCGCCTTGAGCATCTCGGCGTACATCGCGCGGGCATCGACGTGTCCCGGCGCCAGTGCGAGTGTGCGCAGGAACGCCTCAGCCGATTGCGCGGGGCGCGCGCAGCGCATGTACGCAAGTCCGAGGTTGTACCAGGCGACTGCAAGCTTAGCGTCGAGCTCGACCGCATGCCGCAGGCTGGCGACCGCGCCGTCGTAGTCCTCGTTTGCGATCAACGCCGTGCCGAGAGTGTTGTGATACAGCGCATCGCGCGGGCGTTGCGCAACCGCCTGGCGCATCGTCGCGATGGCGCCGCTTGAGTCGCCGCGCAAGCTCTGCGCGCCGGCGTGCAGGCGCAGCACCTCAGGATGGCCAGGATAGCGCGCACGCAGCGCGCCGATGTGCCGTTCGGCTTCCGCCGCATGTCCCGTTTCGAGTGCCTGCGCCGCTGCAATTACGTCGCGAATCGCGTTGTGCGATAGGCCGGTCAGGCGCGAATCAGGCGGCAGAGCTGGCATCGTCACGACGCAGCGTCGGGTGCCTGAAAAAGCATGTATGTGGAAACGATGTACTTGTCGTTCGAAACGGGTGCGAGCCCGGCATGCTGGAACATCCAATATGGCGGAAACATCAGCAGACGGCCCGCTCGCGCTGCCACCTTGATACCGAGATCGGGGAACGTGGTCTCGCCCCCCTCGGCGACATCGTTGAGGTACCAAAGGAACACCATGTAACGATTCGCGTGCTGATCGCCCGCGTCGAAGTGTGGCTGAAATCCTTCACGCTTGGCGTGGTTGTAGCGCTTCATGCGCAGATCTTCAAAATGCGGGCGCGAAGGCACCGGCAGTCCCAGCGGCAGGCGTGCGTTGTATGCGGCAAGATACTTGTCGATCTGCGCGTAGAAAAAACCGAGGAAGGCCCGGTCGACGTGAGGCTGGATATTGAGCTCGGTCCAGGCGCTATCCGGCAGCGCAGCCTGGACACCGCGGCCGTTCGCCACCTGATGCTGCGTCATCTGCTGAAACGCCGATACCATTTGCGCGCTGAATTCCGGCGTCAAGGCATCGTCGAACCACTGCACATAGCTGCGCAGATCGAGCAGGGGCCGGGCGCCGTCAGGAAGCATAGCCAAAACGCTGCAACATCGGCTGCAGTATCGGCAGCACGGGTTCGAAGTAGGCCTGATAGCGGCGCCAGCGATCCACGGCTTTTTTGTTCGGCGGTTCGATCACCTGGCTATAGCTCGGCGTGGAGATGAAGCCCTTGTCGCGCGCATGTTGGTCGAAACGCAGGAGCGGCGCTGCATCATCGAGCGCGAGAAACTCGCCGATGCGCGCAACATTGCCAGCGAAGTCGTCGAGCAAGTCCTCATAACGCGATTCGAGCATGCGCGGCTGCATGAGTTGCGCGTGATGCAGCCAGAATGTCATCGCCGTAACATAGCCCTTGGCGAGGCTTTCAAGCGTTGCACAGAGCACCGCGAACATGTTCGAATTGAAGTGCTGCATGTAGTTCGACAGGATCACGTCGCAGGGATGGCGCAGCGCGAGGATGATCGGCGCCTCGGGAAACAGCCGCTTGATCAGCGGCAGCCGCAGCAGGTTGAGCGGATTCTTGTCGACCAGGCGCTGGCCTTGCGCACGCGGCGCGACTTTCGCCGTCAGATTCCAGTACAGGGCACGCAACTCCTCGCACTGCGCGGCACTGAGCTTGCTGAGATCAAAAGGGTAGGCGCAGCCGAATGCACTCATACGCTCGACCAGCACTTGGAGGAACGCTCGTTCGTCCATGGCCTGCAATGCGGGGTGCGCGTCGAGCATCTGCTCGAGCATCGTCGTGCCGGAACGTGGAAACCCAACGATGAAAATCGGCGATTCCTGCATCGTCGGCGCGGGATGCTGTGGCCATGCGGCGTAGGCTTCCGCGCTGACCCATTTTGTCGCGGTGTGCAACGGCTGCGCATGGGGTTCGAGGAATTCTGGCAGCGACTGGCGCACCATTTCGATTTGCCGAGTGTGAGCTTTCTCGAGCGCGCGCATGGTTGCGTCAGTGTCGCCTTGCTGGTCGCAAATCTTCGCAAGCGAAAAATATAGATTGTTTTCGCGCCAGAGATTGGCTGTCGCTGCATCGCCACGCTCCTGCGTAGCTATCATCTTATCGAGGATCGCGCGCGCGCGATCCGAGTTTTTTTCGCGCATTGCCAGGGTTGCATGGGCGCTGATGATTTCGTGGCGCAAATCAGGGTCATGCACATTTTCCGCGGCGGGCAGGCGCGCCAGCATCACGCGGGCATCGTCGAGCCGGTTGACTCGTTCGAGCATCGAAGAAAGATGGGCGACAGCGCGGAAGTTGCCGGGATTTTCCCGGAGCAGTCGCTCGAAGATGCGCGTGCCTTCAGCCGCGTCGCCGAAATGCGTCATCATAATGGCGAGCTCAAGCGCCAGTTCGTCGGGCAGATCCTTCCAGTTATGTCGATGCTGCAATAGTTGTTCTGCACGGTCGCGGTTGTCGAGCGCGTAGCACATCTGCGCTGCATAGACTCGCGCTTCTGGGGAAACCGGATCGATCTCGTGGGCGTGTAAGAACGCATCGCGCGCCGCAGGATAAATGCCGCGCTCGAGAAACAGGAATCCAAGATTGATCGCCGCAGTGTAATCGTTCGGATCGAGTTGCAATGCGCGGCGGTAAGCGTCTTCCGCCTCGCGCACCTGTCCGGCGCTGCGCAACACCGTGCCGAGATTGTTCCAGTGCAACGCCGAGAGAGGCAGCATCTGCGTCAGTTGTCGATAAGGCTCAACCGCTTCTGCGGACCGCCCCTGTTCCTGCAGACACAGGCCGAGCAGCAACAGCGCGTCCTGGTGGTCGGGTTCGTGCGCGAGATATTCGCGCGTCAATCGTTCGGCTTCCTGCGCGCGGCCCTGCTGCAGGGCAACGATGATGCGGTCCAGGGCGGGCGCTGCGGCAGTATGCATGTCGGTTTCGGAAATAAAAAAGCCGCGCGGGGTGAGCCGCGCGGCTTTGAAGGTTACAACGTTACGCTTAGAACTTCACCGTCACCTTGGCGAAGTAGTAGCGGCCGATCGTGTCATACGTGTTCACGTCGGTGTTCGCGTTGATGACGTTCTGCTGGTACAGAATCGGTGGCTGCTTGTCCGAGATGTTGTCGACGCCGACCTGGATCATCGTGTTGAGCTTCTCGATGTTATAGCCGAAGTTGAGTTTGTGATACACCATCGCGCCATAGCGATACGGCGAGTTGTCGTAGCCACCATCGACGTTGGCGGACGGGCCGAGGCCCGGCTCGTTGTAGCCGACCGCGATATGGCCGATGTAACGCGCCTGGTAAGCGGCCGAGAACGCACCCCAGTTCCAGTCGACCGTGGCCAGACCGCGCCAGCGAGCGAAGTTGCCGAAGGTCTTGTCGAAGTGGCCGGCCAGATGCTGGACGCCGCTCGGTTGGGTGATGTCGTATGCCTGAATGTAGCTCGCCTGCGCGCCTACACGGAAATTGCCGAACGGCGTTTCCGGCAGACGGTACGACGCACCGAGGTCCGTACCTTTGGTTACGAGGTTACCCGAGTTGAACGGGGTCTCGAATACGAAACGGATGCCTCCGCCGACTGAGTCGCGACGCACGAGCGAGCAGGTCGGGCCGGTTTGCGCGAAGCCGCAGATGTCGAGAATCGTCTGAGCCGTGCCTGCACCGGGCACGATCAAGTTGTTGAGCCAGATGCGATAGTAGTCGGCATTGACCGACAGGCCTGGCAGCCACTGCGGATCGTAGACGAAGCCGTAGTCATACGACTTGCCCTGTTCTGGGCGGAGCGTCAGATTCGTGCCGAGATTGGTGTTCGCATACTGCGAACCAGCCACGATGCCGGTGATCTGGCAGGTGCCGAGCGCAGCGCAGTTCGGATGCAGCGGGTCGACCGCGGTCGGCGAGTCGCTGGCCGGGCCGCCGAACAGGTTGGTCACGGTCGGGGCGCGGAACACCTTCGACACCGTGCCACGCAGCAGCAGGTCTTCGATCGGCTTGTACTCGAGTGCGATCTTCCAGTTGTTGGTGCTGCCGAAGTTCGAGTACTTCGAGTAGCGGTCGCCGAGGTCGAGGTTCAGCGAGTGCGCGAACGGCTGATCCTTGAGGATCGGCACGAGCAACTCGGCATAGGCTTCCTTCACATTGAAGCCACCTTCCTGCGGTGCACCGCAGACCGACTGCGGGCCGGAGCAGGTGATGTTGAGGTTGGCATCGATCTGGCTTTCGATCGCATGATCGACCTTCTGGTCGACGAATTCCTTGCGATACGACACGCCCGCGGCAACCGCGAGATCGCCCGCCGGCAGGCTGAACACCGAGCCGCTGACGCCGGCTTCGGCGGTCTTCGACTGGAACATGAAGTTGCTGTTGGTGGACAGCTTGGCGCCGTTGAGGATCGCGATCGTGCTCGGATCGTAGATGTTGAAGATGTCGAGCGGGATGCAGCCGCCGGCGCTCGGTGCGGTCGTGCACTGGAAGTTCTTCGCGATGCGCGAGTAATCGATGTAGTTGCCAAGCTTGGCGCTCTGGCCGATATGGCCGTAGCTGACGTCGGCGAACCAGTTCCAGGACGAGTCGGCGAACGCGCCCTTGAAGCCCATCGTGACCAGGTCATGGGTGGTCGAGAAATCGGTCTTGCGGTTGCCGAGACTCGACAGACGCGTACGGAACTGAGCGTTGTTCGCCGCACCCGGATGATAGGTAGCGAGGCTGAATTCCTGACCAAACGGATTGTAGTACTGGTTCGACGGGATGATCATGCCGTCGGTACCGGTATCGAGCGGCACCGGAGCGATCTGCGTGCGCGACACGGTCTTGTTGTGGAACGCTTCGACGAAAGCTTCGACGCTGTCGGTCAGCTTGTAGTTGCCGAGCGCGAACAGGCCCGTGCGCTCGCTCGGCGTCTGGTCGTAGTTACCGACTGCCTGATAGTTGAACGCGTCGATGCTGGCCTTGTAGCAGCGGTAGTCGGCCGGCTTGTTGCCAGCCGCGCCCGCGATACGCGTGACGCTGCTGCAACCGAGGGCGGTGCGGACGGGGTTGCCGACCGGCAGGTTGATGCGGCCATTCGGGGTACGGCTCGAACCGCCATGGATCACGGAGCCGGTGCTGTACTTGTACAACGCATCGTGCGAGTAGGCACGGTTCGCCGCGGAGACCGCGTCGGACTTGTTGTAGTTCAGGCCGAGCATGATGCTGCCCTTGTCGGTCGACTGGCCGAACATGGCGTGGAAGGCCTTGCGCTGGCCATCGTCCTTATCGGAGATGCCGTAGTCGGCACCGAATTCGGCACCCTGATAGTTGCTGCGCGTGATGATGTTCACCACGCCGGCGACCGCGTCCGAACCGTACACGGCGGACGAACCGTCGTTCAGCACTTCAATGCGCTCGACGGCGGAAGCAGGAATGATGTTCAGGTCTTGCAGCTGCGACGGGATGCGGTGGCCATTGATCAGCAGCAGGCTGCGGGTCGAGCCCAAGCCGCGCAGCGAAATCGTGGAGGCGCCGGTACCGCCGCCGTTGTTCACGTTCGGGTTGGTGGCTGCACCTGCCATCGACGGCAGCGCCTGCACCAGGTCGCCCACGGTGAGTTTGCCGGACTTCTGGATCGCGGCATGGTCGATCGTGAGAACCGGGTTGGCCGTTTCGATATCTACACGGCGGATGTTCGAGCCCGTCACCACGATGGTTTCGAGGGACTGACTTTTCTGTTCGGGCTGTGCATTCTGCGCATAGGCAGAACCGACGGCACCGACGGACGCCACGGCGCCCATGCTAAGGGCGAAGCGGACTGCCGAAGCAAGCTTATTCGCGTCGAGTTTCATTACGCTCTCCAACGTCAGGGTTAGACAATTCGGGACAAAGTTTTTCCATCCAGGGAAAAGCCAATACAAATCCGCCAAGGCGAAGCATCAGCAGCGGCGGATAGTAGCAACAAATCCTTAACAGGGAAACCCTGCACAAGAGCCGGTTTTTGTTAAGTAATGTTGCGAAGACGGGTCTTGCGACCGGGACGCCCCCTGATCACAGACGGACGGGAATTCGCCGTCGTTGCAGGCTTTTTTCGATAAGGGAAAAACAAATCAGCGTGCGCGCGACGATCGCGCGGACGAGGCTTTACTGAATGCGTGCTAAAGCGGCGGCGCGGAACGCGCCGTGCAGGATCGGCTTACAGATCCTGGCGATACTGCACGTAGGGCACGCGCGCCTGATTCGCATCGCCTTCGCGCACTACCGGCGCGAGCGGCAGGCTGCCCGACGACCACAGGTTCTGCGCGCCGACGCTGAACTGCCCGCGCCATGGCGTGCGCCACGACAGGCCGATGTCGACACCGGAAAGATGCGGTGCGCCGAGGCCGTTGCTGAGCATTTCGCTGGTGCCGAGCAGATGTCCGGTCAGCGTACCGCTGAAGGCGCCGTACTCCATGCCGAAACTCACCGCCGCCTGATTGAGGCTGGTCAGTGGCGCCGCGCCGGGAATCGACAGCTGGATGCGGCTCAGGCTCGCGCCGAAGTCGAAGGCCTGCGTGTCATTGAGATGCAGGCGGCTGAGCGCGTTGATCGATGCGGTTTGCGTATCGGCGAGATTCAGGCCGGGCAGCCCCGGGAGGCCCGAACCGGGCAGTCCGGCCAGGGTCGGCAGCGCACTGCTGCCCACGCCGGGCAGGGCGCTGTAGTTGCTCGCGGCGAGAGTCGCGGGCGTGGCGTTATGGCGCAGCCAGGACAGGCCGTAATAAAGATCGAGGTCGAGATCGTTGCCGGCAAGCCAGTTTACGCCGAGGCGCAGCTGACTGCCGTTTGCGAGCGCGCGCGAGTTCATGCAGCCGGCCTTGCCCGGCTCGCATGCGGGGGCGATCAGCGCCGACTGGCTCAGATCAACATGCGCGCTGGTCGATTCGCCAAGGCGCAAGCGCACACCGGTCGAGATGAGCTGCGTTACGTCGATCAGGCGCCATTCGCTTGCGCCGACCGGTTGTGGCAGCTGCGGCAACGACGGAGCGGGGCTGGCGTTGCTTGCGGACACCATCGCGAGGATACGCCCGTCCGGCGTGCCCCACAGCGGGATCGCGTGCGCGTCGCGCGCCAGCGTGGGTTGTTGCCCCAGCAGCTGTTCGAGCAGCGGCACGGGTTGGGCTGGTTGCGGCGCAAGCGACTGCGCGACGCCGGCCAGCGGCATCGAGAATATCAGCAGTAGAGCGAGCAGCTTGCGCATGGGCTTGGTGGTTGGTTGCCTTGCCTGACCAGATTAAGAGTATGTAAAACCACCCAAGTTCCCTGTACACGGACTAACCGCAGGGCCCAACCTTGGGCGCTCAGAATACCATGATTTATGGAAAACTAACAATTATTTGCGTGAACTCGGGCACTGTTCCGCGCCGCCTTTTTGCTGGATCGCCCGTGCCGAAATCACGTCGAACGCCCCCCCGCTCGTTCGCGCGCCGCTGGCTGCGTCGGTTCGCGGTGGCGCTGCTGCTCTGGATAGGCATGACGTCGATCTGCGTGCTGGCGTTGCGCTTCGTCGCGCCGTGGACCTCGACTTTCATGCTCGCGCATCGTCTGACGGCGGGTCCCGTGCGCTACCAGTTCCAGCCGATCGCGCAAATCTCGCCCGCCCTGCCTATCGCGCTGGTCGCGGCGGAGGACCAGAAATTTCCGCAGCATCATGGCTTCGACGTGCAGGCAATCGAAAGCGCAATGGATGATGCTGACGAGGGCGCACGCCTGCGCGGCGCGAGCACGATTTCGCAGCAGACGGCGAAAAATCTGTTCCTTTGGGGCGGACGCAGTTTCGTGCGCAAGGGCTTCGAAGCGTACTTCACGGTGCTGATCGAGCTGTTCTGGCCGAAGTCGCGCATTCTCGAGGTCTACGCCAACATCGCGGAATTCGGCGATGGCATCTATGGTGCCGAGGCAGCGGCGCGTGCGTACTTCGGCAAGCCGGCGCGCGAGCTCGACGAGCGCGAAGCGGCCTTGCTCGCCGCAGTGCTGCCGAATCCGAAAAAACTCAGTCCAGTGCAGCCTTCGACCTACGTGCAGCGTCGCGCGGAATGGATCGAGCGGCAGGTGCGCCAGTTGGGCGGGGCGGCTTACTTGTCACGCTGATCGTTATTCATTGCGAAGATCGAAAACGTAACCTGGCTCGGCTACGATCCGCATATGCCCAAACTTTGTGTCGTCGTTCCCGCCTACAACGAAGGCGAAAGCCTGCGCGAATTCCATGCGCGGCTCGCTGCCGTGTTCGATCAAATGCGCGCGAGTCAGCCCGAACTCGACTGCGAAATGCTGTTCGTCGACGACGGCAGTCGCGATGACACCTATGCGGTGATGTGCTCGCTACGTGACGCGGATGCGCGTGTGGCAACGCTCAAGCTGAGCCGCAACTTCGGCAAGGAACTCGCGCTGACGGCGGGACTCGATGCGGCTGACGCCGACGCGATCGTGGTGATCGACGCCGATCTGCAAGATCCGCCGGAGCTCATTCCGGTGTTCCTGCAGCACTGGCACGACGGCTGCGATGTGGTCTACGGCACGCGCTCCACGCGCGCGGGCGAGAGTGGGTTGAAGAAGTTCACTTCGGCCGCGTTCTACCGCGTCATGGAGAAACTCTCCGCCACGCCGGTGCCGCGCGACACCGGCGACTTCCGCCTGATGAGTCGGCGCGCGCTCGATGCGCTTAAACGTCTGCGCGAACGCCAGCGCTTCATGAAGGGCCTGTTCACCTGGGTCGGCTACAAGCAGAAGTCCGTCGTTTATGAGCGCGATGCGCGCTTCGCCGGGGTGAGCAAGTTCAACTACTGGCGCCTGTGGAATTTCGCGCTCGAAGGCATCACCTCTTTCTCCACCGCGCCGCTGAAGATCGCCACTTATGTCGGCGTCGGTACGGCAGCGCTCGCGTTCGCGTTCGCGATCTGGGTGTTCGGCAAGGCGCTGGTGTTCGGCGATCCGGTGCGCGGCTATCCGACCCTGATGGTCGTCGTGCTTTTCCTAGGCGGCGTACAGCTGATGGCGCTCGGCATGATCGGCGAATATCTCGGTCGCCTCTATCTCGAGGCGAAGCGGCGGCCGCTGTATTTGATCGACGAGCTGTTTCCGGCACGTGATGCTCGGCAGCCGGAGTCCGACGGTGCCGCATCGTCGCCGACGGCGCTGCACGAGGCGCGCGGCGCGCTAAGATAGACGCACGCAACAATCCGGCGATCGATCCGGTCGCCGTCCCCTCAAGGTCGCAGGAGGATCGTATGCGCATCGTCCGACAGCTGCTCGAAGGCAAGACCGCGATCCATTCGATAGGCCCAGATCAACCCGTGCTCGCGGCAATCCAGTTGATGGCCGACAAATACGTCGGCGCGTTGCTCGTGATGCGCGGCGACGAACTGCTCGGCATCGTGTCCGAGCGCGACTACGCGCGCAAGGTGATCCTCAAGGGGCGCTCCTCCGCTGACACGCCGGTGCGCGAGATCATGACCGCCGACGTCATTACGGTGGCTTCGGGCGACAGCGTGCATCGCTGCATGCGGCTCGTCACCGACAAGCACATCCGCCACCTGCCCGTGGTCGACAACGGCAAGGTGATTGGCGTCGTGTCGATCGGCGATCTGGTCAAGGCGGTAATCGACGATCAGGCGGAAACGCTCGAACAGTTGCAAAGGTATATTTCCGGATAGATACTACGATCTCGTTCGTACTATTTCCTTCGTATTTTGCGATGGAGGTGTGAGATGAGATCACTGTTTCGCTGCCTGCTTGCTGCTGGCGTGGTGCTGGCGCTGCGCTGTCCCCAGGCTCTTGCAGTGGATTTGTACGGAACGCCGCAGGGCGCTGACTCGGTGCTGCAATCGGCACGCCCGGGTGAGTACTACTACAACCTCGGCGCCGATGCGGTGCGCCATAAGGACTACGCGCATGCGGTCGAGATGTACGCGATCTCCGCGTCGTGGGCGTACAAGACTTCCGAATACAACCTCGGCGTGATGTACGCGCGCGGCGAAGGCGTGGCGGTTGACCTGCCGCGCGCGCTGGCCTGGATGGCGCTTGCCGCGGAGCGCAACGACAAGGAATACGTGCAGGCGCGCGATCTGATCGCCTCGATGCTGGACAAAAACGGCATCGCGCAGGCCGAGGCGATCCTCAAGGAATTGCTGCCGACTTACGGCGACGCGGTCGCGCTCAATCGCGCCAAGACGCGCTGGGTCGAGGTGCGTAACGGCGCGACGGGCTCTCATCTCGGTTTCACCGGTGACGTCAGTGTCGGCGCGAACGTTCGACGCTACATTCCAGTTCCATCGAAAGACGGCAAGGCTTTGACGGCAGAAGCTGCATCTAAAACGATTGGCGATCTTGTCGGCACCTCGGGAGTACCCGGAGTTACGGCGTATTACGAGTTGCGCATGACCGACAATCCCTACGATCCGCGCTTCAGCAGTGGCGTTGCGACCGTCGGTCCTGTGACGCCCTTGGGTGAAAGAAAAGCGTCAGCCGACCAGCTGAAAAAAGATCCGGCTTCGAATCCCGCCGATCCGCAAAAACAGTAGCCGCGATTGACTTGGGTGCCGTCGCTATTTTGCTTAGCGATGGTGCTTCACACTTCTACCGCGCTTGCATGCTCGCGCGTCGCCGCGAACGTGATGTCCGGCCAACGCTCTTCGGTCAGTTGCAGGTTCACGCGCGAAGGCGCGAGGTAGACGAGCTCGCCCGCCGCGTCGACTGCAAGATTCGTCGAGCTCTTGTCGCGCAGTTCTTCGATCTTTTTCTCGCTGCCGCGCACCCAGCGCGCGGTAACGACACTGATGTTTTCGAACACGCAATCGACGCCGTATTCGTCCTTCAGGCGATACGCGACCACATCGAACTGCAGCACGCCGACCGCGCCGAGGATCAGGTCGTTCGACATCAGCGGGCGGAAGAACTGCGTCGCACCCTCCTCGCTCAACTGCGCGAGGCCTTTCTGCAGCTGTTTCATCTTGAGCGGATCGCGCAGGCGCGCGCGGCGGAACAGCTCGGGCGCGAAATTCGGGATGCCGGTGAACGACAACGCCTCGCCTTCGCTGAAGGTGTCGCCGATCGAGATTGTGCCGTGGTTATGGATGCCGATCACATCGCCCGGATAGGCCTTCTCGACGATGTCGCGATCGCTCGCCATGAAGGTCAGCGCGTTGGCGAGTTTCATTTCCTTCGCGCTGCGCACATGGAACGCTTTCATGCCCGCGCTGAATTCGCCCGAACAGATACGCATGAACGCGACGCGGTCGCGATGCATCGGGTCCATGTTCGCCTGGATCTTGAACACGAAGCCAGAGAGTTTTTCTTCCGTCGCATCGATCGTGCGCGTCGTCGTCGCGTGCGACGTCGGCGCGGGTGCGTGCTCGACGAAGAAATCGAGCAGCAGCTGCACGCCGAAATTGTTCACCGCTGAGCCGAAGAACACAGGCGTCTGCTTGCCCGCGAGATAGGCGTCGATGTCGAACGGATGCGACGCGCCCTGCACGAGTTCGAGCTCGTCGCGCAGCTCGCGCAGCATCTCGGCGCCGATGCGTGCCTCGAGCTGCGGATCGTCGAGCGAGGAAAAAATCGTCGAATCCTGGCGCGTGAAATTGCGCCCCGGCTCGAACACATGCACTTCGC
>CAZDWH010000039.1:0-18436 GCA_964509025.1 uncultured Rhodanobacteraceae bacterium
GCAGATATTGCGGCGATTCCACATGCGCCGCACCCCAGACTTCGCGCAGCAGATGGCGATGCGTAAGCACTTTGCCGCGATGCTGCGCGAGCGCAGTCAGCAATTTGTATTCGATCGGCGTCAGGTGGACTTCGGCACCGTCGCGCTGCACGCGCCGCGCGGCAAGGTCCACGACGAGACTGCCGATTTCGATGCGCGCAGGCGGCTCTGCAGTGCCGTGGCGCGCAGCGCTGTGGCGTTGCGCGACGCGCAGGCGCGCAAGCAACTCCGGAACGCCGAACGGCTTGGTCAGATAGTCGTCCGCACCACGATCGAGCGCCGCGACCTTGTCGTCTTCCTGGCTGCGCGCGGACAGTACCAGTATCGGCCGCGTATACCACTCGCGCAGGCGCGCGATGACGTCCAGCCCGGAAATATCGGGCAAGCCCAGATCGACGATGACGATATCGGGCTGGCGCACGGTGGCGAGGCGCAGGCCTTCGGCACCCGTTGCGGCAAGTTCGAGCGCGTAGCCATGCGCTTCGAGCGCCGCGCTGAGGAAGCGCCGGATCTGCGGATCGTCTTCGATCACGAGCACTCGTACTGGTGCGAGATTCATGCCTGCGGCTCCGCGGCGGCGTTGCGCGGCAGGCTGAAACGAAATTCCGCGCCGCCTTCGGGCAAGTTGCGTGCGTGAATCTCGCCGCCATGTGCTTCGACGATCGTCTTGCAGATCGCAAGGCCAAGACCGAATCCGCTCTGCGCGGCCTCAACGTGCCCGCGATGAAATTTCTCAAATACGCTCGTCTCTTGGCCCGGCGGCAGACCGAGGCCCGCATCGGCAACGCGCACTTCCATGGTTGCGGGCCAGGCTTTCGCGGTCACGCGGATCGGCGTTCCGTCGGGCGTGTGCTTCTGCGCATTGTCGATCAGATTGAACAGCACCTGCTCGATCAGCACTTCGTCGCAGTATGCGAGCGGCAGGTCACCGGGAAGTTCGACGACAATGCTGCGCGTGCCAAGCACGTCGCGTAGGCGATTGAGCACGGCGCCGATCAATTCGTCGAGCGCGATCCATTCGCGCTTGAGCTGCACCGGGCCCGAGGTCAGGCGCGTGAGGTCGAGCAGGTTGCCGACCAGGCGATGCAGTCGCTGTGCTTCGGCGAGCAGTCCGCGCAGCAGTTCATGCCGGCGCGCTTCGCCAAGCGCCGCCGAGGCAGGGTCGAGCAAGGTCGAGGCGTTGCCGATGATGCTCGCGAGCGGCGTGCGGAAATCGTGCGAGATAGAACTCAGCAGTACATTGCGCAATTTCTCCGAGGCGATTTGCTCGTCGGCATCGCGCGCCGCGCGTGCGAGCTGCACGCGTTCCATCGCGACCGCGGCCTGCGTGACGAACGATTCGAGCAGATGCATCTGTTCCGGAATTTCCAATTGGCGCGCGTCCTGCGGGCGCAGGCCGAGCACGCCGAGGCAGCTGCGCTGCGCATTGAGCGGTAGATAGATCGCATCGGCGCTGGCGAGCGTGTCGGTGCCGAGGCCGGCCTTGTCGCGATGATCGTAGGACCATTGCGCAATGCCGAGTTCATTGCCCGGCACCGGATAGCGCGCGACGTGTTGGCGCGCGATGCCGCGATCGCAGAAGTGTCCGGGATCGAGCAGGTGATCGCGCTCGTCGGGCAGCAGCACCGCGGCGTCGCCTTCGATGCCTGCGAGCACATGGCGGCGCAGGATCGCACTGAGTTCCTCGATATCGCGACTCTGCGCCAGTTCGCGGCTCAGGGCGTACAGCTCGCCGGTGCGCCGTTCGCGCTGGCGCGACACCGACGCTTGACGCCGACCAAGCGCAGCGAGGTTGCTGATCACGAGCGCCGTCGAGAGCATCACGGCGAACGTGATCAGGTATTGGGCATCCGACACCGCGAATGAGTAATACGGCGGCACGAACAGGAAATCGAACAGGCCGACGCTCAGCACTGCCGCGAGTACGGACGGGCCGCGCCCGAACCGTGCCGCGACCAGCACGGTGCCGAGCAAGTACAGCATCACGAGATTGGTGAGTTCGATGTGGCCGAACGCGAGTTCGCATAGCAGGGTCACGAATGCGACGACGCCCACGCCCTGCGCATACGCGCGCCAATCGCTCGAGCGAGAAGGCAGGCGCGGCGGAGCGCTCGTCTCGACACCCGGCTCTCCAGTGATGACGAAAACATCGATATCGCCGCTGTCGCGCACAATCGCGTCGACCAGCGAGGGCTGCAGGCGATCGCGCCAGCGCGCGCGACTCGGCTTGCCGACGATGATCTTGCTCACGTTGCGCTGTCGCGCGAAGGCGAGCACTTCGCTCGCCACGCTCTCGCCCGACAGACTCGCCGTCTCCGCACCAAGCGTCTGCGCCAGCTTGAGCGTCTGCAACACGCGGTCGCGCGCTGGTTTGGGCAGACGCACGAGCGCCGGCGTCTCGACGTAGATTGCCAGCCATTGCGCGTGCAACGCGCTGGACAGCCGCCGCGCGGAGCGTACCAGACGTTCCGACAGCGGATCGGGTCCGACGCAAACGAGCACGCGCTCGCCCGCAGGCCAGGTTTGCGCGATCGCATGTTCGCTGCGGTATTCGCGCATCGAGCTGTCGACGCGATCGGCGGTCGCGCGCAACGCGAGCTGGCGCAGCGCGATCAGATTGCCCTTGCGGAAGAATGAATCGAGCGCATGGCGGATCTTGTCTTCGACATAGACCTTGCCCGCCTTGAGACGCTGCAGCAGTTCCTCGGGCGGCAGATCGACCAGCTCGACTTCGTCGGCCGCGTCGAACACTTTATCTGGCACGGTTTCCGCGACGCGCACGCCGGTGATCTGCGCGACTACATCGTTGAGACTCTCGACATGCTGCACATTGACGGTCGTGTAGACGTCGATGCCGGCGGCAAGCAATTCTTCTACATCCATCCAACGTTTTGGATGGCGCGCGCCGGGATGATTGGTATGCGCAAGTTCGTCGACGACGATCACGGCCGGATGGCGCTTGAGCGCTGCGTCGAGATCGAATTCGGTGAGCACGATGCCGCGATGCTCGAGGCGCTGCGGCGGCAGCACTTCGAGGCCGTCGAGCAGAGCCTCGGTGTCTTTGCGTCCGTGCAGTTCGATGTAGCCGACGACGAGATCGACGCCGGCTGCGATCTGCGCACGCGCCGCTTCGAGCATTGCATAGCTCTTGCCGACGCCGGGCGCGGCGCCGAAAAAAATCTTCAGGCGGCCGCGGCGCGCGCTCGCCTCCTCGCGCTGCACGCGCGCGAGCAGTTCATCCGGATTGCGGCGCGGATCCGTTGCGGCCATGAGCAGATTGTCGCATGCCGGATCGACGCAGGTTTAGTGCTTGCCGTCGCGCAGCGCAGCGATCCAGTCTGAAGTCTTGGCATCGCCGCGCAGCAGGGTCGCCACGGCACAACCATCCTGTATGCTGCCGCGGAACTCAATCGCTCCAACATCTGCGCGTCGAATCGGACTCTGCGCCTTCGGTACGGCAACGACAATATTGCGCAGCAGCGCAAATTGCTCGCCTGTGACCGGCGTATAGCCGTCGTAGAAGCAGACCTCGATGCTGGTGTCGTGCACCTGGCGCACGACGCCATGAATGGCGTCGCTCGTTGGCGCCGGAAAGGCGGACGTGGCGCCAGTCACGGCAAGCACAGCTGTGGAGAGTTTCGCGGGCAAGGAGAATGAGTTCATCGCTGGTCCAGGGCAAGGTTGAGTTCGAGTACGTTCACGCGCGGTTCGCCGAGCAAGCCGAATTGGCGAGCCTCGGTAGCGCGATCGATCAGTTGCGCCACGTCGGTCTCGCTCAGGCCACGCGTGCGCGCGACGCGTGCGAGCTGGTAACGCGCGGCAGCCGATGATATATGCGGATCGAGCCCACTGCCTGAAGCGGTGACGAGATCGATTGGCACGGATGCTTTGTTGTCCGGATCGGCCGCATGCAGCGCATCGGTACGCTGCTTGACCGCATCGACTAACGCCGGATTGGTCGGACCGAGATTCGAGCCGGTCGACGAGCCTGCGTTGTAGGCGAATGGCGTCGTCGCCGAAAGCCGACCCCAGAAATACTTCGGGTCGGCAAACTGCTGACCAATCAGCGCCGAGCCAAGCGGCTTGCCATCGTGTTCGATCACGCTACCGTTCGCCGCTCGCGGGAACAGCAGCTGTGCGACACCGGTGACGAGCGCCGGATAGATCGCGCCGGTAACGATGGTCAGCGCGAGCAACAGCGAAAGCGCGGGGCGCAGCAGGGTCTTCATGCAGTTACCTCAGAAGTGAAGAATCACGTCGAGCAGCGCCGTGGTCTGGCTGCTCTTCTTGCCTGCGTCGTAGGCTGGCACGTCGTACGAATGCTCGAAGCGCAGCTCGGGGCGGATCTCGATGTCCGGTGAAACCCAGTGCGTCAGGCCGATCGTGTGGCTCGTGTAGCGCGTTGCGTAGCCAGTGCGCTGACCGACCGCATCCTTGTACCACTCGTTGCGGATCGAGATCATGTTCATTGGGTTCAGCTCGATGTTGAAGTAGTTGACGACTCCATAAGCCGGGTTCTTGCCGGGCAAGCCGCCAGGCTGATTGTTGACCCAGATGCGGTAGGCCTCGGTCAGCGTGTGTACGTTCGGGCTGAAGCGATGGCCCCAGGTGAGTACGAATTCCTGCAGGTTGTTGTAGGTCTGATCCTTGCCGTTGTACGACTCGACGCAGGGGTACAGCATGTCGTCATTCGACGCGGACACCCAGCGCACGCAACCCTGCAGACTCAGACGTGAGGTCTTGTCCCAGGGTGCAGAATCGTCACCGCCATGCAGGCCGTACTGGATCGTCAACTGATCCGAGAGCTTCGTCGACGCAAGAATGCCAACGTTCGTGTAGGCATCCAGTGTGTAGAGAATCGAGTGCGTCAGCAGATAGTTGTTCGGCGCGAACTGCGCTTCGATGTCGGGCAACGACAGATAGCGGCCGATCGTCAGCGTTGTGCCCTGTGCGAGCTGCGGGAAGTACAGCTCGGCGTACCAGATCATCGGATCGTCGCCATAAGTCTTGCCGGCGACACCGGCGTTAGCCGCGATCGGCTGATTCGGATTCGGATGATTGAGCAACTGATCGCTCAGCACGCCCTTCATCGTCGTGTAGTGATAGTCGTAGCCGTACAGATTGTCGATGTGGAAACCCCAGTCGAAATGGTCGGTCTGGACGGTATCCGGCAGACGTTCCAACCGGATCAGGAATTGGTTGAATTCGACCCGATTTGGGCGCGTCGCGTAGGACAACGGATAGTTGTTAAAGCTCGACGTGGAGAGGTTCGCCGACGGATTGATCCAGCCGTAAAGCTCGATGCGGTTGTCCTGCATCCATTTGCCGAGAGTGGTGCAGGCAAGCGCCTTTTCGAGCGGATACTGAGCATTGCCGTTCGGTACGCCGATCGGATAGTCCATGCCGCCGAGCTGCCATTCGGACGAAGGAAACGGCGGCGACGAGAATGGCGAATCCAGCGCACGACGTTGTGGAGCAGGCGCACTCGGGTCGGCAGGCGCCGGGTTCGCGTCTTCGCGGTACGCCGCGGTGAGGCGGCTGAAGAATCCGGCCGAGCAATCACCGCTCAAACCGGCGACAGGAGTCGCATCCTGTCCAGCTGCCGCGGCGTCGTGTGCAAAACCGGCGAACAGCAGGGTGAGGGCAGCGGCAATCGGGGTTTTATACATGCGAGTAATTTCCATTTTTGCATTTGTGAATTTCATGCGAGATGTAGCAGCACGAGCAGCCAGTCGATCAGCTTGATGCCGGCGAACGGCGCGACGAGGCCGGTGAGGCCGTAAACAAGCAGATTGCGTCGCAGCAGCGCACCGGCGCCGAGTGCGCGCGTACGCACGCCTTTGAGCGCAAGCGGGATCAGGAAAATGATGATCAGCGCATTGAAGATCACCGCTGACAGGATCGCGCTCTGCGGCGTGGCGAGATGCATGATGTTGAGCGCGTTCAACGCAGGATAGGTAGCCATGAACATCGCCGGAATGATCGCGAAGTATTTCGCAATGTCATTCGCGATGGAGAACGTTGTCAGCGCGCCGCGCGTGATCAGCAGCTGCTTGCCGATCTCGACCACCTCGATCAGCTTGGTCGGATTCGAATCGAGATCGACCATGTTGCCGGCTTCTTTCGCGGCCTGCGTGCCCGAGTTCATCGCCACTGCGACGTCGGCCTGCGCCAGCGCTGGTGCGTCGTTGGTGCCGTCGCCACACATCGCGACGAGACGGCCTTCGGCCTGGATGTCGCGGATCAGTTTGAGCTTCGCCTCCGGCGTCGCTTCGGCCAGATAGTCGTCGACGCCGGCTTCGGCGGCGATCGACGCCGCAGTCAGCGGGTTGTCGCCGGTGATCATGATTGTGCGGATGCCCATCGCGCGCAGTTCGGCGAAGCGTTCGCGAATACCGCCCTTGACGATATCCTTAAGCTCGATCACTCCAAGCGCGTGCGCATTCTCGGAGACGACGAGCGGTGTACCGCCCTTGCGTGCGATGGCCTCGGCCGTGCGCCGCACTTCGACGGGCACCACGGCGTGCGCGGCAATGAGATCTTTCTCGATCGCATCTAGCGCACCCTTGCGGATGCGGTGGCCGTCAAGATCAACACCGCTCATGCGCGTGTTCGCCGAAAACGGCACAAACTGCGCGCCGTGCCCGGACAACTCGCGTTCGCGCAAACCGAACTTCTCCTTCGCAAGCACGACGATGCTGCGTCCTTCTGGCGTCTCGTCGGCAAGCGAAGCAAGCTGTGCTGCGTCGGCAAGTGCGTGGATGTCTACGCTCGGTGCTGGATGCAACGCGACGGCCTGGCGATTGCCGAGCGTAATCGTACCGGTCTTGTCGAGCAGGAGCACATCGACATCGCCAGCAGCCTCGACGGCGCGACCCGACATCGCGATCACGTTCGCCTGGATCATGCGGTCCATGCCGGCAATGCCGATCGCAGAGAGCAGACCGCCGATCGTCGTCGGAATCAGACAAACGAGCAGCGCGACCAACACCGTGATCGTGACCGGTTCGCCGTGGCCGGCGCTCTGCACGGCGTAGAGCGAGTACGGCAGCAGCGTCGCGCAGGCGAGCAGGAAGATCAGCGAAAACTTCGCGAGCAGAATGGTCAGGGCGATTTCGTTGGGCGTCTTGCGCCGTGATGCGCCCTCGACCATCGCAATCATGCGATCGAGAAAGCTCTCGCCGGGATTGTTCGTTATGCGGACGATGATCCAGTCCGACAGCACACGAGTGCCTCCGGTGACCGAGCTGCGATCGCCGCCTGATTCGCGGATTACCGGGGCCGATTCCCCGGTCACCGCGCTCTCGTCGACCGTCGCCGCGCCTTCGACGACTTCGCCATCGCCCGGAATGAACTCGCCGGCCTTGACGATGACGAAATCGCCTTTGCGCAGATCGTGCGCGGCGCCTACCGTGATCGCTTCGCGCCGCTCGGGCGAAGGGATCTTGTGCGCAATCACATCGCGCCGCGCGCCACGCAGCGAAGCAGCCTGCGCCTTGCCGCGGCCTTCGGCGATCGCTTCGGCGAAGTTCGCGAACAACAGTGTGAACCACAGCCACAGCGCGACGCCGAGAATGAAGCCGCTCGGCGCTTCACCATGACCGGCTAGTGCCTGCAGCCAGAGCAGCGTCGTCATCACGCTACAGATGAAGACGACGAACATCACCGGATTGCGAAATTGCGTGCGCGGCGACAGTTTGCGGAAGGCATCGCCGATGGTCGGGACGATCAGCCTGGTGTCGAGTGCGCTGGCGGGAGCATGCGTAGTCACTTTGCGTTCCTCAATGCGAAATCATCGCGAGATGTTCGGCGATCGGCCCGAGCGCGAGCGCAGGCAGGAAGGTCAGCGCGCCGACCACGACGACGGTTACCGCGAGCAGGGTGACGAACAGCGGCGTGTGTGTCGGCAGCGTGCCCGCCGAGGCCGGCACGTGCTTTTTCGCCGCGAGCGACCCCGCGATCGCGAGCATTCCGATCGCGAGCGGGAAGCGCGCGAAGAACATGCAGATGCCGAGCAAGGTGTTCCAAAACGGCGTATTCGCAGACAGTCCGCCGAACGCGCTGCCGTTATTGTTCGAAGCCGACGACAGCGCGTACAGGATTTCGCTGAAGCCATGAATGCCTGGATTGGCGATGCCCGCGAGTCCCTGCGGGGCGAGCACGGCGATCGCCGTGCCGACGACGACGAGCGCGCACGGAATCAGTACGACGAGGCTCGCCATCTTCATCTCGTGCGCTTCGATCTTCTTGCCGAGATATTCCGGCGTGCGTCCGACCATGAGACCGGCGATGAATACTGCGACGATCGCGAACGCGATCATGCCGTACAGACCGGAGCCGACGCCGCCGAAAATCACTTCGCCGAGCTGGATCAGCCACATCGGCACGAGGCCGCCGAGCGGCGTGAATGAATCGTGCATCGCGTTGACCGAGCCGTTCGATGCGGCCGTCGTTGCGCTCGCCCACAGCGTCGAATTGACGATGCCGAAGCGCGTCTCCTTGCCTTCCATATTGCCGCCGGCTTGCAGCGCCGATGCCTGCTGATCGACGCTAAGCGCGGTCAGTGCAGGATTGCCGGCCTGCTCGGCGAACGTGCACGCAAGCAATAGCGGCACAAAGATCACGAGCATCGCCGCGAGCAGCGCCCATCCCTGGCGCGTGTCGCCGACCAGCTTGCCGAAGCTGTAGCAAAGCGCCGCGGGGATTAGCAGGATCGCCAGCACTTCGAGGAAATTCGTCAGCGGCGTCGGATTCTCGGACGGATGCGCGGAGTTGGCGTTGTAGTAGCCGCCGCCGTTGGTGCCGAGCTGCTTGATCGCGATCTGTGAGGCCGCGGGTCCAAGTGGCAATGATTGCTCGGTGACTTTCGTTTCTTTGACGACTTCCTTGCCGTTCGCGTCCTTGAGCGCGTTGCCATCTGTGTCCTTGGCCGTTTCAATCGCGGTCGTCGCTTCGACGAGCGGCACGCTCGCATACGGTTTGAAGCTCTGCGGCACACCCTGCTGCGCGAGCACGAGCGCGAACACGAACGACAGCGGCAACAGGATGTAGAGCGTGCTGCGCGTCATATCGACCCAGAAATTGCCGATTCCAGACGCGTTCTTGCGCATGAAGCCGCGCACGAGCGCGATCAGCACCGCGATGCCGGTCGCGGCCGATAGAAAATTCTGCACCGTGAGCGCGAGCATCTGCGTCGCATAGCTCATCGTCGATTCGCCGCCGTAGCCCTGCCAATTGGTGTTGGTCGCGAAGCTGATCGCGGTATTGAACGCGGAGTCTGCGCTGACTGCGGGCATGGCCTGCGGATTGAGCGGCAGCCATTGCTGTACGCGCTGTAACAGGTACACAACAAGCAGCCCAGCGACGTTGAAAACGAGCATCGCTGCGGCATAGCGCTGCCAGCTCATGTCCTCGTGCGGGCGCACGCCCGCTAGGCGATACAGCGCGTTTTCGATCGGCGCGCCACTATGCGTAATGCGGTTCTCTGCAAAAACCATCGCCATATACGTGCCGAGCGGCTTGATCAACAGCAACAGTACGGCGAAGTAGAGGGCGAGCTGCAGCCAGGCATTTGCGTTCATTCGAACCACTCCGGCTTGAGCAGAGCTGCAATCAAATAGACGCTTAGCGCAAGCGCCACCAGGGCGGAAATCCAGTAAGCAAGAGTCATTTGCGGCTACTCTTTGGGCAAAGCACGAAGTACAGAGCAGCCAGCACCGCGCTCATCAGCGCGATTGCGCACAGGAAGGCGCTCACTTCGGCGGCTCCAGGCGTGCGCACAGGCGCAGGAAACCCCACGTCGCGACGACGAGCAGGGCGATTAGAGCGAGGTAGAGGAAATCCATGCAGGGTGTCCCGTCTTGAACGGGCGCCACTGTAGGATTTCGAGAATCAGAACGGCGTAAGAATCGCGGCGCTCAATATAAAAAAAGCATAAAGACGCTCCGCGCGCTGTTGCACAGCGGAGCCGATATGCGGATCAGGGCGTTGCTGCGCGGCGGTAGGAGAAGTCTTCGGCGAATGCCTTGCCATCGTTGGCGCCTTCGATGCGCGCGGTGAGCGTGTTATTGGCGCCGCGACGATAGACGATCCTTTTCAGATGATCGGCGTGGCCGGGATTGACGAATACGGCTTCGCGTCCGTCGAAACTCTGCAAGCGGAATTCCACCGGCGGTTTGCCGCGTGGCTGCGCGATGTAAAACACGCCGTCCTCGCGCGCGACGATGCGCAGGAATTCGAACGAAACCGTCTTGCCGGCGCTCACCGCGCGGCTCATGCCGATCAGCATGTCGGGCGCAGGCGTGCTCCAGATTTCGTCGACCTGCTGCTTGCCGTCGTCGAGTACCCAATGCCCGGCTAGCCAGGCGAATCGGTCGATTGCTACTCGGGGCGGCGCATCGCCCGCGATGCTGCTCGCACTGGCGAGCAGCAGAACGACGGCCGTAAGTTTTTCGATGAACCTCATAGCCTCGCGTGGAGCGTCAGGCACGCGCTAGATTGCGCTGTGCGAACCAGGCGATGATCAGGCCGAACAGCCACATCGCCGCAAGATTCGCGCAGAAGCCGTACAGATCGACCTGCGGCGGCCAGCCCTTGCCGACCATCGACAGCGGCTGCACGATGTAAGTCATCACGAAGTACACCACGACGCCGTAAGCGAAACCCGCGAGGATCCAGCGTTGCGTCATCCAGCGCAGACGCATTGCGGCGTAGACGAAGATGGTGGCGATGATCAGCGACATCGCCCATTGCAGCAGTAGCCCCAGCCCGGCGATTTCCAGTCCGCCGGCGCGCGCGGCCGGCAGGCCGATCAGCCCACCGGCGATGAATTTCAATACGGCAGTCGGACCGAATTTGAAGCTGCTGATCACGACAGGCGCAAACACATCGACCGTGCCGGCAATCAATCCGCCGTAAAGTATCGCCTTCAGCGCTTTCTGATTCATCGCGTCTCCCCAGTGGATAATTGGCCTATCTTCGCCGTCGCACCCCACGCAGGCGGCTGCCAGAAGTACTGGACGCGGTGGAAGTGAACTTCGTCGCGCTGTGGTTGACGCTGCTGCGGTCAATCGCCTCCGCCACCGCCGCAACCTCCGCAGCCGCTGCTCCCGCCGCTGCAGCCACTGCTCGAATCGCTCGATGAGCAACCGCTAGAATCGCTGCTGCTCGACGTGACCGGCGCGCGCGCCTGGTGATAGGCCGCGTAGGCAGTCGTCGCCATGATCGCCGTGCCGGCCAGCGCAACCGCGAGTGGCAACTCGCCACTGCGCGGCGCGCGCGCGGTGTGCGCGTTTTCGGCCTGCAGATGCGCAAGCGTGCGATCGCCCGCGCGTGAGCGCGCGCCGGCCCTGATCTTGGCCGCGACGGAGCCGACGACAGCCCCGCCAACCAGGATCAGCAGGATCAGAAACAGGACCGGTTTGCCGCGCGACAAACCGACGGCAACTTTGATCGAACCGAACAACACGAGTGCTATGGGGATCAGCGCCGGCAGCCAGGTTGCGCGCGCGCGCGCAGCGGCATCGAGCAGTAGCCCGCGTGTTTCCAGATTCGCCACGGTCGGACGCAGGTCGACATCGAGACGCTTGGCCAGCTTGGCCGGTTGTCCTTCACTGCGCAGATGCTGGTAGATGCGATTGAGCAGCGGCGGCAGGTTTTCCGCATTTTCGCCAGTGGCAATGAGCTCGCGCGTAGGCTCATCCCATACCACCGCGCCGCGATCCATGAGATCCGCTACCGCGGCATCGACCACGCGCGCGTTGCCGCCGGCGAGATAGGCGATCTGCAGCGGTTCGAGTCCATAGCCGATGTCGGTGCTGCCGTTCTCGCGCAGCGCGCGCTGCCACAACTTCGTTGCGATCGCGCATACCACCATCAATACGAGATACAGCGCGATGAACTCGCCGCCACTCCAGTCGAACGGATTGGCGCTCTGCGCCTGCGCCGAGGGCGCGATGCACGCGAGCAACAGCGCAAACATGGCGGCGACGCGCGTGCGCATGGCAGGCAGGCGCGGGCGCGGCAGCAGCAGGTGACGCTCGCGATCGACCCAGCGGAAACGCGCTCCATTGCGGAAACGTTCGAGCGTGCCGGGCCAGTAGTGCTCGGGCGGCGCGCCGAAGTGCGCGTGATACGCCGCGAGCGTATCGGCATAGCACTCGCGGAACTGCGCGGTCTCGCCGGCATTGCCGCGCGTTGGCTCGTGGTGCAGATCGCTCCCGAGCACCTGCGGGCAGAACACATCCCAGTAGTCGCGCGTGTAGGTCAGATGCAGATGCCAGACCTGATCGACGATTTCGCTCGGTGTCATGCAGCGGCCGACCGTCATCGCGAGGAAGCAGAACTTGCGGTACTCATCGATTGCCGCGCGCGCCTCGTCGCGCGTCCAGCCCTGCTCGCGTACGAGGCGTGCGGTGAAGTCGAGGCCGTCGGTGGATTCGAAGGGGTGCGCGCAGAGGCGCTGCCAGAGCTCTGCTTGCGCAGGTGAGTGGAACAAGAAGTCGACCAGATTCATCGTCTGACTCCACCTCTTTGCGGTAGTTCGGACTGAACGTTACTTGGAAGGCGTCGCTTCGCAACCTACCATAGTCGTTTCACCCGTTGGAACCAAGTCCCATGCGTCTACATTAAAGCGCGAGCGATACTTTGCGACAAAGCTATAGCGCGTGCACGGCTTCACATTAATCGGAAACGGCAAGGTGGATACGCCTCCATGGTTCGCGCGCTTCGCGGACGCGAGTTCAAGCAGGTGCGGACCGGGTTTAAGTCTTTTACTCGTGCTGCCGTCGAAAATTGCCATCCCATCTACGGCAACTACGACCACATCATATACATCTGGATCGGACATGCGAGTTCGCCGCCCGTCAAACTCCCCCCACTGCATGGTCGCGCAGCCAGTGATTGCAAGGCAGCAAAAAATCCAACTTCGTTTCACACGTGCTCCTTGAGTAGTGCCTAATGCTTGTTTGCCTGAGCCTCGACGACTGTCCTTGCATGTTCTGAGTTGCCGGCGTCAACGACTGCTTTGGCCGGCGTTGTCTCCGCCATCGAATTGCTCACCGTCCACGGCGTGCCATCCGGCTTGAGATACAGCTTCTGCATCTCGTCGAGATGGAACGGACGCGAACCGATACGGCCGAAGATCGCGACCTGGTTGCCCGATTCGTCGACGCCGCGGTCGCGTTCGAGTCCACGCGACAGCGACAGGGCAGGGTTCTTGGTCGGATACCAGGCGATCATCTGCGGTTTCGGATCGGGGCTGAAGCCGTAAAACTTCGGCTGCGATTCCGGGCTCGTGAGCTGCAGCACCTTGAGGCCGTTCTTGCCGTCGGCGACGTAGGCGAACAGAGAGGCATTGGTGGTGCCGACCACGATGTCGCGCGCGTCCTTGATCTTGCCGTCGGCGTTGTACATCGAATAGACGAACGGCTTCTCGGGATTGGTCACGTCGACGATCGCGATGCCGTCGGCGCCGTCAGCGACATAAGCGTAGGTGCGCGCGACGTGCAGCTTGTGCGCATCGCGCAGCAATACGTGCGCGATGTCGCGTGGCACATCAGGATGGGTGATGTCGATCACGTGCAGGCCGTCGCGCGTCGTCGCGAACAGGTAGCGGAACTGCACCTGCAAGCCACGCGGCTCGCTGACCGCGACCGTTGCCAGATGGCGCGGTTTGAGCGGATCGCTCATGTCGAGCACGACCACACCCACGTCGGCGGCGACGTAGAACGTGTTGCCGGCAATCGCGAGGGAACGCGCACCCTTGAGTACGCCGCCTTCGTTCCAGGTCAGCGCGCGCGTGAGGAAGTTGTTGCGCGGCTCGCGATCGTGCAGGGTCGTGATGTCAGTCGCGATCAGACCTTCCTCGCTATCGGTGATGAAGGCGTAGCGGTAGATCGGATGCATCGGCTGTTCCTGATTCGCGCCCTGCATCAGTTCGCTCGTGCTGCGCACCGGATCGACCGGCTGCGTCGTCGCGAGTTGCACGCAGGTCGCGTTCTTCGACGCGATATGCGTATCCTGACCGAGCGGCGAGAACGGCGCGGTGATGAGTTTTTCCGACACGCCCTTGTTCGCGATGCTGGCGACATCGTAGACGCGCATGCCCTTGGCGCCTTCGGCGACATAGAGATATTCGCCGCGCAGCTGGATGCACTGGGCATCGCCCGCGCCGTGCTCCTGCGCGGTCTGCAATTTCTGCCCGTGATCCTGATGCGCCTTGTACCAGTCGGGATAGGCGTACTTGTGCAGATAGCTGCCGATCACCGCCTGCGGCTCGTCCCATTCGGTGACCTGCACCGCGCCGACGCCGCCGGCTTCGCCGACCCAGGCGTGATAGCCGACGAAGTCGATGAACTTGGTGCCGAACAACAACAGCTGCGCCATAATCGCGTTGTTGTCGTTGTTCTTCGACAGATGGCAGTCCTCGCACTCCTTGGTTTCGGTCTTGCGCTCGGTGTGCGGGTAGTGCGGCGCGAATGCCTGCGAGGAGTAACCGGCCGCGGAAATCGGCGGCTGCTGCACGTAGATTTTTTCGCGGTTGATATTGGTCGACGACAGCACCAGTGCCGAGGACGAGCGCACCGGCGCGATCTTGTGATTCTTGATCTCGCCATGCACGCCGAGGAAGAACATGTCGTCGCGCGCGACCTGCGGGTTGTAGGTAGCGAAGTTGCGCGTCTCACCGCCTTCGTATTTGTGCCGCTCGGTCTTCCAGTTCGCCTGGATCGGCAGGTGGCAGCCGCCGCAGCTCGTGGTCCACGAGGTGTGGCAGGTGTAGCAGGTCATCTTGTCTTCGCCGTGCGCGCGCTGCGACAGCGGCACATCTTTGCCCCAGCGCTGCGTGCCGGGATCCATCGCCATCGCGTGCGCGCGCGTGGCCTTGGCGTTGTATTTCGGCGATTTCGGATCGGCCGTGTCTTTCACGAGCGACATCGTCCATTCGAGTCCCGGTGTCACGGCCGAGCGCTGGATCAGCTTGCCGTCGACCCATTCGAAGCGCTTCTTGCCGTCGGGATTGCGGATCAGCAGGAAGTCCTTGCCGCGTGGTCCTGCAGAGGGACCCGAGGTCTTGAGCGTGGGCAGCGCATTGACCGTGCCGTGGCAATCCTGGCACTGCACTTCGACCGCACCCATCACCTCGGCCTTGATGTAGCCGTTGCCGTGGTTGTCCTGCGCGAAGTGGCAGTCGACACACTGCATGCCGACGTCGACGTGGATCGACTGCAGGTGCACGGCCTTCTTCCACTTGTCCGGATCGTTGTCCGCAACCGGCTTGCGCTGCTTGTCGAGCAGGGTGCCCTTGCGGTCGCGTGCGTAAATGCCGCGGAAGTTCCAGCCGTGGCCGTGGTAGTCGGCGAACTGCGTGTCCTTGAGCTGCGGATTGAGCAGCGAGACGTCGCGCATGAAATCGACATCGCCCCACTTGCCGCGGATCGCCGCTTCTTCGGGGTTACGGTCAAGAATTTTCCGCTGCTCGGCGTCGCTCGGATACTTCTGCTGCGCCGGCCACATGAAAGGCGCATCTGACTCGTAGTCCCACATCGTGTAGCCGACCATCGTATTGATGAACATGTTCGGCTGATGCATGTGGCAGATCATGCACTGGCTGGTCGGAATCTGGCGCGTGAATTCGTGCTTGAGCGGATGACCCGATTCGTTTTTCGGAATCGTAGGATCGATCTGCTGCGAGGTGCCCGTGTTGCCGAACTTGGCGTACTGCGCCGAGTGGTATGGGTCGCGATCGTTGGCGTAGATCACATGGCAGGACGAGCAACCGGACGAGCGATAATCGCCCGGGTTGTCGTTGGTGCCCATCAGCCAGATGAACGGATCATTGAGTCGCGTCTTGTGGATGTTCAGCACCGGAATCGACACGCGATTGCCCGTGCCCGAGCCGCGGTTCGACTGCTTGATATCGGGCCGGCCGGGTTCTTCGAGGCGCTGGATCTTGCCGGACTCGTCGGGCAGGCCGATTTCCGGGAACAGCGTGCCGATATTGCGTCCGCCACGCTCGAACACGCGGAAGATGTCGGCAACCGGCGTTGTCTCCCAACTCGGCATCGGATTGACCTTGGGCAGGATGCCGTGCGCTTCCATATTCTTGTCGAGCAGCGGGATTTTCGAGTCGGTCGCCGCTGGCAGCGCGTCCTTGGTGTAGGCCTCGCCGAGGATCGAATGCTTGTACGGCAGGATGCCGTTGTTGTACGAAGCCGCGCCCCAGAACATCGCGGCATTTGCCATCAGGCTCTTTTCGTTTGCCTGGATTTCTGGGCGGTGGCAGGCACCGCAGGATTCGTTTGCGACGCGCAGATCGCCAGGATTGACGAAGCGCACGAATTCAAGTGATTCCTTCAGCAGCCAGGTGTAGCTGCGCTCCGGATTCGCGCTCGATTTCCAATGATCCGGATAGCGCGGCAGCACATGCGCCTGTTCCATCGCCGAGAGATAGCCCGCCGACCAGCCGCGTGCCTTGCCCTTGTCGTCGGCGCTGTATTGCTCGCCGGCCGGGCCGAACACTTTCGCGTTGCCGCCGTGGCAGTCGGTGCAGCCGAGCACCACCGCTTCGTTCGCGTGCATGGTCTTGCGGTCGGACTTGGTGTGGCAGGAGACGCAGCCTTCCGACTTGGGCTTGGTCTGGTCCCAGCTCTGGAACGACGGGGCAGGTCCGGCGGTGACGGAGGCATAGTTGCGTTCGACCGGTTTTTCTTCCTCGCTACCGATGACGTTGAACGAGAGCATCAGCAGCGCGGCAGCGCCGATGCGGAAAAGGTTTCTCTGACCGAAGTGCGTCATGGCGGCGTCCTCAATAGGTCAGAATCACATTGGCCAGCACCGCGTAATACTGCGAGTGCTGCGTGCCATAGAGGTTTTTCAATCCTTCGCCCGCGAACAGCGCCGAGCCGGACAGGCGGAACACCAGGTTCTGTGTGAACTGCGGCCGGTAGATCCAGGCGACCGACGCGTCGGTGCCGATGCTGCGCGAGATCGGCGACGCCGCGCGCAAGGCTTCGAGCACCGCGGTGTTGTCGAACCAGAGCTGATTGACGTTGGCCGAGATGCGGTTCTTCGGCGTGAGGTCGAAATCCGCACCGATGCCGGCGAGGCGCAGACCGGGATTCTCGAAATTCGACTGACCCTGTTCCTTGGTCGAGCGCAGATCGGGAATCAGCGCGTTGCCGCCGTGCAGCGCGACGCCGCCGCCGCCGATCAGCGGGATGCCCTGAGAAATCCAGTAGCTCGTGTCGGCGCCGGCGAAGATCGGGTTCTCGAAGATCGAATCGAAACCGGTCGCGCGATTGTCGTAGGGCCTCTTGTCGCCGCTCGCATAGGCAGCCGAGGCGCGCACGCGGATCCAGTCGAAATCCATCGACGCTTCGGCCGCGGCGAAACCCGCGCGGATCTGCTGCGACTCGTTGACGAACACGCCGTGATCCTGATGACCGAACGCGCCGTAGACCGATGCGGTCAGGTTGACGCGCCCGATATGCCCGTCGCCGTTGTAGCCGAGGTAGACCACGTCGTAGGCGCGCAGGCGTTCGAGCCCGATCGCCGCGGGGCGTTCGAGGAATCCGTTGGAGTCGTAGAACTTCTTGTCGCGGTTGTGGTTGAACAGCACGATGCCCTGCGAGGTGAAACCGGTCCAGGGCAGGTCCTGTCGGTATAGATTGAACAGCAGGATGTCGTCATGGCGCGGCGAGCGCGTCACGTCGTTCAAGCCCGAGTTCAGATCCTTTTCGAGACGACGGAAGTAGGCGAGGTTGTACTGCCAGCGATTGTTGTCGCGATTGCCGAAGAAGCGCACGCCCGGCTGCGAGTCTTGAAACAAAAATCCGCGGAAATCGGTCGAGAACGGCTGGATGCCGATGCGCACTTCGTCGAAGTCGAAACGCTCGTCGACCGTGCGCAGATCCTTCAGGTAGAACAGCTCCTGCACACCGAGAAAACCGTCGTCGCGGTTTTTGCCGAAGCGCGGATCGATCTGCAGCGCGCGTGCCTGCTCGACGCGCACGCGGTTGTAGTTGAGCGCGAGTGTGGCCTTGAACTCGTACTCGGGCGGCTTGAACGTCGTGTCGCCCTTGTAGTAGTCGGCGCTCGCGATCAGTGTCGTCGCGAATACGTTCTGCTGGATGCGGCCGAGTGTGTCGTTCTGCCCCGGTGCAGACGAGCTTTGCGGCCCGACCGGGGTCGGCACGCTGCGCGGCTGCAGGATCGTGTCAGAGATGAAATTGAGCGCGAGGAAATGATCCTTGCCGTCGATCGGCTTGTCGCCCTTCCACACGTTCTGGTTGTATGGGTCGTACCACGGAAACTTGTAGCCGAGCGATTCCATGATGCGCCAGCGGTCCGGCACGGGCAGGAATTCGCCGACCTGATCGACCGGCGCGGGCGGTACGCC
>CAZDWH010000040.1:0-18207 GCA_964509025.1 uncultured Rhodanobacteraceae bacterium
CCGACGGCCAACGGCAAGCGCGTCCGTCTGCGCGGCGGCAAAATCAGCGTGATGGACGGACCGTTCACCGAAACGAAGGAAGTGGTCGGTGGCTACGCCATGCTCGATGCGCAGTCGATGGAAGAGGCGATCGCACTAACGGAGCGCTTCGTCGAGCTGCACATCGCGGACGGTTGGGAGATCGATTGTGAAGTACGGCAGGTGTTCGGGCCGGACTTTTAGCGTTTGTTCGCGCGAATGCGGACCGCATCGACGTCGATGCGGTTTCCCGCTAGCCAGTAGCAACCACCCGAATCACGACATCCTCAATCCGCACGATCTGCCCCGCGCGAATCTTGCAGGTCTTGCGCAGCTCGACCGCGCCATCGACCGTTACAGCGCCGCTCGCGACGATCGCCTTGCCCATGCCGCCGCTGTCGCACACGCCGGTAAGCTTGAGCAAGTGGTGCAGCTCGACGTGATCGCGGTCGAGCGGAAATTCGATCTGGGTGGGGGCGTTGCTCATCGATCGAGACTAAACGAGTTCGTGGCGCGTGTGAACTCGTGCTGCGGCGATGCACGGGGTGTTTGAGATTCGCCGCACAACAGCGTATTTTTTCGCTTACCGTTCATCACAGAAGGATACAGGCCATGAGCAAAGGCATGAACCAAAAGAAAGACACCAAGAAGAAGCCGGCCAAGACCTTGAAGGAAAAGCGCGCTGAGAAGACCGCGAAGAAGCAGGGCAAGTAGACCCACGCAGGGCGCCACTGCTGTGTTCGAGCCATTCCGACAGAAGGATGGCTTTGCGTGCCGCATGGCTTGGCGCTCGCTGCGAGCGGGATGCGCCGTGCGACCACGCAGTTAAATTTGAAGGAGAGGGGATCGTGGCAATTTCAGGCGCGGGCGGCACGCCGGGCGGTATCGGACAATTCCTGTTCGGGTTCGCACTGGCTGTTGCGGGCGGATGGCTGCTGCTCAATCAGGTCACCGTGACCGGCGGTGGGTGGATGCTGTGGGGCTACGATTCCTTCGGCCTTTCGCTGATTCCTTTCATCCTCGGCGTCGGCATGCTGTTCTTCAACGGCAAGTCGGTGATCGGCTGGCTGCTGACGGTTGCGGGCCTGCTGATCGTGATCGTCGGCGTGATCGCAAACATGCACATCTACTTCCGCCCGACGAGCCTGTTCAACACGCTGCTGATGCTCGTGCTGCTGTTCGGTGGCGTGGGCTTGATCGCACGGTCGTTGCGCAGCTACGAAGCGAGTTGAGCCATCGCGTCAGCGCAGATGGAAAATCACCCGCTCGACAACCCGGTCTGGGAATCGCTGATCAGCCGACATCGCGCGCTCGCGTTGCGCGACAGCGAGGCGGCGCGTTATCCGGCGCAAGTCGCGCCGTTTCTCGGCGTTGCTGACGAACAGTTCGACGTGTCGACCGCGCTCGCCGCGCTCGTACCTGCGAACGATACGGTGCTGCTGCTCGGCCGCGTGCCGGTGCCGCCGCGAGGCTGGAAGCTGGAAAAGCTTGCGATGCTGGCGCAGATGGTTTGCGCAGCGCCGATCGCCGAGGTCGATGGTCCACCGATCATCCAACTCGATGAGGCGCATCGCGCCGATGTGCTCGCGCTGACGGCGCTCGTCTATCCGCATTACTTCCGCCCGCGCACGATGGATCTCGGGCGCTACTTCGGCATCTATGTAGATGGTCGGCTCGCGGCAATCAGTGGCGAACGCATGGGCATGGACGCGTGGACCGAGATGAGCGCGATCTGCGTGCATCCGGATTTCAACGGCCGCGGCTACGCACGGCGCCTGCTGGCGTTCCTCTCCAATGACAATCACGCGCGCGGGCTCACGCCATTTCTGCACGTGAGTCAGGAGAACCATCACGCGGTGCAGCTGTATCTGCGCAATGGCTATGCGCTGCGTCGCGAGATTCCGTTCTGGTCCCTGCGTCGAGCGGGATAGGCGCGCCTACGCTGACACCCGTGTGCCGTTGCGCAGCACCTGCGCGATCGGCTGGGCCACGCCGAAATAGTGCCCCTGACCCCAGGGCACGTCGAGTTCGCGCAGGCATGCGGCGATCTCCGCATTCTCGACGTACTCCGCGATGACGTCCGCGCCGCAGGCGCGTGCGACCGCGACCGAGGCGCGCACGAGTTCGTAGTCGCGCCCGCGCGCGGTGACGCCGCGCACGAACGAGCCGTCGATCTTGATGATGTCGAACGGCAGCTCGCGCAGGCGCTCGAAACTCTGCATGCCGACGCCGAAGTCGTCGAGCGCGATCAGGCAGCCGCGCTGACGCAGCTCGTCGAGCAGGCGGCGCGCATCGCCGAAATGCGCGATCGCCTCGCTCTCGGTGATCTCGAAACACAGCGACGATGGCGCGATCGGCGCGCGGTCGAGTTCGCCGAGAATGAAGCCGCGGAAGCGGTCCGACAGCAGGCTGCGTCCGGTCAGGTTGACGCCGAGACGCAATGCGCCGATTCCATGCGGCAAGGCACGCAAGGTATCGAATAGACAATCGATCACGGCGATGTCGAGTTCGGCCGAGCGCGAGCGCGCTTCGAGTTCGCGGATGAACGTGGCGGGCATCAGCAGCTTGCCGTGATCGTCGCGCAAGCGGCACAGGATCTCGCCGTAGCGGATGGGCTGATCGACCGGCTCGTCGAGGCGCTTGATCGCCTGAAAGTACAGTTCGACTTCGCGCGCCTGCACGCGCGCGAGCGCGAGCGAGCCGAGCGCAAGCGCGTCGCGGCTGGCCGAGCTGGCGCCCGATACCATCGCTAGACGCGCGCGTACCGGCGACGTTTCGCCGCGCAGCGCGGCGTCCTGCGCGGCGGTCGAGGCGGCGTCGAGCGCGGCGTCGATCTGCTGGCGCGTTACGCCTTCGAGTGCGGCAATGCCTAGATAAGGCGTCAGGCGCAGGGATTCGCCGGCGTAGTGGAAGTCGTAGCGCTCAAGCCGCTGCAGAACCTCGTTCCACGTCGTCGCGCTCGCGCGCCGCGCGAGCAGGGCGAATTGGCCCACGCCCATGTGGTAGCAATCGACGAATTCGGACAGATGCGCCGCCACATCCTGCATCAGCGCCTCCTGCGCGCGCAGGCCGAAACCACCGGCGAGACGGTCGAGATTGGCGAGGCTGAGGTAAGCGATCTCGTTCGGCGTCAGCGGCATGCGCTGCAGTTGCGCACGCAGACCGTTCAAGTTGCGCAGTCCGGTGATCGCTTCGCGTTGCGATTCTTCGCGCAGATGATCGAGCAGTTTCTCGCCATCGCGCTGCATGATCAGCAGCACCACGATCAGCAGCTGCAGCACACTCAGCTCGAAGGCGACCTTGAGCAGAGCGAGCAGGCCGAGTGTGCCTTCGACATGCGGCGTTGCCTGCGCCAGCGCGACGACGAGCAGCAGCTGCACCGAAATGAGCAATGGCATCACCAGGCGCAGATTCATGCGCAACGCGCACCAGGTGAGCACTGCGACGAGCGCGAAGCGATAATCGAGGATCGCCGAGATCAAACCGAAACCGCGCGCGTTGATGCTGTCCAGGGCAAGCGCGACGAACAGGTTGACGCCGACGCCGGCCAGCAGCAGGCCCCACACGAAGCCATCGACCGTACCGAGCCGCTCGCGTCGGCGCGGCTTCTCGTTGATCAGCAGCAACAATGGCAGCGCGATGATCGATACGCCGAAATGCTTGGCGAAAAACACCTGCGCCGCGTCGTTGAGCGCCGCGGAGAGAGTGACGGTCGGATCGAGCCAGTTGGTCGCGAAGTCGATCGCCGACCAGCCGAAGGGGTAGAGCAGCAACCCGATGATGGCGAAGTGCGCGACATCATCACGCGTGACTTCGCGCGGCGCCGCGGGCGGCCAGCCGATCAGTCGCGCGCACCATACGGTCCAGAAATACATGGCGAGCTGGAACGGCAGCCCGATTGCGAGCTGCAGGCCGCTGTAGCCGATCATCACCGCGCGGAACTGCCAGCCGATGAAGACGCAGACGAAGGCCGTGCGCAGATAGAGGCGATCGCGGAATGCCATCGCGAGCGCGAGCAGCAGGCCTGCGTGCAGATGCGCAAGCGAGGCTGACGCGTGCGTGCCGTACAGATCGATTTCGTAGGAAATCGGCCACTGTTGCAGAGCGACCGCGCTGATACCAGCGATCGCTGCGCGGAAATACCGGCCGATGACAGGCGATTTCATGCGAGTCTTAGGTCCCCTGCATCGCCACTCCTGGCGATGTTGCTACGACCCTGTAGCTCGAGCATAACCCATTCGCGCGAATGCGTGTGCGCGCATCTTCGATCGCCCGCCGCGAAGATCAATCTACGCAGCGCCCTTGCAAAGCCTGCGCCGCTGCAGGGTTGCGTTCCTTCGCGGCACTGATGAAATAGATGAAAACATCGCGCGATGCTATCGGCGCGGAGGTGGGCGAGGACGCCACGCGCGGCAGATCAGGAGGCTCGCCGCCCGTGCTCCACAGCTTCGCGCGCTGCGCCCAGACGTCGAGGCCCGTTGCTGCATAGCCGGTCGCGATGCCGGATTCGCTGCGCATCAGACGCGCATAGACGAAATCGCCGCTGAGGTCGGCGAAGGACGGATATTTCGGCGAATCGGTAAACACGGTCGGCACGCGATACTTGCGCGCGAGTTCAAGATACTCCGCACACTTGAAGCTTGCATGCCGCACTTCGAGCACATGGCGCAGCGCGTAGCCGTCGAGATCGCGCGGCAGTTGGTCGAGAAACGCCGCGAGATCGGCGCGCTCGAACGCCTTGTACGGCGGCAGCTGCCACAGGATCGGGCCGAGACGGTCGCCGAATTCGGCGAGACCGCCGAACACGAAATCGTCGATCGCTTTACCCGCATCGGCAAGCGTCCTCCGGTCGGTCGTGTAGCGCGGCGCTTTGAGCGAGAACACGAAGCCGCCGGGCGTCTCGCTGCACCAGCGTGCGTACGTCGCCGGCTTCTGCGGTGAATAATACGTGCCGTTGATCTCGATCGCGCGCAGCTGGCGGCTGGCGTATTCGAGTTCGCGTTTTTGCGCGAATTTGGCCGGATAGAAGTTGTTGCGCCATGGCGCATAGGTCCAGCCACCGATGCCGACGCGGATGCGCGAACTGTGGTTGAACGTCGGAAATTCCAGTGCGGGCGCGGCGGCTTTCGTCGGCATCGGACAGACTCGAATCGGGATGGACGATTCTAGGGCGGATTGCCCGCGCGCGCGCCAGTGCCGACAATGTGCGCTGGCAATCGAAAGAGTTGATGCATGAGCGCGGACGACAAACGCCTGGCGATCGAACAGCTGCAGAAGGGCATCATCCAGCATCGCGCCGGACAGCTGGGGCTTGCGCAGAGCCACTATCAGCGCGCGGTGAAGCTCGATCCGACGCACGCGAGCGCGTGGCACCTGCTCGGCGTATGCGCGTTGCAGGTCGGCAATTTGCCGCTGGCGGCGAAGCATCTGCGCGCCTGCGTCAAGCTCAGTCCGGGCTTTGCCGAAGCGCACAACAATCTCGGCGTGACGCTGCGGCGGATGGGGCAGCACGCGGAATCGGTCGGCGCATTTCTTGCGGCGCTGCGCGCGCGCGAACGCTATGTCGAGGCCGCTTACAACCTCGGACTCGCGTACGAAGCGATTGGAAAGCTCGATGAGGCGCATAAGATCTATCGCCAGGCGCTGGGCTGGCGCCCGGGCGATCCAAATATCGCGCTCGCGCTTGGCAACCTGCTGCGACACCTGGGCCAGTTCGAGGAAGCGCTGTCCTTGCTGCAGCTTGCGCACGGCGCGCAGCCGGACAGCGCGCAGGCCAGCGGCAGTCTCGCCGAAGTACTGGTGGAACTGGGGCGCGGCCGCGAAGCCGTGCAATACGCGCAGGCCGCCATCGCACGGCAGCCAGATCGCGCGGCATGGTGGAGCGCCCTCGGCGTGGCAGAACGCCTGCGTCATAATATCGAAGGCGCGTTGACCGCGCTGCGCAAGGCGGACGAACTTGCGCCCGAGGATGCAGATATCTCGGCCGAACTCGCGCTCACCCTGTCCGAAAGCGGTGCGATCGACGAGTCGCGTGTCGCGCTCGCGCGCGTGGGCGCGGACACGCGACATGGCGAGCGCCTGCGCTGGGCGCGGCTGCTGTCGCTGCCATCGGTGTATCGCGACGAGGCGCAGGTCGATGCGGAGCGCGCGCGTTTTGGCGCGGGACTCGACGAGCTTGCCGCTGCTCTCAGACTCGACACGCCCACGCAGCGCCAGCGCGCCTACGAGGCGATCTGCGGCGTCGCGACGTTCCGTCTGCACTATCAGGATCGCGACAACACGGATTTGCAGGCGCGCTTCGGCGATCTCGTGCAGCGTGTGCTCGCAGCCTGCGCACCGCAGCTGCTGCAGCCGTGTGCCTGGCGCGCGCGTGCGCACGGCGGGCGTCTGCGTGTCGGCGTCGTCAGCAGTCATCTGATGCAGCACACCGTATCGCGATATTCCCGCGAGCTGATCTGCGCGCTCGATCCCGCGCGCTTCGATGTGCGCGTGTGGTACGGCGGCGAAGCGCGCGATGCGAGCACGCAGCAGATTGCGCAGCGCGTCGCGGCGTTCGATCAGGTGCACGACGATGCGCTGGCTCTCGCGACGAAAATCCGCGCCGCCGAACTCGACGTGCTGATCTATCCCGAGACCGGCATGGATCCGCGCCATCACGTGCTCGGCGCATTGCGTCTCGCGCCGGCGCAATGTGCGCTGTACGGCCATCCGGCGACGAGCGGACTGGCAAACATCGACTACTTCATCAGCGGCGCGGCACTCGAACCACCCGATGCGCAGCGGCATTATCGCGAGCGGCTCGTGCAACTGCCGGGCCTCGGCGCCTGTCCGCAGGCGCCATCGCCCGCAGGCGACGGCGCCTGGCTCGATGCGCACGCGCGAGGGGCGCCACTTGCGCTGTGCCTGCAGAATCATCTGAAGCTCACGCCGGCATTCGATGCGACGCTAGCGCAGATCGCTGCGCGCAGCGGCGCACGCATCGGCTTCTTCACGCGCAGCAGCGGCGTGGCCAACCTGTTCCGCGCGCGCATCGAAGGCGCGTTCCGCGCGCATGGACTCGATCCGGCGCATGCGCTCGTATTCCTGCCGGCGCAGCAGTATGCGAGTTACCTCGGCGCCGTCGCGCGCGCTGCGCTGATCCTCGACTCATCGGGTTTTTCGGGCGGCGCTACCAGTCTAGATGCCTTCGGCGTGGGGGCGCCCGTGCTCGCGTGGCAGGGTGCGATGGCGCGTGGACGGCAGACTTCCGGCATGCTCGGCATGATGGGGATTGAGGATCTCGTCGCATCGAGCGCCGACGACTACGCGAACAAGGCGACAGCGCTGCTCGCCGATACGGCGCAGTGCGACGCGCTGCGCACGCAGATTCGCGCGCGCAGCGGTGTGCTGTTCGAGCACGCAAATGTGACGCAGGCGTTCGCCGAGTTTCTGCAGAATGCCAGCGCTGGCGCCGCGTGAGGAAACAATAAAAAAGCCGGCACAAGGCCGGCTTTTTTGAACGAATTGGCGTCCCCAAGGGGATTCGAACCCCTGTCGTCGCCGTGAAAGGGCGATGTCCTGGGCCTCTAGACGATGGGGACGCCGGAAACCGTGCTCTTGCGAGCTCAAAGAGTGGTGGAGCTAATCGGGATCGAACCGATGACCTCTACAATGCCATTGTAGCGCTCTCCCAGCTGAGCTATAGCCCCACGTCTTCTATGCGGAGCGGCCAGGATGCCCCACATCGCCTGATGGCGTTCGGCACCGAGTAGTGCCGAGCCGCTTATGATAGCAAGTGCGATGCCTGGACGGAAGCCCTGAAAACGCAATGCGGCGTTCGGGGCGAAACGTTGTCGAGCTTCAAGGGCGAGGTTGAAGCGCATCGCCGTGCGAAAGAAACTTTCCGAAGCCCCAAAAAAGCGGGCCGATCCTTCGATCGACCCGCATGTTTTTTGCAACTTGCTGCGTGCTATTTGCTACGCGCGAAGTGCCAGCGCGTGGCGACCATGGCCACGCCGAGCAGCAACAGCACAAGCAGAGCAAGATTCCACGGCGACAGCGCAGGTGCCGGCGTGATGGCGGGGAAGGTCGCACTGAACGCGAGATCTTCGCCGATATTGCTCCAGGCTTGGCTGGTCCATGCCGCCACATTCGTATTGTTGTTGAGGAACACGAATTGCCCGAAGGGATAGGTCGTGTTGTTGGTTAGCGCACCCCAGCGGCAAGCAGACGCTGGCGCCGCTGCCTGATCTTGGGAGGTGCTGGCGAACAGGACATATTGACCGGCATTCAGTGGGACGGCCGCCGGTGGCGTGAAGGTTACGCGGTGGTAAAACGCGTCGGCCGGAACGTTCTGAATCGGGCTGTCATACAAGCTTGCCCCGGTAGCCTGCGTTCCGTTCCAGGCGTAGATGTGGCCGCGGAATGTTACCGGCGCCGAGCAGTTGCCGATCTGGAAGCTGTAGTCGAACAGCACCGTCGGTGTGAAGATCGTAATGATTTGACCATACGTTGCAGTGTCGGTGACGCCGAAGGAACTGATGAAAGTCGTACCGTTCCACTGCGGATTCGTATCGATGCTTTGCGCCATCGCGGGCGCACCAACAAACACACTCAGAAAAAACAGAATACTCTTCAGCAATTTCATGCGACCTCCCCGGTCGAAAGTGTGAGTCAGTTCACACAGTGCGCGACTAAAGCATAGCGGGAGAGAATCTGTCAACCGCCGCACGCAACAATCGTGCGGCGGGTTTGCCGGATAAACTACGCGTAAGAACTGGCTGCAGCAGATGCCTTGGCCAGCAACAACCAGGTGTCGACGACGGTATCGGGATTGAGCGACACCGACTCGATGCCCTGTTCGAGCAGCCACTGTGCGAGATCGGGGTGGTCGCTCGGGCCCTGACCGCAGATGCCGACATACTTGCCCTTGGCCTTCGCGGTCTTGATTGCGAGGCTGAGCAGCTTCTTCACTGCCGCATCGCGCTCGTCGAACAGGTGCGCGACGATCGACGAGTCGCGGTCGAGGCCAAGCGTGAGCTGGGTCAGGTCGTTCGAACCGATCGAGAAGCCGTCGAAGATGTCGAGGAATTCCTCGGCGAGCAGCGCATTCGACGGCAGTTCGCACATCATGATTATCTTCAATCCATCCTGACCCTGCTTGAGGCCGTTTTCCGCGAGCACCTCGACCACCTTGCGGCCTTCGTCGAGCGTGCGCACGAACGGGATCATCACCCAGGCGTTGGCGAGGCCCATTTCCTCGCGCACTTTCTTCATCGCGCGGCATTCGAGCGCGAACGCGGCCTTGAACGAGGGATCGACATAGCGGCTCGCGCCGCGGAAGCCGATCATCGGGTTTTCTTCGTGCGGCTCGTAGCGTTTGCCGCCGATCAGGTTGGCGTATTCGTTCGACTTGAAGTCGGACAGGCGCACGATCACCGGATTCGGCGCGAACGCGGCGGTGATGGTCGCGATGCCTTCGGCGAGACGATCAACGTAGAACTGCACCGGATCGCCGTAGCCTGCGAGCTTCTCGTCGATCTTGTGCTTGGTCTCCTTGTCCTGCGATGAGTATTCGAGCAGGGCCTTGGGATGCACGCCGATGTGGCTCGCGATGATCATTTCCAGGCGTGCCAAGCCGACGCCGGCGTTCGGCAACATGGCGAAATCGAACGCGCGCTCGGGATTGGCGACGTTCATCATGATCTTGAGCGGCGCCGGCGGCATGTGCGTGAGGTCGGCCGTGACCTTCTCGAAAGCGAGCTTGCCGCTATAGATCGTGCCAGTATCGCCTTCGGCGCAGGACACAGTGACTTCGGCGCCGTCGGGGATCTTGTCGAGCGCGTCGCCCGTGCCGACGACAGCGGGGACGCCGAGTTCGCGCGCGATGATCGCCGCGTGACAGGTTCTGCCGCCGCGATTGGTGACGATCGCCGCGGCGCGTTTCATCACAGGTTCCCAATCGGGATCGGTCATGTCGGCGACGAGGACATCGCCGGGCTCGACGCGGCTCATGTCCTTGAGCGAGCGGATCACGCGCGCCTTGCCAGCGCCGATCTTCTGCCCGATCGCGCGGCCTTCGGCGAGCACGGGTCCGCGTGCGCGCAGGTGATAGCGCTCGATCTGCGTCGCGCGCGCGCGCGACTTCACCGTCTCGGGGCGCGCCTGCACGATGTATACTTTTCCAGTATTTCCGTCCTTGGCCCATTCGATGTCCATCGGGCGGCCGTAGTGCTGCTCGATGATCAGCGACTGGCGCGCGAGTTCGTGCACGTCCTCGTCGCTGATGCTGAAAGCGGCGCGATCGTTCGCCGGCACTTCCTCGATGCGTACTCGTTCGCCCGGCGCGCTCGAATACACCATGCGCTGCTGCTTGGCGCCAATCTGGCGGCGCAGGATCGCGGGCTTGCCGGCCTTGAGTGTGGGTTTGTAGACGTAGAACTCATCCGGGTTGACGGCGCCCTGCACGACCATTTCGCCAAGGCCGTAGCTCGCGGTGACGAATACCGCGTCGCGGAAACCCGACTCGGTATCGAGCGTGAACAGCACGCCAGAGGCGCCCACATCCGAACGCACCATCAGCTGCACGCCGGCGGAAAGGAACACGTCTTCATGGGCGAAGCCGTGATGCACGCGATAGGCGATCGCGCGGTCGTTGTAGAGCGAGGCGAACACCTCTTTGACTTTGTGGATCACGTCGTCCGCGCCGCAGACGTTGAGGAAGGTTTCCTGCTGGCCGGCGAACGAGGCATCGGGCAGATCTTCCGCGGTCGCCGACGAGCGCACGGCTACGGAAGTGTTCGGATTGCCAGCGTCTTGGCACAGCTTGGCGTAGGCCGCACGCACTGCCTGGTCGAATTCGGGGATCAGCGGGGTGTCGATCACCCACTGGCGGATTTCCGCGCCGGCTTGGGTCAGCGCATCGACATTGTCGACATCGAGCGTGGCGAGCTTCTTCTGGATGCGATCAGCCAAGCCGCTCTGCGCGATGAATTGCTTGAACGCATCGGAGGTCGTTGCGAATCCGCCCGGTACCGACACACCAAGTTTGGCCAGATTGCCGATCATTTCGCCGAGCGAGGCGTTTTTGCCGCCGACTTTGCCTAAATCGGACAGGCGCAGTTGATCGAGCCACAGGACGAGATCGCTCAAGGGTTTCTCCGTATTTTGGACGCGGGCAGCAGGGAGGGGTGCAACGAAGGCGTAATTTTCGGGCTTTGTGCACTGCGAAACAAGCGCGGCGCGCTGTTTTGGCCGCGTTGCCTTAAACTTTGGTTCACCGCAGTACAGCGTCGAACCTATGCCACGCAGTGTTTTTTACGTATCCGACGGCACCGGCATCACGGCCGAAACCATTGGCCATTCCGTGTTGACCCAGTTCGAGGGCGTCGAATTCGACACCGTGCGCATTCCGTTCGTGGACTCGGCCGAGCAGGCCGAGGCCGCGGTCGCGCGCATCCGCAATCGCTGCCAGGGTACGGGCAAACGGCCGATCCTGGTCAATTCCGTGGTCGATCCGGCGATCAGCGAGATTCTCGCGAGTTCCGGCGCCCTGATGCTCGATATTTTTGCGCCGTTCATCGCGCCGCTCGAGGCCGAACTCGGCATGAAGCGCGCGCGCACCGTTGGCCGCGCGCACGGCCTCACGAATTTCAGCGAATACGAGGCGCGCATCGAGGCGACCAATTACGCGCTGACGCATGACGACGGCATCAATGTGAACTATGCCGAAGCCGAGGTGATTCTCGTCGGCGTATCGCGTGTCGGCAAGACGCCGACCTGCCTCTACATGGCCTTGCACTATGGCGTAAAGGCAGCGAACTATCCGCTGACCGAGGACGACCTCGACCGACTCGAAATTCCGCCGCGTCTCAAGCCCTACAAACCGCGCCTGTTCGGCCTCGATATCGACGCGCACCGTCTCGCGCAGGTGCGCGAGGCGCGCAAGCCGGGTAGCCGCTACGCCAAGATCGAGCAGTGCCGCCGTGAACTCGAACTCGCCGACAAGCTGTTCAAGCGCGAAGGCATTCCGGTACAGAACACGACGCACACGTCGATCGAGGAAATCGCGAGCAAGATCCTTTCCTCGCTCGGCATCGAAAAGCACATGTTTTAGGGCCGGAAGGTTCCGTTCGCGCTGAGCCTGTCGAAGCGCGACACCGGAATATGCCGCAAGCTTGAGAGCGAGGCGCATTCGGTTCACGCGAGGAACTCTCAAGCTACTCGCATCACCGTGCGCTGACAAGTCTGGCAGCGCGCACGAGCGCTGCTTATGATGCATCCATGTCGCACGTCGTCGAAAAACCGCAAGCGGTACTGCCGTCGAAGTTCGCGTATCTGATGGGCCTATACGCGGAGAACTATCATCGGCTGGCGCGCCTGTTCGCGCCGCAGTCGCTGGCGCCCGGGCGCTATGTGTCGACGGTCGACGACGGCCTCGACGTGCAACTCGAAATCATCGAGCTGCATCCGTACACGATCGAACTCAAGCTTACATATTGCAAGCCCGATCCAGAGACCGGCGAATCTTCGCCGTCGGCATGGCTGCGCATGTACAGCGATGCGCATGTGGCCGAGGTCTCGCATTGTCACGTCGGCAAGCACATGTGGCATGCGCTCGGCGCGTTTCCGGAAACGAAAACGCTGTTCGCGCACCGCATGCGCATGGCGAGCTTCCTCAATCGCTGGCTCGAATACCTCGCCGAACAAGGCCACTCGCGCGGCACGCTCGTGCCCGCTACAGGAAATTCCCTGACATGACGAATCCGGTCGAAACCGCCGCGTGGCGCACGCTGGCCACGCATCGCGAACGCCTGCGCGATACGCATCTGCGTGAATTGTTCGCGGCCGATGCGCAGCGTGGTGAAAAATATACTCTCGACGCCGCGGGCTGGTATCTCGATTATTCCAAGCAGCGTATCGACGCGGCCACGCTGCAGACGCTGCTGCAGCTCGTCGACGAATGCGGCCTGCGCGCACGCATCGACGCGATGTGGCGCGGCGACAAGATCAATATCACCGAAAAACGCGCGGTGTTGCACGTGGCGCTGCGTGCGACCAAGGATCAGTGCATCGAAGTCGACGGCATCGATGTGGTGCCTGGCGTGCATGAAGTGCTCGCACGCATGGGCGCGTTCGCAACGCGCGTGCGCGCGGGCGAGTGGAAAGGGCATGGCGGCAAGCGCATGCGCCATGTCGTCAATATCGGCATTGGCGGCTCCGATCTTGGGCCGGTGATGGCCTACGAGGCGCTGCGCGCTTACAGCGTCGATCAGCGCGGGCAACGCGATATCGATTTCCGTTTCGTATCCAATGTCGACGGTGCGGATTTCCACGAGGCGACGCGTGATCTCGATCCGGCGGAAACCCTGTTCATCGTTGCCTCGAAGACCTTCACGACGCAAGAGACGATGGCCAACGCGCGCGCCGCGCGCGCGTGGCTGTTGGCCGGTCTGAAGGACGATGTCAATCAAAATCAGGCGATCGCCAAGCATTTCGTCGCGGTCTCGACCAATGCGGCCGAAGTGGCGAAGTTCGGTATCGACACGGCCAACATGTTCGAGTTTTGGGACTGGGTCGGCGGGCGCTATTCGATGGATTCGGCGATCGGCCTGTCGACCATGCTCGCGATCGGACCCGAGCAGTTCCGCGAAATGCTCGATGGTTTCCATGCGATGGACGAGCATTTTCGCAGCGCGCCGTTCGCGCAGAACCTGCCGGTCGTGATGGCCTTGCTCGGCATCTGGAACGGCAATTTCCTCGGTGCGCACACGCAGGCCGTGCTGCCGTACGTGCAATACCTCAAGCGCTTCCCGGCGTACCTGCAGCAGCTGACAATGGAGAGCAATGGCAAGTCGGTGAAACTCGACGGCGCGCGCGTCGGTTACGACACGTCGGCGATCTGGTGGGGCGAACCGGGCACCAACGGCCAGCATTCGTTCTATCAGCTCGTGCATCAGGGCACGCGTCTGATTCCGTGCGATTTCATCGGTGTGTGCGAGCCGCTCAGTCCGTTGCACGACCAGCATGACCTGCTGATGGCCAATCTGTTCGCGCAAAGCGAGGCACTGGCCTTCGGCAAGACCGCCGAACAGGTGCACGCGGAAGGCACGCCGGAATGGCTCGTGCCGCATCGCGTGTTCGACGGCAATCGTCCGAGCAATACGCTGCTGGCGCGGCGCCTGACGCCGCATGCGCTCGGCGCGCTGGTCGCGCTGTACGAACACCTGACCTTCGTCCAGGGCGTGATCTGGAACATCGATTCCTTCGACCAGTGGGGCGTCGAACTTGGCAAGCAGCTGGCACAGCGTACCTATGCGGAAATCGCTGCTGACGGCGAGCCTGCGCTCGCGCACGACAGCTCGACCAATGCCCTGATCCGATTTTACCGCAAATTGCGTCTATATGGATCAGGCGCGCGACACGGCCGAATGTGATGCATTTGGCGATGCTTGCGTGAATTGTGCGCTGGTATGCAGAAATACGGCGGACTAGAATGCCCGTCATCGTCAACCAACCGGTGGGGAATGCAGCATGAAGAAGCAAATGGCGGCGATCGCTTTCGCGATCACGAGTGTGATGGGAGCGGGCAGCGCAATGGCGGCGGGCGATGGGCGCCCCGCGATCGGAGTCGCTGAATTCCGCAATGAAACCGGCGCCGCCTGGTGGCGCGGTGGCGTGGGCTGGGAGCTGTCCGGCATGCTCTCCAACGAGCTGTCGTCAAGCGGCGACTTCCGCGTGGTCGAGCGCAACAAGCTGCAGAACGTGCTCGAGGAGCAGAACCTCGCGGCATCCGGCCGCGTCGCTCCGGGCACCGGTGCCAAGATCGGCAAGCTGACCGGCGCGCAGTACCTGGTCACCGGCACGGTGACTGCGTACGAGGAAAACACCTCGGGCACCGGCGGTGGCCTAGCGATAAAAGGCTTCAGCCTTGGCGGCAAGTCGAGCGAAGCCTATCTCGCGGTCGATATCCGCGTGATCAACACAACCACGGGCGACATCGACTACTCGCGCACGGTCGAAGGCCGCAGCAAGAGCAGCGGCATCGCCGTCGGCGTATACAAAGGCGGCTTCGGCGGCTCGCTCGCGCACGAGGAAAACACCCCGGCGGGCAAGGCGATCCGCGCCGCGCTGGTCGAGGTCACGGATTATCTCGATTGCGTGATGGTCAAGCGCAACGGCTGCGAAGCCGACTACCGCGCCAAGGAGCAGAAGCGCCGCGACAGCAGCAAGAAAGCGCTCAAGCTGGATTGACCGTCGTGCGTGGGCAAGGATGCCCCGGTAAAGCAAAACGGCGAGGATTTTCCTCGCCGTTTTTGTTTGCGTTGCCTACGGTGAGCGCGGCTTGAAGCGGCGTTTCGGACGCCCGCCGCCGGGTCGATCCCCCGGGCCGATGCGGTTGCCGATGTCGTCGCGAGGCAGGCCTTCCTCCTGGCGAAACGGACGGTGCTGGCCCTGTGCGGCGTAGCCGCCGCGATCGCCGCCAGCACGATTACCGGGTGCGCGATTGCCCGGCGCGCGGTTGCCACCGCTGTGGTTTCCACCTGCGCGATCACCACCAAAACGATTTCCGCCGTCGCGATTGCCGCCGGAACGGTTGCCGCCGTCGCGATTGCCGGCAAAGCGATTGCCTGCGTCACGATTGCCTGCGCGATTGCCCGTGTCGCCGCGATTTCCGCCGAAACGATTGCCGCCTTCGCGATTGCCTGCGCCTTCACCGCCCTGACGCGGACCGCGCGGCGGACGATTGCCGCGCGCAGGACGCTCGTCGCCAGCAAACCAGGTGCGCGCGGGTGGCTGGTATACGCCGATCTGCACCTGTCCGGCGCCTTGACTGCGACTCTTGCCGCGACGCTGCTGCCCTTGGCGTGCGCCTGGCTGCTGTGATGCATTGCCGCCGCGACCCGGCCCCGCGCCGCGCGGACCTGGACCTTGCCCCTTGCCGCGTTTCTTGCCTTTCTTCGCGCCCGGACGGAACGGCCCGTCGTCGCGGATGCGATCGAACGCGCGCAGCTCGCGCGCCTCGTCGGCGAGGCCGCCGCTCCAGGCTTGCTGCGAACGCGGTTCCGGGCGGTATTCGTTCGACGGTTTGGCGCGGCGCTGATTGATCACCGGCTGCAGCGTCAGCGACGGTTCCGGATCGCCGGCACCGACGAGGTCGCGCAGCGTCTTGACCAGTTCGGGCGCGAGCGTTTCGCTCTGCCCGCGCAGCAGGCCGCGCGGCAGTTCGACATTGCCGTAGCGGATGCGCTTCAGGCGGCTGACCATCAGCCCCTGCGATTCCCACATGCGCCGCACCTCGCGGTTGCGGCCTTCGCGAATCACTACGCGGAACCAGGAGTGGCTGTCGCCGCGGCTGATCACCGCGAGTTCGTCGAAGCGCGCCGGGCCGTCGTCGAGTTCGATGCCGCTTTGCAGTTTCTCCAGCACTTCGTCAGGCACTTCGCCGTGCACGCGGCAGATGTACTCGCGCTCGACTTCGGTCGAGGGATGCATCAGCGCATGCGCAAGCGCGCCGTCGGTCGTGAGCAGCAACAGACCGGTCGTGTTGATGTCGAGGCGGCCGACGGAAATCCAGCGCGCGCCCTTGAGCTGCGGCAGGGTTTCAAAAATCGTCGCGCGGCCCTCGGGATCCTCACGCGTCGCGACCACGCCTTCGGGCTTGTTGTAGATCAGCACCTGTGCACGCTCGGCGCTGTCGTTGATCACGGCGAACAGCTTGTTGTCGAGTTCGACGCGGTCGCCCGAGCGCACGCTCGAGCCGAGTTCGGCGGTCTTGCCGTTAACGCGGACTTCGCCGCGCTCGATGCGCTGTTCGAGCACGCGACGCGAGCCGAGGCCGGCGTTGGCGAGCACTTTGTGCAGGCGATCCTCGAATGCGGGCGCGTCAGGCGAGTCGCCTTGAGCGCGTTTGAGGCTGAGTACGGTGCGCGATGTGGGCGCGTTCATGCGGTTGGCTCCGGTTGGGCCGCGTCGACTTCGGGCGCGGCCTCATTGTTGTCGGTGGAAATGGGGGCAGGGGATTCGGACTCTTCGCTAGGCGCGGCAACCGTTGCGTCGTCGCGCGGTTCCGCATCGTCACCAGCGGCGGGGCGCATGTCGTCTTCGTCCGCTGCGCCATCGACGACAGTGGCGGCCGCATCGTCATTGATCGCAACCGGCGCCAGGCCGAGCTGCGGATCGTAGTCGGTCAGGTCGCGGATTTCGGCCAGCGGCGGCAGCTCGTCGAGCGATTTGAGATTGAAATAGTCGAGGAAGGTGCGCGTGGTGCCGAACAGCTCCGGCTTGCCCGGCACGTCGCGGTAGCCGACTGTGCGGATCCACTCGCGCTCCTCGAGCGTCTTGATGATGTTGCTCGACACGGCGACACCGCGGATCTGCTCGATCTCGCCGCGCGTGATCGGCTGGCGGTAGGCGATCAGCGCGAGCGTTTCGAGCTGCGCGCGCGAGTAGCGCGTCTGTCGCTCGGTCCACAGGCGCGAGACCCAGATGTTGACGTCGCTGCGCACCTGGTAACGGAAACCCGAGGCGACTTCCTTCAATTCCACACCGCGCGTCGCGCAATCGTGCGCGAGTTCCTCGAGCGCGCGCGCGACGTCGTCGTGGTTCGGCATTTCAGTTTCGCCGAACAGCGTCAGCAGTTGCGGAATCGTCAGCGGATTGGTCGAAGCGAGGAGGGCGGCTTCGATGATGCGCTTCAATTGTCCGGTTTCGATCATGGAAATCAGATTCTGTTGGAGGGTGCGGCCGTCGATGGCCGCGGTTTGATCCGGTTGATCGGGGTTCATCGCGAGTTACGCATCCAGCACGGCCAGCGACTTGAGATAGATCGGCGCCAGCGGTTCGGCCTGCATGATCTCGATCAGGCTTTCCTTGGCGAGTTCGAGCATTGCGAGAAAAGTCACGACGATGCCGAGACGGCCTTCCTCGGGATTGAACAGCTTCTCGAACCCGTGAAAGCCGCCGTCGCCGAGGAACTTGAGCACGTCGCTCATGCGATTGCGCACCGACAGCGCCTCGCGCTGGATCGCGTGATGACCCTTCAGTTCCGCGCGCGTCAGCACGTCCTTGAGTGCGAGCAGCAGTTCGCGCATGTCGACCGGCGGCGGCAGGCGGATCACGCTCTTGTCCTCGAAGTGCGCGGGCACGACGGTGAAATCGCGGTCCGCGCGCGGCATCGTCTCGATGTCTTCCGCTGCCTTCTTGAAAAGG
>CAZDWH010000041.1:0-18128 GCA_964509025.1 uncultured Rhodanobacteraceae bacterium
TGAAGACCGCGGCGGAACTGGCCGAAGCGCAGCACAAGCCGGTCTGGCTGATCGATCGCGAAGTGAGCCTGACCCTGCGCCGCGCGTACCACAGCGTCGGTTTTTTCCAACGTTTCGGTGTGCTCGCAGGCTTGGTCGCGAGCCTGTTCGAGCGCGGCGAGGTCGCCGAAGCAGATATCGAGAAACTCAAGCAGGGCGACATCCTACAGGGCGCATTCAACGAATTCGCCGAACAGTCCGAGCCCCTATTCCGCAGCCTGATCGGCGAACGCGACAGCTTCATGTCAGCACGCCTGCGCGAAGAAAGCGCCAAGGCGAGCCTCGCGCCCAAACGCGTGCTCGCGGTGATCGGCGCCGGACACCTGGCCGGCATGTCGCGCGAACTCGAAGCGCACGACAATCCCGCTGAAACCCTGCGCACGTTGAATGCCGCGCCGCCGGCGGCACAATGGCCGAAATGGGTCGGCTATGGCGTGCTCATCGCGATCCTCGGCGCGATCGTGTATACATTTACCCGCGGCGCGCATCTTGGCATGGACGCGCTCAAGGACTGGGTGTTCTTCACCGGCGGTTTTGCTGCGCTCGGCGCGCTGCTCGGCGGCGGACATATCCTGAGCGTGCTCACCGCGGCGGTGATCGGCCCACTCAAGCCGTTCCGCCCGTTCGTGCCGGTCGGCGCAGTCAGCGCGGCGGTCGAGATGTCGCTGCGACGGCCGCGCGTCGCCGATTTCGAGTCGCTGCGCGACGACGTGATCGAATGGCGCGGCTGGTGGAAGAACCGCGTCTCGCGCACGCTGCTGGTGTTCCTGTTTTCGAATTTCGGCATGATCCTCGGCGAATATCTCGCCGGGATCCGTATCTTCCAGCGCCTGCTCTGAGCCAGGGCTCTCTAGATGAAAAAGCTCGCGCGACTGCTGTTCAAACCGAAGTGGCAGGACAAGGACCCGGCCGTACGCCGCACAGCGATCGCGGAGTTGCGCGATATCGAACTCATCGCGGTACTGCCGCAGATCGCGCGCGAAGATGCCGACGCGGAAGTGCGCATCGCTGCGCTCAAGCGCATCGACGATTACGAAACCTGGCGCGAACGTTCCACCGGCGACGCCGACGGCCAGGTGCGCGCGGCAGCACGCCGGGCCTATCTTGCCCTGCTCTGTTCCAGCGACGACTCGCGCCTGCCGCCACTGACGCGACGCGTCGCCGAACTGGAGACGCTGTCTTCGACCGAGATCGACGAGATCGCCTCACGCGCATCCAACCGCGATCTGCGCGGCGCCGCGCTAGAACGGGTGACGCGCCAGTCCTTGCTCGCGGAGCGTGCGCTGGCGGATCCGGATGCGCGCCTGCGCGCGGCGACGCTTGAGCGCATACACGACATCGGCGCACTCGAACGCATCGCCGAGCGCGCACGCAAGACCGACAAGGCCATCTATCGTCGCGCGCGCGAACTGGCCGAGCGCCTGCGCATCGGCAGCGGCGATGCACAGGCGATCGCCGAAAAGGCGCTGTTGCTGTGTACGCGAGCTGAGACCCTGCTGCGCTCGGCGCAAGCACAGGATGTCGAAGCGCGCGGTGCGATGGAGCAGGAGTGGCAGCGCCTCGGCAGCGCGGTGCCGCTCGAATTGCAGGGGCGTTTCCGCGGCGCACTCGCGCTGCTGCGGCAGATGCACGCCGACCTGCTCGAACCGAAACGCCGCAGCGATGCAGCCACGCCGCCCGACGAAGAAACCGCCGCGACTGCCGAAACCGTTGCGGCTGCGGTCGCGAGCATCGATCTGCTGGCAGCGCAGGCCAAGGTCCACGCCTCGCTCGCGGCGGCAACCGAGGCGGCCAAACGCGAGCGCGAGCTGCAGCGTACCCGCTTGCGCGAAACCGAGCAGCTGGTCGAGCAGTACGCAGTGCGGCTCGATGCGGGAGATGTCTCCGCCGCACACGAATCGCATGCCACGCTCGCGAGCAAGCTCGCATCGCTCGGCGACACGCCGGCGACACTCGCAGCGCGCGTCGCGCCGCTGCAGGCACGCTATGCCGAACTCGCGCACTGGCAGCGCTGGTCGAACGATCAACGGCGACAGGCATTGTGCGCCGAGATCGAAGCGCTGCCCGGCGCGGGGCTGCATCCAGACGCACTCGCTACGCGCGTGCGCGCGGCGCGCGAGGAATGGCAACGGCTCGATGCGGCGCAAGGTGCGGGCGACCGCGAATCCGGCCTTGCGCGACGCTTCAATGCGCTGTGCCATCGCGTGCTCAAGCCGACCAAAACCTATTTCGAAAAGCGCGACGCCGTGCGGCGCAGCCACGCGGACGAGATCAAGGCCTTGCTGCAGGCGAGCGCGGCACTACCGGACGATAGCATCGACTGGAAATCGGCATCCGCGTTGCGCAAGCAGCTCGGCGATGCATTACGCGGTCTGGACGCGGTCGAGCCGCGCGAACGCACCGAGCTTGCCAAGCGTTTGAAGGAAGCGATCGCCACGCTCGCGGCGCGCATCGATGGGCATGCTGCGGGCATCGAAAGCGCGCGCGGCCGCCTGATCGAACGCGCAGCCGCACTCGGCCAAGGCGCGGAATTGCGCGACGCTGCACGTGCAGTGCGCGAGCTGCAACGCGAATGGACTGCGCTCGGCCAAGGGCGACGCGCGGCCGATCAGCGGCAGTGGAACGAGTTTCGCAAGCACTGCGACGCCGTGTTCGGCAAGCTCGACGCGGCACGCAACGAGCGTGCTGCCGCGGACGCGGCGACACGCGCCGAGGCCGACGTTATCCTGGCGCAGATCGAAGCCGTGCATCGCGACGCTGCGCAACCGCTCGATGCGTCGCAGGCCGCGCTGCGCGCGCTCGCCGCACGCTGGCAGACGCTGCCGAGTCCCGAGCGCAATATCGAACAGCGCTATCGCAAGGCCTACGACGACGCAGCACGGCGCCTGCAGGATGCGATGCGCGCGAAGCGCCTGTCGCGCTTCACCTCTGCACTGCACAAGTACGCGTTGCTGCGTCAGCTGGAATCGGGTGCCGTTGCGCATGCGGAAGCCACATCGTGGGCTGCGTCGCCGTCTACGGCGGATGCGCTCGCGCAGGCACTCGACACGCGGTTCGATCGTGCGCGAAGCGCCGCATCGACTCCGACCGAAGATGCTGCGGCGCGTGCGCGCCTGGTCGAACTCGAATTTCTCGCGGGCGTGGAAACGCCGGACGAAGACCGCGACCTGCGCATGCAGCATCAATTACAGCGTCTCGCCTCGCGCATGCGCGAGCGCGCCGGTACCGCGCCCGACGCGGAACTCGCGCGGATATTGACCACCTGGTTCGCGCAAGCGCCGCAGACCGACGCGTTGGAGCGGCGCTTCGCGCTTGCCGCACAAGCGGCCGTCAGTTCCCTGCCCTAGCCAGCCGCTGCCAGGCGGCGATCACTTCGTCCACGGCTATTTCCTCGACGCGCGAGCGTTGCGGCGGTCCGCCGAGATTGATCACGGCGCTTCCGTTCGGACTGCGTCGGTCCCAACGCGCCGGGGAGTCTTCGCCGTAAAGCACCAGCAACGGGCAGCCCGCCGCAGCCGCCAGATGCGCCGGACCGGTGTCCACCGCGATCATGCTATGCGCGCGTTCGGCGAGCGCGAGCAGGCGGCGCAGCGGCAGATCGCGCGTGGCGACATCGACACGATCGAGCGCGCAACTTTGGCGAATCCCGCGCAGCATCGCGGTTTCCTGTACGCCACCACAAAGGATGAAGCGCACGTCCGGATGCTGCGTGCGGATGGCCTGCATCACGGCAATCCAGCACGCCGACGGCCACGCCTTGCTGTCCAGCTGTCGACTGCCGCGCCGGCGGTTCGTGCGGTTGTTGCCCGGCTGGATCAGCACGAATGGCGCATCATGCATTTCACGCTTGCGCAGCCAGGCGTCGAGGTCGCGCCGGTCTTCGGCGCGAATCGGCAAGCGCGGTGCGCGCTGCAGATCGCCTTCATGCCATGCGTAGGACGCGGCGTCGAAAGCGGTCGGTGTGCGCTTGCCGAATTCGAGCAGGCGGTCGACGCAATGCGCGTCGACCTGCGTTTCCGGTTCGATGAAGACGCAGCGATCCTCGCCTACACCGGCGCGCGCGAGCAGCGCACGCATGCGGTCGCGCTGCTTGACGATGTCCTCGCTGACGTAGATCGGCCCCATGTGCTGGCGCAGCGCGCGCGCGAGCAACCAGCGTTGCGGGCTCAGCACAAACGGCGTGTGACGGCCACGCAACTGCCAGATCGCAGCGACATCGTCGCTGTCGCGATATAGCGCACGCGGCCACGGTCCGGCGCTCAACAGGATGCAGGGGCGCCCGTAGCGTCGATGCAGCAAATGCAGCAGCGGCGCCTGCAGCACCATGTCGCCCATGCGACCGAAGCGCGCGAGCAAGGGCGTGAGCGGTGCAACCGACGATGGCGTGACGGGCTGATGTATCGCATCTCGACCGGCTTCGACCGCAGCGCCGAGCGACGCGGCAGCACCCGACGCCGCATCTTCCAAAGCCGGTGTGGAGAAGAGATGAGCGCGCCGGGAAGTCATGCGCGCGATTTTCGTCGCGCGCGCGTGAAGGTTTCCCTAAACCGTCTACGCCTCCTGCGGTCTCCAGCGCGCCTTCGCATCGCGCACGATGCGCTTGGCCCACAGGCTTGCGTCATCGAGCAGCGAGTAGATAGTCGGCAGGATAAGCAGGCTCACAAGGGTGGAGAAAATCAGGCCGCCCGCAATCGCACGCGCCATCGGGTAGTACGCGAGATTGCCGCCGCCGACACCCGCATTGCTGATGCACAGCGGCACCATGCCGAGTATCGCCGTGCCCATGGTCATCAGGATCGGGCGCAGGCGGTCCTTCGCGCCTTGCACCAGGGCGGCGCGCCGATCGAGTCCGGCGTGACGCAGCTGATTGATGTGCACGATCATCACGATGCCGTTGTTGACCACCACGCCCATCAGGATCAGCACGCCGATCGAGGCCATGATCGTGAAGGTCGTGCCGGTGATCCAGAACAGCCAGAACACGCCGAAGATCGAGAACAGGAACGTGGTCAGGATCGCGGCCGGATAGATCAGCGACTCGAACATCGCGCACATCACGACGTAGACCAGCACGAGCGCAATCAGCGTGTTGAACAGCATCGTGCTTCCGGCTTCGTCGTCGTCGTTGAAGCTCTGGCCGAGGCTGAAAGTGTAGGCCGGCGGCAACTGCAGCGATTTCATCATCGACTCGATCGCCTTGCGTGCTTCGGGTTTGGTCGCGCCCGGGGCGAGGCTGGCCTTGATGCCGAGCGAGGTCTTGCGTGCCGATCGCTCGACCACCGAAGCGGCGTTGCGCGTGCCGATATCGACGACGGACAACAGCGGAATCGCGGTGCCATACGGACGCCGCAGCTTGTAGTCAGACCGGTCGTCGACGCTTTGTGCACTGGCATTGTTGAAACGCCACCCCACCGGTACCGGCGTCTCGCCACCGTGGAAATCCTTCAGACGCATGCCGCGCAATGCGATCGCGACGAACTGCGATACGTCGGTAGCGGAGAAACCGTAGCTCTTCGCCTTTTCGCGATCGACGCGCACCGCCATCTCGCGATTGCCGCTGTCCTCGGTCGTGCGCACGTCGCGCAGTTGCGGAATGCTGTTCAGCGCGCGGATTACGCTGGCGGAGAGATCGCGCAGCACGCTGGCCGAGTCGCCGTTGAGCTGCAGCTGGATCGAATCGTCGTTGCCGCTGCCGCCGTCGTTGAAACCGAACGTGATTTCGCCAACGGGAACCTTGGGCAGGCCCTTGCGGATCGTGTCGGTCAATCCGACTGGATCCTTCACTGCCTTCTCTTCGAACAGAATATTGGTTATCGCATTGCCCTGTTCGTTGAAGAAGCTGTAGATGTTCTTAATATGGTACTCGGCACGATGCGCTTCGAGGTAGTTCTCGACGCTGCTGATCGCACGGTCCAGTTCGGGCAGCGTGTACAAGGCATTGAGCTGATATTGCAGGCGCAATTCCTTCGCCGCGTTCGACGGGAACATATCCATCTTCGTGTGCGACGCGGGATAGAAGCTGATCGCGAGCAGCAGGGCGAGGCCGAGCATGCTCCAGCGTCGATGCGCCAGCGTCCACGCCACGAAGCGCGCATACACGTCTTGCGCACGCGTGATGATGTTCTTGCGACCTATGAACTTCGGCGGCGGCAGTTTGGCCGAGAGCATCGGCACCAGGCTCACCGCGACGAGCCACGAGGCCAGATGCGCGATCGCCATCGCCACCGCGACTTGCGTCAGATAAATGCTGATACCGTTGCGCTCGCGCAGAATCATCGGCAAGAACACGATGATGCTCGCGAGCGTGCCCGCCGCAATCGCGATGCCGACGACCTGGGTGCCCTGCACCGAGCTGTACCATGGCTTGTCAGGGAAACGCTCGCGATAGTGATAGACACTCTCCACTACCACGACAGCGTTGTCGACGAGCATGCCGACCGCGAGCAGCAGGCCCATCATCGACAGCACGTTGAGCGAAATGCCGAACATCTGCATGCAGCCGAGCGTGATGATGAAGCAGATCGGAATCGACAGCGACACCATCAACGTCGACGGCCAGTCGCGCAGGAAGAAGAACAGCACGAGGATCGACAGCAGCGTGCCTTCGATGCCGGCCTGACCGAGCTGCCACAGACTCTGGGTGACGCCTTCGGGCTGGTTCTGGATCGTGTAGAGCTGGATGCCCTTGAGCTCTGGGTCGCCCTTGACGCGCTCGACCTCGGCCATCACCAGACGGCCGACCTCGACCAGATTCGCGCTGCGCTCCTTGAACACGTCGATCGCGATTGCCGGGCGATGATCGAGATGACGCGCATAATCGAGCCGCGCGGGCTTGAGCGTGATGTCGGCGATGTCGCCGAGCTTGAGGCCCTTGTCGTTGAGCGGAAACGCGCGGATTTCCTCGGTACTGTGCCACTCGCCCACCGGCTGCACGCGGTAGCGCAGGCCGGCCTCGCGCACGAGGCCGCCCGAGGTGGAGAAATTCGCGCTCGACAGTTTCTGGTAGAGATCGTTGAGGCCAAGTCCGGACGCACTCAGCCGATCCGATGAAATCTCGATCTGCACTTCCTTCGGCATCACGCCCTGGATCTGCACGCGTGCAACACCGGGCAGGCGCTCGATCGGCCGCTTCAGTTTGCGATCGAGCAGCTCATAGGAGTTCGACAGATCCATGTCGGAGGAAATGCGCAAGCCGAGAATCGGCTGATCGGAACTCGAGAACTTCTGCACCTGGTAGCGCTGCAGATCGCTCGGCAGGTCGCCGCGGATCGCGTCGATCTTCTCGCGCGCCTCGACCGCCTTGATCGAGGTGTTCTGGCCCCACTTGAACTGCATGATGATCTGCGCGCCGTCGGCGCGCGTCACCGACTCCATGCGCTGGATGCCGGTCAGCGTGGACAACGCTTCCTCGACCGGACGCGTGATCGTGCGCTCGATCTCGGTCGGCGTCGATCCCGGGTACGGGAAGTCTACGAGCATGAACGGGAACTGCACGTCGGGCTCGGCCTCGAGCGGCAGCCTGTAGGCGGCGATCAATCCGACCACCACCATCGACACGAACAGCATGATGACAGTGACGGGACGCTTGAGGCTGATCTCGGCCAAGGTCATGGCAACACGCCCTCCGGAGCCAGTTCGCTGCTCTCGTCCACACCCTGCGCCTTGCGCCGGCCGCGCTCGACGTAGATCGTATCGCTACGCCGATCCATGAGGTTGTAGACCACCGGAATCACGATCAGCGTCAGCAGCGTCGACACGGCAAGGCCACCTATCACCGCGATTGCCATCGGCGCGCGCACTTCGTTGCCATCGCCGACGCCGATAGCGAGCGGCATGAACCCGAGCAGCGTACACAGTGTGGTCATCGTGATCGGACGCAGGCGCGACTCGGCAGCCTGAGCGAGCGCGTTGAGTTTGGCGACGCCCTCTTCGCGCAGCTGATTGACGCGGTCGATCAGCACGATCGCGTTCTTCACCACGATGCCCGCGAGCATGATCAGGCCGATGAATACGACCACGCTGAGCGGCGTGAAGGTAAGCTTGAGCGCGAGCACGGCACCGACCAGCGCAAGTGGGATCGAGAACATGATGACGAACGGATGCAGCAGCGACTCGAACTGCGAGGCCATCACAAGGTAAACAAGGAAGATCGCGAGCGTAAGCGCGAAGATCAGCGACGACACCGAAGCGTCGAGTTCCTCGCTCTGACCGCCGATATGCGAGGTCACGCCCGCCGCGAGAGGATTGTTGCGCATGATCTGCTGTACCTCGGCAATCGCGCTGCCGAGATCGCCATAGTGCAGGTTGGCCGAGACGATCGCGACGCGTTCCTGGGTGACGCGGTGAATCTCGCTCGGGCCCTGTGTCGAGATCACGTCGGCGACAGCGGAGAGACGGATCGGCGCGCCGGCATTGCTGCTCTTTGCGCTATTCGCTGTACCGCTGTTCGACGCGCCACTCGCGGCCGCAGTCGTGTTCGATGTGCCGGTACCGGTTGCGGCGCCAGCCGTCGTGGTGCCACCTTGCGACGAATAACCGACGATCAAATTGCGCACGTCGTCAACCGAGCCGCGCTGATTTTCCTGCGCACGCACGAGCACATCGATCTTGCGGTCGCGGAAGCTGTAGCGCGTGGCGACCGAGCCGCGCACTTTGTTCACGACCTGATCGGCGATCTGTTTCGTGGTGAGGCCGAGCGCCGCAGCGCGTTCCTGGTCGAAGCGGATCTGGATTTCCGGATAGCCGCCTTCGACGGTCGACTTCACGTCGGCAAAGCGCGGTGACGCGGTCATCAACTGCGACAGCTTGCGCCCTGCCTTTTCCAGTGAAGCGAGGTCATAGCCGCGCAGTTCGATTTCGAGCGGCGTGGCGAAGCTGAAAAGCTGCGGTCGCGAGAACTTCACTTCGGCACCCGCGCGCGAGGCCATCGTCGCACGCAGCGCGTCGGTCGCCGCTCGCTCGCCCTTCTCGCCCACGCCGGGCTTGAGCACGATCAGCAGGCGCGCGATGTTTTCGCCAGACTCGGTCGGCGTGGCATCCAGACGGGTGCCGGTGCCGCTTACGCCGTAGATCAGCGCGATATTCGGATCCTTCGCATTCTTCGCCTGCAATTCGGCGACGAGCCTGTCGGTGTCGATCAGCGGTGTGCCCGGCGGCTCCTTCACCGTCATCTCGAAACGACCCTGCGCGAGCGAAGGAATCAGGTCGAGACCGAGCGTCGGAATCAGCGCAACGCTGAGCGCAAACGCCAGTGCGGCGGAGCCGAGCACGATGAACGGGTGCGCGAGTGCCTTGGGCAGGAGGGCGTGATAGGCGCGCGCGGCAGCGTAGTAAGGGATCATTGCGTAACGACCGACGAACGAGAGCGGCGCGAAAATCAGCCACCGCAGCGCGCGTCGGGCATTCACGAGGACGATCGCCAGCGCCAGCGGAATCCAGTAGAAAAACAGGCGCGAGAATGGCGAGACGATTTTCTTTACGAAGCGGCCGAAACCGCTGGTCGGTTGCCAGCCGGACGACGGGTCCTCTTCTTTATAGGCAAGAGGCGATTTACCCTCGCGCGAAGCGAGCATCGGAATCAAGGTCATTGCGACGACAAGCGAGATCAGCATCGCGAACGTGACGGTCAGCGCCTGATCGCGGAACAGCTGCCCCGCTACGCCCTGCACGAACACCAGCGGGAAGAACACCGCGACCGTAGTCAGCGTGGATGCGATTACCGGCATCGAGACTTCTTTTGCGCCCTTCACCGCTGCGTCGAGAATGCTCATGCCGTGCTCGCGCAGACGCGCGATGTTTTCGAGCACGACAATCGAATCGTCGACCACCATGCCGGTCGCGAGCGCCAGCCCACCGAGCGACATCACGTTGAGGCTCACGCCCGCCTGCCCCATGAAGAAGAAAGTCACGACAAGAGATATCGGCAGCGACAGCGCGATGATCCGCGTGCTGCGTATGTCGTTCAGAAAGAAGAAAATAATAATGATCGCGAGCACGCCACCGATCAGCGCATCGTTACGCACATCGTCGAGCGAGCTCTGGATGAAGATCGACTGATCGTCGATCGTGTCGAGCTTGGCGTTCACCGGCAGCACGTTCTTGAGCTTGGCGAGCTGCGCCTTGACCGCCTTGGCCACGCTGACCGTATTCGCATCGCCTTCCTTGTAGATCGCGAGTTCGATCGCTTCATGCCCATCGACGCGCACGATGCCTTCGCGCTCCTTGAAGCCCTGGCGCACCTGGGCAATGTCCTTGAGATGGATCGGCACACCATTGCTATCGACCTTGATCAGCAGCGCGCGCATCTCGTCGAGATTGCCGAACTGATTAACCGTGCGCACGAGATAGCGCTGCGAGCCGTTCTCGATGCGCCCGCCGGAGACGTTAACGTTCTCGTCCTTGAGCCGCTGCGTGACTTCGGCGACGGACAGGCCGAGCTGCTGCAGACGCGACTGATCGATTTCGACATCGACCTGGTCTTCGAGACCGCCGCCAACCTTGACCGCAGCGACGCCGGGCGTCGGTTCGAGGCGTTTCTTCAGCTCGTCGTCGGCGAAGCGACGCAGTTGCTTGAGCGCGGCTTCGTTGACTGCGCCACCGTCCGCCTTCGCATCCTGCGTCAGCGAGAGCCGGATGATCGGGTCAGTTGACGGGTTGAAGCGCAGCAGCACCGGCTTCTTCGCTTCAAGCGGCAGCTGCAATGTATCGAGCTTGTCGCGCACATCGAGGCCGGCCTGGTCCATGTTCGCGCCCCAGGCGAATTCGAGCACGACGTCGGACTGGCCCGTGCGCGAGACCGAATGGATCTTGCGCAGATTCTTGACCACGCCGATCGCTTCCTCGACCGGCTGCGAAATCAGGTTCTCGATCTCGAGCGGCGCCGCGCCCTCGTACTCCGTGCGCACGGTCAGCGTCGGATAGGTCAGATCGGGCAGCAGATTGACCTTTAGTCCGGAAAGCGCGATCAGACCGAACAACAGGAACGTGATCGTGATCATGCCGACGGTGACGCGTCGGCGCGTGGCTAGCTCAACGATATTCACGCCTTGGCTCCGGCCGTGGTCTCGGCGAGCGCCTTGGCCTTGTCGTCCTTGCCCTTGTCGTCGTTGAGCACCTGTACTGCCGTGCCGTCGCGCACGGCATTGCGGCCGACCGTAATGACCTGCGTGCCTTCGTCGATGCCGCCGCGGATTTCGATTTTGTCGCCGTCGCTGTAGCCGACCTTGACGAGCTTGCGATGCGCGACGAGACCGGGTGCCGCTGGCTTGGCGTCCGCCTTCGCGTCGCCTTTCTTGGCATCAGCGGCCTTCGCGTCGGCCACTGCAACGTTCTTCGCATCCTTGGCCGCGTCGGCAGCAAGCGGTTTCGGCTGCGCCTTGTCGACCACGAATACTGCCGTCTCGCCGTCTTCCTCGATCAGCGCCGAACGCGGAATCGTCAACGCGTTCGCGCGCTGGTCGTAGACGATCTCGACGCGGCCGAACATGCCGGGCTTGAGCGTGCCGCTCGCGTCGCGGAATTCGCAGGTGACGCGAAACGTACCGCTTGCCGCGTCGACCACCGGCGCGATGCGCTGGATCGCGCCCTCGAATTTCTTGCCCGGCAGCGCGTCGGCTTCGAGCGCGACCTTCTGTCCGGCCTTGAGAATGCCGAGCTGGCGCTCAGGTACGTTGAGCACGGCCTGCAGCGGATCCATGCCGACGATGCGAAACAGGTTAGCATTGGTCTGGATCAGGTTGCCGATCTTGACCGAACGCTCGGCGATCACGCCGCCGACCGGCGCGACTATACGAGTATACTGAAGCTGCAACGCCGCGGACTGATACGCCGCGCGCAGATTCTGCATGTCGAACTTGGTCTGGTCGTATTCGCGCTTGGAGATGAGCTGCTTGGCGATCGACTGCTCGGCATAGGCAAAACCGGCATCGGCCTTGTGCATCTGCGCTTCCGCCTGCGCGAGCTGCGCGCGCGCACTGGCATCGTCGAGTTCGGCCAGCAACTGGCCTTCCTTGACCGTCATGCCCTCTTCCACATAGAGCTTCTTCAGCACGCCGCTAGTCTTCGCTGCGACCTGCGCTTCGTGATCGGCGCTCAACGTTGCCGTGCCGTTGTAGCTCGCCGCGATCGGCGCACGCGCCACAGGGGCCACCTCGACCGCCACGGCATTGGCCGCATCGCTCTTGCCATCCTTGTCCTTGGTCTGGGCGGCATCGCCGCCGCGGCCGCAGCCCACCAATGACAGACTGAGGGCGCCCAGCAGCGCGATAACGAGGGCATTACGGGTCGAATTCGGCGTTTTCATGACGGTCGGCTCTGTGGGTAGAGGAAACTTGCTATGGTGTAATACTAACCTACATCACTACATTAGCGCAAGTCCCCCCTATAGAGCGTCCCTATCCCGATAGAGATGCAGTTTGCTCACAAATAGTTTCATCGGTAATTGCCAGTAGTCATGGCGTGGCTTCCGGCATACGTGTGCGCTGCCTACACACGCAGCGTGTCATCGGCGACGAGCGCGGAAACGATTCGCGTCGCACCTGCGCGATATGCTCATCGACAAGCGCTCATCTAGTGGTCGCTCAAGCTGCGCTGCTATACTTGCGCGCTCCGCTCCACCACCTGCGCTAGAACACGATACTCATGACAAGAACGTTGTTCGTTTCTGCCCTGACCCTGCTTTCGGTTTCATCCGCCACCGCCCTCGCCGCCGACAAGGGCGACGCCAAGGCCGGCAAGGCACTCGTCTACACCTGCGGCGGTTGCCACGGCGTAAGCGGATACATGAACGCGTATCCGAACTATCACGTGCCGCGCATCGCCGGACAAAACTACGACTACCTCGTCAATGCGCTGACCGAATACAAGAAAGGCGAGCGCAATCATCCGACCATGCGCGCACAGGGCGAGAGCCTGTCGGATCAGGACATCCGCAATATCGCCACCTATCTCTCCAGCGTCAGCAAGTGAATCGGCCAGCCATGAAATTCATCACGACTCTCTCGATCGCTTGCGGACTGACCTTCGCGATGGCCGCTTCGGCGGAAACGATTGCACCCGAAAAGGTCAAGGAAAAAGCCGCCACCTGCGCTGCTTGCCACGGCGCCGAGGGCAATGCCGGTACCGAGGCGCAGGCGCAATATCCGCGCCTTGCCGGCCAGTATCACGACTACCTCGCGCAGGCACTGCACGAGTACAAGACCGGCGCGCGCAAGAACGCGATCATGGCCGGCATGGTTGCGCCGCTGAACGACGCGGAAATCGATGCGCTGTCGCGTTACTTCGGTTCGATGCCGTCGAAGCTCGACGATCTGGCGAAGCACGAACAAGGCTCCGACTGACCAATCCTCGAAGCAACAAAAAAAAAGGCGCGAGTTCATCGCGCCTTTTTTTGCTTCCGGGAAGCGCAACGTCAACCCATCGCCGAATGGCCGTGGTGCTCGCGATAATAGGGATTTTCGCCGCTGCGATGATCGGTCGCGTCGCGCACTTCCGTGATTTCCGGGAAGTGCGCGTGCAGGGTTTTCTCGATGCCCTGCTTCAACGTCACGTCGGCCATGCCGCAGCCGTGGCAACCGCCGCCGAATTGCAGCACGATCGCGATGTCTGAGGTGATTTCGACCAGGCGCACGCGTCCGCCGTGCGCCGCAATCTGCGGATTGATCTCGGTGTCGAGCACGTATTGCACGCGATCGGCCAGTGGCGCATCGGCCGCGGGCACGCTGCCCTTGATCTTCGGCGCGCGGATCGTTAGCTGACCCCCGGTCGCGTTAACTTGGTAATCGACCTCTGCGTCTTCGAGAAAGCGCGCGCCGGCTGCGTCGATATGGACCGAAAAGCCGTTGCATGCAATTTCGATTTCGTCGCCGCTGAGCTCGCTCTTCTCGCAGTACTCCAGCACGCAATCTGCGCGCGGCGTGCCGCCGTTGACCGCCTTCATGCGGATGCCGAGGCCGGCGATGTCCTGCTGCTCGAGCAGATGGCGGAAATAATTCTGGGCGCTGTCGGAAACGTGGATCATCTTTGCTGTACGCTGAAATCGAACATGGACCATTATAGTCCTGATTCATCCGCGTCGCCGATCGCGCGATAATCCGCGTCCCGCCATGAGAGTCATGCCATGAACCTGCTGCAGCTCGCCAACGAACACTGCCAACCGCGCAAGGGTGCCGAACACGCGATCGACGGCGCGCGCGCGCAAGAGCTGCTGCGGTCCCTGCCCGGCTGGACGCTTGCCGCCGACGGCAAGGGAATCGGCAAGGACTTCAAGTTCAACGATTTCCACCGCACGATCGGTTTCGTCAATGCGCTCGCCTGGTTCGCCAATCGCGAAGATCACCATCCCGATCTCGAAGTCGGCTATGGCCACTGCCGCGTGCATTGGTCGACGCACGATGTCGGCGGACTCTCGCTCAACGACTTTATCTGCGCGGCCAAGACCGAATTGCTGATTTAACGCGGTTTGCCCTTCCGAGACACCCCGCGCGGCAACGCATCGAGCACCGCGGCGAGATCGGGCGCGAGCGGCGCGGAAAAGCTGTAGCTCTTGCCGCCTAGCTCGAATTCGAAGCGTGCGGCGTGCAGAAACAGTCGCTTCAATCCGAATCCGCGCATGTTCGCATTGAAACCGCGCTCACCATATTTCTCGTCGCCGGCGAGTGGATGTTCGATGTGTTGCGCATGCACGCGTATCTGATGCGTGCGCCCAGTATACAAATCCACTTGTGCCAGACTCGCGTCCTCGAATACATCGATGATGTGGAACCGCGTCAACGCCGGCTTGCCGTCATCGCTGACGCGCACCATGCGCTCGCCGCCCTGCAGGATCGACTTGCGCAGGCTCGCGTTGACATCGAACCTGGCCTTGTACGGATGCCCCTTGAGCAGCGCGAGGTATTGCTTGGTCGTCTGATTGTCGCGGATCAGTTCCTGCAACGCGGTCAGCGCCGAGCGCTTGCGCGCGAACACGAGCACGCCGCTGGTGTCGCGATCGAGGCGATGTGCGAGTTCGAGCGTGTCGTTCGGGCGCGCAGCGCGCAGCAGTTCGATCGCGCCGAAGGCGACGCCGCTGCCACCGTGACTCGCCACGCCCGGCGGCTTGTTCAGCACGAGAAATTCGCGATCTTCCAGAATGATCGCCTGCTGGATGGCTTCGAGCTGCCCCGGCGGCGGCGCGCCCGGATCGGTCGTCTCCCCCAGGCGCACCGGCGGAATGCGTACTTGATCGCCACCCGCAAGGCGGGTATCGGCCTTGGCACGCTTGCCGTTCACGCGTACCTGGCCCGTGCGCAGGATGCGGTAGATCAGGCTCTTGGGCACGCCCTTGAGCTGCCCGGCGAGGAAATTGTCGATGCGCTGGCCGTCGCGGTCCTCCGCGACCGTGACCAGGCGCACGCTTGGAACCTTATGATCCGGCTCAAGATTTTGCTTGTCGATCGTGCGCGAAGTGCCTGCCGTCATTGGAAATTTTCCTGTTTCTCTGCTACTATCGCACTGCACAACGCGCCTTGAGCCGGCTTTGCCGGCCGCAATGGCGCACTCGGTCGCGACGCTTCTGTGTTGCGCTGGCGAGTTACTCCAGTGGAGCCGCCGGCAGCACGGTAATCGTAACGGTTCGGGTCGCGAATTACTCATCGCCGCAAAGGCGCTGCGGGTTCCGGTTGGGCACGAACGGGCTTGAACAACCTGCTAGCGCGATAAAACGCGCTGGCTTTGCAAGGCGCTCCCGCGGACGCGAAACCATCGCCCGCGGTCGACGCGAAAGCGCGCGGTCTTGGCTTACGCCGATCTGCGCGACTCGCGACGCGAATGCGGTAGAGCGCACGAAGGATAGTAAAAATGAAACGCATGTTGATCAACGCAACTCAGCGTGAAGAGTTGCGTGTGGCCATAGTGGATGGCCAATCGCTCTACGATCTCGACATCGAGATCCCGTCGAAAGAACAGAAAAAGGCCAATATCTACAAAGGCCGCATCACCCGGGTCGAACCCTCGCTCGAAGCCTGCTTCGTCGACTACGGCGCCGAGCGCCACGGCTTCCTGCCGCTCAAGGAAATCTCGCGCGATTACTTCCAGCAGGGCGTCGATCACAATCGCGCCGGCATCCGCGAGCTGCTCAAGGAAGGCCAGGAACTTCTGGTCCAGGTCGACAAGGAAGAGCGCGGCAACAAGGGCGCGGCGCTGACCACGTTCATCTCGCTCGCCGGACGCTATCTCGTCCTCATGCCGAACAACCCGCGCGCCGGTGGCGTGTCGCGGCGCATCGAGGGCGATGACCGTGCCAACCTCAAGGAAGAACTCGACAAGCTCAAGCTGCCCGATGAGATGGGCCTGATCATCCGCACTGCCGGCGTCGGCCGCGACGCGGAAGAACTGCAATGGGACCTGGATTATCTGCTGCAGGTGTGGAAAGCGATTTCCGATGCCGCAGTGAGCCGCCCGGCCTCGTTCCTGATCTACCAGGAATCCAAACTGATCATCCGCGCCCTGCGCGATTACCTGCGCAACGACATCGGCGAAATCCTGATCGACAGCGAAGAGCTGTACGGCGATGCGCGCGAGTTCGTGCAACAGGTGATGCCGAACAATCTGCGCAAGCTCAAGCTGTACCAGGATACGGTGCCGCTGTTCTCGCGCTACCAGATCGAAACGCAGATCGAGAACGCGTTCGAGCGCAATGTGCGCCTGCCTTCCGGCGGCTCGATCGTGGTCGACCAGACCGAAGCCCTGACCGCAATCGACGTCAACTCGTCGAAGGCGACCAAGGGTTCGGACATCGAGGAAACCGCGTTCAACACCAACCTCGAAGCCGCCGTCGAAGTCGCGCGCCAGCTGCGCCTGCGCGATGCCGGCGGCCTCATCGTGATCGACTTCATCGACATGGAAAACCCGCGCCATCAGCGCGAAGTCGAAGAGAAGCTCAAGGACGCGCTGCGTTTCGATCGCGCGCGCGTGCAGGTCGGCCGCATCTCGCGCTTCGGTCTGCTCGAAATGTCGCGCCAGCGTCTGCGTCCCAGCCTCGGCGAGTCGACCCAGACCGTCTGCCCGCGCTGCGAGGGCCACGGCCGCATTCGCAGCGTCGAATCGCTGTCGCTGTCGGTCCTGCGTCTGGTCGAAGAGCAGGCGATGAAGGAAAAGACCGGCCAGGTGCTGGTGCAGGCGCCGTCGGCGATCGCCAACTTCCTGCTCAACGAAAAGCGCAAGAACCTGGTCGAGATCGAGCTGCGTCACGAGGTGCCGATCATCGTCGTCGCCGACGACAAACTCGAAACGCCGCATTTCGAAATCCAGCGCATCAAGTCGAGCGAAGTCGGCACCGAAACCAAAGCCAGTTACGAACGCACGACGCCGGTCGTGTCGGCCCCGCCGCCGCAGGTCGCCAAGCCCGGTTCGGAACCGGAAAAGCCGGCCGTCTCAGGCGTCGTGCCCGCAAGCCCTGCGCCGCTGAAGCCCGAAATCGAAACACCCGTGCCGGTGCAGGTTGCGCAGCAGCCGCTTGAGTTGGCGGCGCCGCGCAAGGGATTTTTCGCGCGCCTCGCGGCGAGTCTGTTCGGTTCCGCGCCCGCAGCGGCGCCAGCGCCCGCCGCTGCCACGAGCGCGCGCCCTGCGCCTGCACGTGGCAATGCGCGCGACGCGCGCGGAAGCGACAATCGCCAGCAACGCGACGGGCGCGGCGATCGCTCACGCGATCAGCAATCGCGCGGGCGCAACGACAACAACCGTCGCGATCGCGACCAGCGTCAGCAGGACAATCGCGACAAGCAGCGCACGAACGAGTCGCGCCAAGGCGCGCCGAAACAGCAGAATCAACAGCAGGCGCGCAAGCAGCAACAACCGCAGCAACCGGCAGCGGAACGTCCGGCGCAGGCACCGCGCGCCGCGGCGAATGAAGCGACTGGCGCTCCAGCGCGCACCGAGCGTGAGGCGGCGCCTGTCGCCGATACGAGCGTGCGCGATACCGCAGTGCAAACGCTGACGCCGGCAACGGCTGCTAGCGCGTCCGGCCTGGAACCCAAGCCCGCTCCGGCGACGCCGCCGGGCGCGACCGTCGAAGGCGCCGAGGCCGGCGATGCCGCGCGTTCGCGCCGCCGCGG
>CAZDWH010000042.1:0-18111 GCA_964509025.1 uncultured Rhodanobacteraceae bacterium
AGTCTGGGCCGTGTCTCAGTCCCAGTGTGGCTGATCATCCTCTCAGACCAGCTACAGATCGTCGCCTTGGTGGGCCTTTACCCCGCCAACTAGCTAATCTGACATCGGCTTATCCAACCGCGCGAGGTCTTGCGATCCCCCGCTTTCACCGTTAGGTCGTATGCGGTATTAGCGTAAGTTTCCCTACGTTATCCCCCACGACAGGGCAAATTCCGATGTATTCCTCACCCGTCCGCCACTCGCCACCCACAGTATTGCTACTGCTGTGCTGCCGTTCGACTTGCATGTGTTAGGCATGCCGCCAGCGTTCACTCTGAGCCAGGATCAAACTCTTCAGTTGAAATTGCAGGCCGTATTACTACGACCAAATTACTTTAGAGAGTGAAACCAAGCTGCTTTGATTACTCAAATTTAAGATCGAATTGACTTCAATCTAGGCTTGAAGACGCTCTTGATTCGATGGACGTATTGTCCACCCCAAGGCGCCCACACAAGTCACCTGCGCACACTGTCAAAGATCGTTCTTGCTCGGCCGCTTTGGCCTTCGCGTTCATCGAACATTTCGTCCGAGAGAGCCGACTACTATACAACCAATTTTCTTTCCGTCAACACCTTTTCGAAAATAATTTTTCGGATTTTGGTGCCGCCCCTTCGTCGGGTTTGTTGCCAGTCGGTGGCAGCGATCGAAGGGGGGCGAATCCTAACGACAGCGAAGGCGTTTGGGAAGGGGGTGGAGCAAAAAAATTTTCTGACTTGCGCGCCGATGACGGCCAAACCACATTACGACGCGCTATTCGGCCACAAGCCGGACGCGCGCGTAGTTGCGCTTGCCCAACTGCAGCAGATGCTCGCCGCCTGGCACGAGCACCAGATCACGATCGCTCACCACATCCCCGTCGATGCGCACCGCGCGTTCACCAAGCTTGCGCAGCGCTTCGGACGTACTCGGCGCCAGCCCCGCCGCCTTGAGCAGAGCGCCAATGCGGATACCCTCTGCAGATATGCCGATATCGATGGTTTTCAGATCCTGCGGCACGCCACCGCCCTGCACGACCTCGTTCCAATGCTGGATGGCAGCGTCTGCGGCAGGCTTGCCGTGGAAGCGCGTGACCAATTCGCTCGCAAGCTCCATCTTGTAGTCGCGCGGATTGGCACCGGCGGCCACGGCTTCGCGCATGCGATTCAGCTCGGCCGTCGACTTGGCGAAAGACAATAGCTCGTAATAACGCCACATCATCTCGTCCGACAGACGCATGATCTTGCCGAAGATCTCGTTGGCCGGCTCGTTGATGCCGATGTAATTGCCGAGCGACTTCGACATCTTGTTGACGCCGTCGGTGCCCTCGAGCAGCGGCATGGTCAGCACGATTTGTGGCGGCTGCCCCGCTTCTTCCTGCAGCTGGCGCCCGACCAGCAGGTTGAACTTCTGATCGGTGCCGCCGAGCTCGACGTCGGCTTTGAGCGCGACCGAGTCATAGCCCTGTACCAGCGGATAGAGGAATTCGTGGATCGCGATCGGCTGACCGCCCTTGTAGCGCTTGTCGAAGTCGTCGCGCTCGAGCATGCGCGCAACCGTGTGTTTGGCCGCAAGCTTGATCATGTCGGCCGCACTCATCTGGCCGAACCACTCGGAATTGAAGCGCAGCTCGGTCTTGTCGCGATCGAGCACCTTGTAGACCTGCGCGGCGTAGGTTTCGGCATTGGCGAGCACGTCCTCGCGTGTCAGCGGTTTGCGCGTCGCGTTCTTGCCCGACGGATCGCCGATCATGCCGGTGAAGTCGCCGATCAGGAAGATCACCTGATGTCCAAGGTCCTGGAACTGGCGCATCTTGTTGAGCAGCACCGTGTGACCGAGATGCAGGTCGGGCGCGGTCGGATCAAAACCGGCCTTGATGCGCAGCGGCCGGCCGAGCCTGAGACGGGCAATCAGGTCTTCGCGCTTGATGATTTCCTCGGCGCCGCGCTCGATCTGCTCGAGTGCCGCGGCCAGCTCGCCCGGCACGTTGTTGTCGCTCATGCAAACCTCACAAAGTACATTTTTATACCGCTCGCCGGACCGGAAAATGCCGCCGTCCGTAAAATTGCGGTTAATTATTCGTTAACCAGATTCGTCGACCGAGAACCCGCGCAAGTCCTTGTGAAATCTCGCATTGACGGGCTTCGGGACAGTGGCTATGTTACGGCCTGTTTGCTAGAACTCCAATAATAATTCGCCGTGAACCCCCACCGTGATCGATAAGAATTCGCACGCGAGCGCACAGCGCAGCACGCAGCAGAACATCCGGCGCAAGGGCGAGCGCACTCCATCCGATTCGGCAAAGTGGAAATTTATACAAGGCCTCGGCGCGATGCGCAGCTGGCGACGCGAGCATTGGTTGCTCGCCGGTCTCGGTGTCGTCGCCGCGGTCTGCGTCGGAGTTATCGTTCCCGCAGGTGCAGCGGCCAAGCCGGACAATATCCCGGTCACTACGGTGGAAGTGCCGCTGCCGCGGATCGCAATCGATCCGATCAGTGCGGCGGCAGACGCAACCGGCGACGCGCAGCCGGAATGGCAGATCGTGCGCGTACGCCAGGGTCAGACGCTCGGCGAGATTTTCGAGCAGCAGGGCGTTCCCGCGACTGAGCTCGCGCGCCTGCTCGAGCAGCAGGGCAAGGCGTCGGCGCTGTGCCACATCCACCCGGGCGATGAATTTGCGTTTCAGCGCGGCGCCGAGGGCACGCTGCAGGCGCTGCGCTTCGACCGCGACGATCACACGCGCGTGGTCGTGAATTTCAGCAAGGAAGGCTTGCGCGAAGACCTCATCGCGCGCAATGTCGAACGCCGCACCCACGTCGCGCGCGGCACGATCGAGTCCTCGCTGTTCGGCGCCGGCGCCGAAGCGGGCATGAGCGATACGATGGTGCTGCAGCTCGCCGATGCGTTCGGCTACGACATCGACTTCGCGCAGGACCTGCGCGTCGGCGACAGCTTCACCGTGATTTACGACGACGTCTATCGCGAAGGCGAGCGCCTGCACGACGGCAACATCATCGCCGCAACCTTCATCAATCGCGGCAAGCGCTACTCGGCGTTCCGCTTCACCGACGCGAAAGGCGATACCAAGTTCTACAGCGCGGACGGCCGTCCGTTACGGAAAACCTTTCTGCGCACGCCGGTCGATTTCACGCGCATCACCTCGCTGTTCTCCGCCGGGCGCATGCATCCGATCCTCGGCACGATGCGGGCGAACGAGGGGTGTGACTACCCGGCGCCGCAGGGCACGGCGATCCGCGGGGGGGGCGAAGGAAAGGTCGCATTCCGCGGCTGGCAGGCCGGCTACGGCAACGTCGTGATCCTGCAGCACGGCGGCCACTATTCGACCTTGTACGGCCATATGTCGCGCTTCGCCAGCGAGGCGGTCGGCCAGCACGTATCGCAAGGCCAGACCATCGGCTACGTCGGCATGACCGGCCTCGCGACGGGCCCGCATCTGCATTACGAATTCCGCGTCGACGGAGCGCATCGCGATCCGCTCACGGTGACGACGCTGCCACCGGAACCGCTGCCCGCGACCGAGCTCGCGCAGTTCCGCACGCTGACCCAGCCGATGCTGGCCAAGCTCAAGTCGCTCGAATTGCCGCAACCGCGCCAGCTCGCTTCGTTGAAATGATCGGCGATGCATTGAGCGGTGCGTAAGTGGTGAAGTTGTGACGTTGTACTTAGGCCTGATCTCCGGCACCAGCGCGGACGGCATCGATGTCGCGCTCGCCAGCTTCCGCCCGCGCCCGCGCCTGCTCGCCGGCATGACCTACCCCTATCCACCGGACCTGCGCGTGGCGATCCTGCGCGTGGCGCAAAGCGACGGGCAAGTATCGCTGGATGAACTGGGCGCGCTCGACGTGTTGATCGGGCGCGTGTTCGCCGACGCTGCCGGCGAACTGCTGCAGCGCCAGAACGTCGCACCGGCGCAGGTGCGTGCGCTCGGATCGCACGGCCAGACGATCCGGCATCGCCCGCTGCAATCGGGCGCGCCGTACACCTTGCAGATCGGCGATCCCAATGTCATCGCCGAACAGACCGGCATCACCACCGTCGCAGATTTCCGCCGCCGCGATGTTGCCGCGGGCGGTCACGGCGCGCCGCTTGCGCCAGTGTTCCACGCCGCGATGCTCGGACGCAGCGCGAAGCCGCGAGTGGTGCTCAACCTCGGCGGCATCGCCAATATCACGATCCTTCCTGGCGCGGGCGGAGAACCGATTCGCGGCTTCGACACCGGCCCAGCGAGTTGCCTGCTCGATGCCTGGGTCGAGAAGCACCTTGAGCAGCCCTTCGACCGCGACGGCATGTTCGCCGCATCTGGACGCGTCGACCCGACCCTGCTCGCACGCCTGCTCGACGAGCCGTACTTCAGTACGCCGCCGCCGAAGAGCACAGGCCGCGAAGTGTTCCATCTGGCTTGGCTGCAGGCGCAGCTGCGTGGCCTCGTGCTCGCGCCACGCGACGTGCAGGCAACCCTGGTCGCGCTCAGCGCGGAATCGATCGCCGCGGCGATCCGCGCGCAGGCGCCCGGTACGCGCGAGGTCTTCGTCTGCGGTGGCGGCGTGCACAATCCGGTGCTGATGGCTGCAATCGCGCAGGCGCTCGCGCCGGTGCCGGTCGCGAGCGTCGCGGGCATCGGCATCGATCCGGATTTCGTCGAGGCGATGACCTTCGCATGGCTTGCGCGCGAGCGGATTGAGCGGCGCCCGCTCGCCGACGTGCCCGGCGTCACCGGCGCACGCGGCGCGCGTGTGCTCGGCGGGGTCTACTTCGGCACCTGAGCCTCGCCGCGCGAGCGTCGCAGCAACCAGATCACGAGCAGCAGCGCCGGCAACCCGGTCGCCGCCGTGTAAACGAAGAACGGCGCGTAGCCGAACGCATCGACGATGCGGCCCCATTGGCTCGCCAGCGTTTTCGCCGGCAGACTCCACAACGTGCCGAACAACGCATACTGTGTCGCCGTATAGGCTGTGTTGGTCAGCGAAGACATGAACGCGATGAACGCGGTGCCGGCGATGCCGTTGGCGATATTGTCGAGACTGACCATCGCGATCAGCCAGACGCGATCGGGTTCGGACACGAGCTTGGGATTGGCCGCATGTGCGGCGAGCGTCGGTGCCAGCTGGTCGGCCGTATAGGCGTACAGCAGGTCCGCGCAGCTCAACAGCACGAGGCCGAGCAGCAGCGTCGATGCAATACCGATGCGCTTGACCAGATAGCCTGCGAGCAGTGCGCCGCCGAGCGTCAACGCGACACCGTAGCCTTTCGAGATCAGCGCGATGCTGTCGAGCGAATAACCCAAATCGACATAAAACGGAATAGCCGCGACACCAAACGTCACGTAGTTGAGGCGATAAGTCACAATCAATGCGAGCAGTGGCAATGCAGCACGCCAGCCGTTGCGCGCGAAGAAATCGACGACCGGGCTCACCACCGCGCCGAGCAGCCAGGCGACTGCGCTGCGCAACAGACCTGGCCAATGCGCGGAACGTTCCAGAAATGCGATGACGCGTGCCTCCTGCGCGAGCGTCGCGCGCGTGATCGGCGCATCGGGCTCGCGGATGAACAGCGTGGTCAACGGCCCGATCAGGAAGCACAGCGCCATGATCAGATAGGCTGTGGTCCAGCCGCCTTGCGACGCCGCGTATAGCGCGCCCGCGCCGCCAGTGATCAACGCACACTGGTAGCCGATCTGATAAGCCGCGGCCATCGCGCCCTGCCATTCGTCGTCGACCGCCTCGATGCGATACGCGTCGACCGCGATGTCCTGCGTCGCCGAAGCGAACGCCGTGACCACGGCGAACAACGCGATGTTTTGCGCCTGCGCGGCCGGATCGGTCAATGCCATCGCAACGATGCCGAAGGCGATGCCACACTGCGCGAACAGCATCCAGCTGCGCCGCCGGCCGAGTGCGGAAAGCCAGGGCAGCGACAGTCGATCGACAATCGGCGACCAGCAGAATTTGAGGGAATACGCGAGTCCGACGAGGCTGAAGTAACCGATCGTCGTGCGATCGATGCCGGCTTGGCGCAATCGCGCCGACAGCGTTGTCAGCACGAGCGGGAACGGTAGACCCGCGGCGAAGCCGAGCAACAGCATCGCGCGCACGCGCGGCTGAGCGAAATCGGCGAACGTATCGCGCCAGCTGCGCGACGCGGCCGCCCTCACGCGCTGTAGTCCACGAGGAAGGGGGCGTGATCGGAAAAGCGCGGCTCTGGCGTGACTGCGCAGCTCTTCACTCTCTTGCCCATGCCCGGCGTGATGATCTGGTAGTCGATGCGCCAACCGACATTGTTCGCACGCGCCGCGCCGCGCGCCGACCACCAGGTGTATTCGACCGCATCAGGCTTGGCGACGCGGAAACTGTCGTGCCAGCCGCTCTTCGGCGCGGGAGTCTCGTCGCCACACGCGTCGGCAATCATGCCGTTGAGCCAGGCGCGTTCGGCCGGCAGACAGCCGGAATTCTTCTGGTTCGAGGTCCAGTTTTTGATGTCGTTGCGCGAGCGCACGATGTTCCAGTCGCCGCAAATCACGTAATCACGGCCCGACTTGAGCCATGCATCAAACACGGGCTTCAAAAATTCCATCGACTTGAACTTGAATGCCTGGCGCTCCTCGCCCGACGAGCCCGAGGGCACGTACAGCGACACAACGGAAAGCTTGCCGTAGCGCGCTTCGATATAGCGACCTTCATTGTCGAATTCGGCCCAGCCGAGCGCGGTACGCACTTCATCCGGTTCACGTTTCGAATAGATCGCGACGCCCGAGTAGCCCTTCTTCGTTGTCGCGTCGCGATAGAAGCAATGATGACCGTCTGGGCGAAACATCGGATCGGAAAGCTGATCTTCCTGCGCCTTGGTCTCCTGCAGGCAGACGACGTCGGCATTCTGTTTTTTCAGCCAGTCGAAAAAACCCTTGCTCGCGGCGGAGCGGATGCCGTTGGCGTTGAAAGTGAGGATGCGCATGCAAGGGGTGAGGAATGAGGGATGGGGGCTAGCGTGCCCGAAACCCGTCCTCGCGCGCAATCTTCAGAAGATACACACAAAAGTCAGGAGAGCTGGGCTACGCTTGCGACCCTCTGTCCTCAGTCCACAGCCCTGATGTTGCCTTACCAACGCGACTTCCTCGACCTCGCCCTGGCCAAGGGCGCGCTGCGCTTCGGCGAATTCACGCTGAAGTCGGGACGCGTAAGCCCGTACTTCTTCAACGCCGGGCGCATCGACTCGGGCGCAGCGCTCGGCGCGCTCGGACGTGCCTACGCGCAGGCGGCGCTCGACGCCGGCATCGCCTTCGACATGCTGTTCGGCCCGGCTTACAAAGGCATTGCGCTCGCGAGCGCGACCGCGCTCGCACTTGCCGCGCTGACCGGGCGCGACGTACCGCTCGCGTTCAACCGCAAGGAAGCCAAGGATCACGGCGAGGGCGGCGTCATCATCGGCGCGCCACTGGCCGGACGCGTGCTGATCGTCGACGATGTGATCACCGCGGGCACGGCGATTCGCGAATCGATCGCGCTTATCCGCCACGCCGGCGCGACGCCGGCCGGCATCCTCATCGCGCTCGACCGCGAAGAGCGCGGCCAAGGAACGCAATCAGCGGTGCAGGAGGTCGAAGCCGAGTTTGGCGTGCCCGTAATCGCCATCGCACGGCTTACCGACCTGTTCGCGCTCGCCGCCGCGCGGCCTGAACTTGCGGTCTACCGCGCCGGTCTGGAAGACTATCGGCGCAGCTATTCCATCGCGCCCTGAGCGATTGCACGATTCTTGCAGCCCCTCCGTTCTGAATCAGCTACCGGAATTCCCATCATGCACGCGCCGACTCGCATCCTCATCACACTCGCCGCTCTCGCGGTTTCGTACGCAGCCTATGCCGAAGGCTTCACGCGTTACAAATGGAAGGATGCGCAGGGCTCGATTCAGTTCAGCGATACTTTGCCGGCGGAGGCTCTGAAGAACGGCTACGACGTCGTCGACTCACAGGGTATGGTGGTCAAGCATGTGGACCGCGAGCGTACGGCAGCCGAACGCAAGGCCGACGCAGATGCCGCTGCCGCCGCCGCGGCAGCCAAACAGCGCACCGAGGAACAGGCGCGTGCGGATCAGCAGATGCTGCTCGCTTACAGCACCGAAGCGGAACTGATCGCCGCGCAGCAGGGCCATCTTGCCGCGATCGACCAATCGATCAAGACCGTGCGCCTCAGTCAGGTCGATCAGGAGAAAAGCCTGGCCGAGCTGACGGCGCATGCCGCCACCTTCGAGCGCGACGGCAAACCCGTGCCGCTAACGGTCAAACAGCAGATCGAGACACTGCGCAAGTCGATCGCCGAGCAGGGCGCATTCATCACGCGCAAGCAGACCGAGCGCAACAATACGGAAAAGGCCTCGGCGGTGGAGCTGGCGCGCTATCGCGAACTGCGCGCCAAGCAGAAACAGTAGCGGGGCGCCAACGCCGACTGTCACCTAGAACGGCAGCTTGAGCTTGGGATTGATCGCGAGTATTTGCGCGCGAAACACGTCCTGAATTCGCTGCAGCGCCGGTTTCGTATCGGCGTCGAAACGCAGCACCAGCACCGGCGTCGTATTCGAGGCACGCACCAAGCCCCAGCCATCGGGCCAATCGGCGCGTACGCCGTCGATAGTAGTGATGCGCGCGCCGTCGAACTTGGCGACCTTCTGGAAACGCTCGATGAACTCGTAGTGCTCGCCCTCGGCCATCTCGATCTTGAGCTCGGGGGTCGATACGCTGTTCGGCAACTCGGCGAAAATCGCCTGCGGTTCGCGACCGTCGAGATCGCCCGCGAGGATTTCGAGCAGACGTGCGCCGGCGTAGATGCCGTCGTCGAATCCGAACCAGCGCTCCTTGAAGAAGAAGTGCCCGCTCATCTCGCCCGCGAGTGCGGCATCGGTCTCGCGCATCTTGGCCTTGATCAGCGAATGGCCGGTGCGCCACATCAGCGGGATGCCGGAATGCTGCAGGATCTGCGGTGCGAGTTTGCCGGTGCATTTCACGTCATAGATGATCGTCGCACCCGGATTGCGCGACAGCACATCCTGCGCGAACAGCATCAGCACGCGATCGGGAAAGATCACGTCGCCATTGGCGGTGACCACGCCAAGGCGGTCGCCGTCGCCGTCGAAGGCGAGTCCGATGTCGGCCTTGAGCTGCTTCACCGCCATGATCAGGTCGCGCAGATTGTGCAGGTCCGACGGATCCGGATGGTGATTGGGGAAGCTGCCGTCGACCTCGCAATACAGCGGTACGACTTCGGCCCCGATGTTCTTGAACACGGCCGGCGCAATCGCGCCCGGGATGCCGTTGCCGCAGTCGACGACCACTTTCAGCGGGCGCTGCAGCTGTACGTCGCTGGCGATGCGGTCGACATAGTCGTTGGTCAGATCGCGCGTCGCCAGACGTCCGTTGCCGCTGGTGAAATCGCCTTCGGCGATGCGCGTATACAATTTCTGGATCGCCCCCTCCGACAGGGTTTCGCCGCCGAGCACGATCTTGAAGCCGTTGTAATCGGGCGGGTTGTGGCTGCCAGTGACGCTGACGCACGATCCGCTATTGAGAAAGTACGTGGCGAAGTAGGTCAGCGGCGTCGGCGCCGCGCCGATATCGGTCACGTCGGCGCCGGCGCTGCGCAGACCCTCGATCAAGGCGCCCGCAAGCTCAGGCCCGGACAGGCGGCCATCGCGACCGACCGCAATGTCTTTCAGACCACGCGCCATCATCTCGCTGCCGATCGCGCGCCCGATCAGGCGCGCAATTTCGGCGTTGAGGGTTTTGCCGAGCACGCCGCGGATGTCATAGGCGCGGAAGATGCTGCGATCGACGCCTACCAACGGTGTGGCCGGCGCCGGCCCTGCCTCCGTCGCACCTGTACGCTGCGTGATCAACTTGGTCGGCGGCGCCGGTCGCGGCAGGTCGATCGAGCCGACGGTCTGCTCGAGCGCCGCCTCCCCCGAGCCTCGGCGCAACATGCGATCTAGAGCGCCGCGCCAGCCGAACAGACGAGCGAAGTACAACGTCACGCAACCGAACAGCGCGAGCAAGCTCAGCGGGATCAGCAGGGCGAGGCTGTGCGGCAACAGAATCGGCGGCTGCGGCGGCACGCTGGCGACGCGGAAGGCGCTGTCCGGCACGACATCTCCACGGTCGGACGTTTTTTTGTCCGCACTCACGCTGCCCTGCGTCGCGAGCACCGTGTCGCCGTTGCCGACCACCTGATGCAACTCGATCGCACCGGCGGATACTTCGGTCCGACGAAACGCCGCGAGCATCGGCTCGAATGGCAGTGCGATATAGGCAAACGCTACGTTCTGCTGTTCGCGCAGAACCGGAGCGACAAACGTCAGTTGACGCTTGCCCGGCTGCGACGACAGCGCCTGCGCTGCGGTGAGCTTCTGCGAATGCGCCCCTTCGAGCAGCAGCGATGATCGCGCATAGCCGAATTTCGACAGATCGCTCGAGAGCACGTCGGCGATGTCGGGACGATACAACTCGATCTCGGTCGCATCCGGCAAAGCCTGGCGCAGTGCCGCCGCCGCCGCGGTGCGGCCGTCCTCCCAGGATTGCGCGAGCGGTGCGGTGACCGCGTCGCTTGCGAGTGCATCCTGCACGCGCTTGCGCGTCTGCACGACAAGTTCGCCGAGCACACGCACCTCGTCACGGCGTGCCTGAGCGAGCTGCTCGTTGTGGCGATCGTCGGCGAAGACGAGCCAAGTCTGCCAGAGCAGGAACAGCACGATGAAAAAACCCAGGGTCGCGGCGACGAGGAATCCGTAGCGCCCGGCATTCTGCGCGTGAAAACGCGCCAGCGCCGACTCACGGGCCTGCGGGGCTTCGTCCTGGGAAGTTGCGTTCGAATCACCCATCATCGTTCTCTCGTCGCTTCACGCGCTGCCGGAATGACCGAAGCCGCCGCTGCCGCGGTCGCTCGCGTCGAATTCCCCGACGACGCGGAATGCCGCCTGCGCCACCGGCACGAACACGAGTTGCGCAATACGTTCCCCGGGGGCGATGGTATACGCCGCCTGTCCCCGATTCCAGCAGGAGATCATGAGCGGACCCTGGTAGTCGGCGTCGATCAGTCCGACGAGATTGCCGAGCACGATGCCATGCTTGTGACCCAGCCCCGAGCGCGGCAGGATCATCGCGCAATAGCCGGGGTCGGCGATATGGATGGCGATGCCGGTCGCGATCAGCGCGCTGGCGCCTGGTTCGAGCGTAAGTGGCGCGTCGAGCAGCGCACGCAGATCCATGCCGGCCGAACCCGGCGTCGCGCGGGCGGGCAGCGGGAATTCCGTGCCGACGCGCGCGTCGAGGATTTTCAGTTCGACATCGATCATCGGCGGCGCGATGCCTTCTTCGCCGTGAATTTCTTTGTCGCTACCTTTTTCTGCGCTATGGAATCGCGTTCGACATATTTCTGCGCGATGCTCGCGACGAGCTGACGCGCCAGCGCGAGTTTGTCCGCGCGCGCAAGGCGCTCCGAACCCTCGCGCGACAGCAGCAGGATCTCGTTTTCGCAGGCATCGAAACCCTCGCCGCCGCCGACGCGGTTGGCCGCAATCAGATCGACTTTCTTGCGTTCGAGTTTGGCGCGCGCATGCGCTTCGAGGTTTTGCGTTTCCGCGGCGAAGCCGACGAGGAACGGGCGCTGCTTGAGCGCGCCGAGCTCGGCGAGGATGTCGGGATTCTCGGTCAGATGCAGGGTCATGCGCCCCGAGCCGTCCTTCTTCAGCTTGTGCGCGGCCATGTCTTGCGGACGAAAGTCGCCGACTGCGGCAGAGGCGATGTAGATATCCGTCTGCGCGATCTGGTGCCGGATCGCCTCGCGCATCTCGCGCGCGCTGCGCACGTCGGTGCGCGCGACGCCAGCCGGCGTCGCCAGATGCACGGGGCCGGCGACGAGCTGTACGCGCGCGCCCTGCTCCGCCGCAGCCTGGGCCACCGCAAAACCCATGCGCCCGGAGCTGCGATTGCCGATGAAACGCACCGGATCGATATCTTCGTAAGTCGGCCCGGCGCTCACGAGCACGCGCGCGCCTGCGAGCAGACCGCTACCTGACGCTGCTACACCCGCATGCAAAGCGGCGAGTTTGTCGATGATCGCATCGGCCTCGAGCAGACGTCCTGCGCCGAATTCGCCGCAGGCCTGGCTGCCCTCAGCCGGTCCGAGCAGCGAAACACCGCGCGCGCGCAGCGTGGCGATATTCGCTTGCGTCGCCGCATGCGCCCACATCTGCTGATTCATTGCAGGCGCAAGCGCGAGCGGCGCGGCGCTGGCCAGGCACAGAGTCGTAAGCAGATCGTCCGCGAACCCGTGCGTGAGCCGCGCGATCAGGTCGGCGCTCGCCGGCGCGATCACGATGCGCTGCGCCCAGCGCGCGAGCTCGATATGCCCCATCGCCGCTTCGGCGGCTTCGTCCCACAAACCCGTGCGCACCGGGTTCCCGGACAAGGCCTGAAACGTCAGCGGCGTGACAAAGCGCGCGGCATTCTCGGTCAGTACTACGCGCACCTCGGCGCCCGCGTCGCGCAGGCGGCGCACGAGTTCACAGGCCTTGTACGCCGCGATGCCGCCGGAGACGCCGACCAGGATGCGCAGCGAAGCCAGTTTGCCGGAAGCCATGTAGGAAATCCGTGGACAACAAAATCGGTGGATAGCTTACCGGAATTTGCGTGCGCGCCGACTGCGCCCAGATCGCGGTACTGGGAAGATTCCGGCATGACGATACTCGACTGGCCCCAAGCCGAGCGCCCGCGCGAAAAGTTGCTCGCGCGCGGCGCCGGCGCGCTTTCCGACGCGGAGTTGCTGGCACTGTTCCTCGGCACCGGACGGCGCGGGCAGACCGCGGTCGATCTCGGTCGCGAACTGCTTGGCGCACAAGGCAATCTCAGGGCCCTGCTCGATCTCGACCCCGTCACGCTCGCGGCGCTGCCGGGACTCGGCGACGCCAAGGCCTGCCGACTCGCGGCCGCGATCGAACTCGGCCGGCGTTATCTGGCACAGGAGCTTGAACGTCCCGACGCGCTCAGCGACCCCGCCGCATGCGGCGCTTTCCTGCGCGCGCGTCTGAGCGCCTATCCGCACGAGGTGTTTGCCTGCCTGTTTGTCGACAACCGCCATCGCATGATCGCGTTCGAGGAATTGTTCCGCGGTTCGATCCATGGCGCCAGCGTTTTTCCCCGAGAAGTCGTGCGGCGCTGTCTCGCGCACAATGCGGCCGCAGCGATCTTCGCGCACAATCATCCCTCGGGCGTCGCCGAGCCGAGCCTCGCCGACCGCGAGATCACCGCGGAATTGAAGCGTGCGCTCGGCCTGATCGAGGTGCGCGTGCTCGACCACTTCATCGTCGACGGCAACGCCATCGTTTCGCTCGCGCAACGCGGACTGATCTGATAGCGGGCAACACGGCAACGCTCCGCGCCGCTGCGGTTATACTCGCGACATCCAAGGGGCCGTCACGCGTTCAGTGATTTTTTCCTATCCGCGCGAATTTCCCGCAGACGCCGTCGAGCAGCGCGTGCCCGACGCAGCGGCCGCGCGCGCGCTGGTCAAGAATCGCCGCCCCGACGTACCCGCTTTGATCGACGACCGTCTCGCGCGCTTTGCGCCGGAAGCGGTGATGCATTCCGGCGCGTTGCTCGAACGCGCGCGTGACGCCGTGTTGATCGCATTCTGCCGCGTCGCCTTTCGTCATGGCAGCTGGGGCGAGGATTTCCACCCGTATCACAACGAAAATCACGTCGTCGAAATCCTCGGGCCGCGTACCGAACGCCTGATCGAAACTGTCGGTATGAAGGCCCTCACGCCGGCGGACTGGTTCCTGCTCGCACTGTTCGCGGCCGCGCACGACCTGCGCCAGCGCGAAGCGCCGCTGTTCGAAGCCGGCATCGGCAGCAACGAGCGCGCAAGCGTCGAAGAGGTCACGCGCATCCTCAAGAGCTGCGGCTTCACGCCGCGCTCGCACCGCGAGATCTATGTCGGCATCGAGTTGATGATTTCCGGCAGCACCTTCGACGCGCGGCCGCCCGCGTCGATGCTCGAATACAACACCGCAGAATTGCTCGTGCAATCGCGCGGCGCGCTCGCGCGCAAGCTCGACAAGAAACTCGATCAGCATGCGTCCGGCTGGCGCAACGATGCGCGCATCGCGCATGCGCTGATGCTCGCGCGCATCGCCGCCGATCTCGACACGGCGAATGTCGCGGAGCCTTTTCCCGAATCGATGGCGAGCGCGCTGCGTCTGTGCCTTGAACGCGAGATGCGCAGTCATCGCGACCCCGCGAGTACAGAGTCCGCGCAACCGATGCTGGATTTTCTGACCTCAGGACAGGAGCGCTACTTCTTTGAGCTGCATCGTTTCAGCTCGGACTTCGGCCGGCGCACGTTCGAAGGGGGCAAGCTCGACAACGCGGAAAAGCTCAAGACGCTGACGACGGAACTGCGCAACCGCATCATCGTGCAAGGCGGGCCACTCAGTGGCGCGCAGGTGCTGGAGACGTTCCGGGAAATCGTTGCAGCGATCGGCTGAGCGGGGAGCAAAGTGCGGCGGGTGTCCTCCCTGACACGCCGCGCGCGACCCCGAATTGTGGAACCGCCGCACCAACGTCGTGAGTTACGCGCGGTTCGTTCAATGGTTCCAGATGTCCAGGCGCTGGTGCCTCCCTGCACCTTCGCGTACCGTGCGCATCCCGCACGCCACGTGTCCTTTGAAACCGCCTTGGCGCCTGCGACCGGAGCAAGATTACGCGCGCTTTGTTGCTGAATTTTTACGCCGCGACAAGCATTTAGCCGGGTGGATTTATACACAATGCTGCATTCGCTGCATTTGCCGCATTTTACATTCGGGTTACGCCCTAGTGACAGTCAATAAATTGAATTAATTCATTGACTTAATACGAATCAATTGGATGAATTTCGGCTCGCCGAGCAGCCTGCCGTGCGCTTGAGCGACACCGGGCGGCCCCGCTATGCACATAGTTATCCACAGGCCACGTACCAAGCATCCATGCCTCGCAACCGCCTGGGGCGCAATCAGACACCTGTGCAGGGCCAAAGTGATTGTCGGTCAGCTTTGTCGGAGCGCATCGCATGGCAAAACCTGTAGCGAGGCGTAACGGGCTAGCACGCGATCTGCACGAAGACAGCGTCAGGCCCTAAAATAGCCATTGTTTTTCGTTATTCGTGCTCATTGTGAAAGAACCCCTTCGCCTCCTTCTCGATCAGGCGCTCGAGCGCCTGCGCGCCGACGGCACGCTGCCAGCAGATGCCGCCGCGTCTTTCGTCATCGAACGCACCAAGAACCGCGAACACGGCGACTTCGCCACCAATGCGGCGATGCTGCTCGCCAAAGCCGCGCGCACCAATCCGCGCGTACTCGCGCAAGCGTTGGTCGCCGCGCTGCCGCCGAGCGCACTGTTGGCGAAGGTGGAAATCGCCGGGCCCGGCTTCATCAACTTCTTCCTGAGCCCGGCCGCGTATCACGAGGAAGTGCGCCGCGTGCATACAGCCGCGCAGGCCTACGGGACGAATCGCATCGCGGCCGGACGCAGAACCGGCGTCGAGTTCGTTTCAGCCAATCCGACCGGCCCACTGCATATCGGCCACGGCCGCGCGGCCGCGGTCGGCGATTGCCTCGCGCGCTTGCTTGCGGCCGAGGGCGCGGAGGTCGTGCGCGAGTTCTACTACAACGACGCCGGCGCGCAGATCGACAACCTAGCCAAGTCGGTGCAGGCGCGCGCGAAAGGCATGACGCCCGACGACGCGGGCTGGCCGCAGGACGGCTATCGCGGCGACTACATCATCGATGTGGCGCAAGCCTATCTGCGCGGCGATACGGTCGAGTTCGAGAACAACTCGGTCACCGGCGCGAAGAATCCGGATGATCTCAATGCGATCCGCCAGTTCGCCGTCGCCTATCTACGCCGCGAGCAGAACGCCGACCTCGCCGCGTTCGGCGTAAGTTTCGATGTCTACTTCCTCGAGTCCTCGCTGTATTCGGACAAGAAGGTCGAAGAAACCGTGCGCGAGCTCGTCGCGCATGGCCATACCTACGAGGAAGGCGGCGCGTTGTGGCTGCGCACGACCGACTTCGGTGACGACAAGGACCGCGTGATGCGCAAGTCCGATGGCACTTACACCTACTTCGTGCCTGACGTCGCCTATCACTTGTCGAAGTGGCAGCGCGGCTACGAGCGTGCGATCACCGAACTCGGCGCCGATCATCACGGTTCGCTGATGCGCGTGAAGGCCGGCCTGCAGGCGCTCGAGATGGGCATTCCGAAGGATTACCCCGAATACGTGCTACACCAGATGGTCACCGTGATGCGCGGCGGTCAGGAAGTGAAACTCGGCAAGCGCGCCGGTGGTTACGTCACCCTGCGCGATCTGATCGACGAAGTCGGACGCGACGCGACGCGTTTCTTCCTGATCGCGCGCAAGTCCGACTCGCAGATGGTGTTCGACATCGATCTCGCGCGCTCGCAGTCGAACGACAACCCGGTGTACTACGTGCAGTACGCGCATGCGCGTGTGTGCAGCGTGCTGCGCCAGCTCGGCGAGCGCGGCATGCAGTGGAATCGCGACAACGGCCTCGCCCGGCTCGCGCGGCTCGACAACGAGCACGAATCGGCGCTGATGGTCGAGATCGCGCGTTATCCCGAAGTAGTCGAGGCCGCTGCGGCTAATCTCGAGCCACACCTGATCGCGGCTTATCTGCGTGAACTTGCGTATGCGCTGAATACCTACTATCACGCGCATCAGTTCATCGTCGACGATGCCGATCTGCGTGACGCGCGTCTGGCGCTTGCGGACGCGACGCGGCAGGTGCTCGCCAATGGTCTCGATCTGCTCGGCGTCTCGGCACCGGAATCGATGTGAATCGGTCAACGTATATCCGCTTTTATTGAAAAGTGCGGCCATGGATGACCGCTTTTGACTCTCGCGATCCAGGGACGATCGCAAAGGTGAACATGGCAAAAAAGGGACAACAGGCATATCGCGGCAACGGCCGCAGCGCGTGGCCGGCGTGGGTATGGCTCGTGCTCGGCACCGTGCTTGGCGTGATCCTCTCGATCGCGGTGCTGTACGGCGGCAAGCTGCCGACGCTGCGCGGCAAGAATCTGCCGCAGCCGAATCCGGACGCGACGGCACCGAAGGAATCCGAGCAGGCGCTCGCCGACGCCGCGCGCAAGACGCCACCGGCGCCGCCTAAGAGCAATTACGATTTCTACAACGTGCTGCCGGAAAAGGAAGTCGCAATTCCCGACGCGGAACTCTCGGCCAAGGCCAAGGCCGAGCAGCAGCGCGCCCAGCAGCAGGCCGCGCAGGCGAATGCGAACTCTGCGACGCCGCCCGCACCGCAAGCCGAACCCGGCGCCGGACGCTATATGCTGCAGGTCGCCTCGGTCACCGATGCCAAGGCCGCCGACGAATACAAGGCGCGCCTCGCGATGCTCGGCTACTCGGCCAAGGTCTACACCGCGACGATCGATGGAAAAGTATACAGTCGCGTGCGCCTCGGACCGTATCCGACCGCAAGCGAAACACAGGCCGCGCAGAAGGCCTTGTCCGAGAGCGGGATCAAGTCGATTCCGATGAAGGAAACGAACTGAGTTCAGGATGAACTCATCCCGTGCAGGCCAAGGATGGCCGGTGACACGGGATCCAGCGCCTATTTTGGGCGCTTCAGGCGAATCATCGCCGATACATCTTCATCGCCATGGCCCTGCGCCATCAGCGTCGCGTAGTCGGCGAGCGTCTTGTCGATCATCTCGTGCATCGTACCCGCAGCAGCAGCGAGATCGCGGCCGATGCCGAGGTCCTTGTGCATCAGCGCGAGCTTGAAGCCGACGTTGAACTCGTTGCGCAACGCCGACGGCCCACGCTTTTCGAGATACCACGAGGTCGCGGCGCCGCTGGTCAGCGTCGACATCAGCACGGCAGGATCGAGTCCGAGCGCCTCGGCCAATGCAAGTCCCTCACCCATGCCGTGCATGATGCCGGCGATCAGGATCTGATTGACCGCCTTGGTGTTCTGTCCCGCGCCGATGCCGCCCATATGGCTCACGCGCGCGGCGTAGG
>CAZDWH010000043.1:0-18058 GCA_964509025.1 uncultured Rhodanobacteraceae bacterium
ATCCTCGCGCCGCCGCTTCGCGCATCGCGGCCTCGGCCGCCGCCATGCGAATGGGACCCCGAGATCAAGAGCAGCGCGCTCCTGCGCGCAGAAGCAAAGCAAAAGAACACACCCAAGCCAAACGCTCTCGCGCTCTTGTGCTTCTGCGCGCACGACGCGCGCGTCTTTAGCTTTTCCGGGGCCCCCATTCCATTGCGGCGGCAGCGGTCGATCAGGCCCGTCAGGGTCGGCGCGGGACCGCGCCGACTTCGCGGGGTACACGGACGTACCTTCCGCGAAGCCCGGCCGATGACGCGGACTTTTCGCGCACGATGCGCGAAAAGCGCAATGGCCTGGGGCGTGTTCTTTTGGTTACTTTTCTTGCACGAGCAAGAAAAGTGACTCGCTCGGCCGTAGGACGAGTGAAAGCTCTTGCACTAGACGAGAAACCAACAAGAGCAAGGAACTGGATTCCGGGTCAGCCTGCGGTCGCCAAGCAATGACGAGCTGGATGGTGACCAACGAGATATGACGTCCCAACGCGAGAGTGCGACAATAGAAACCTCCCTGCGAGGCCCGCCATGCAAGACCCCAACCTCCGCGCCAGCAAAGCCGTCGCCGTCACGCAGACCAAAACCGTCGACGACAAGAAGCAGCCATTGCGCATCAACGGCAAGAACTACGCCTTCGATGGCGATGGCGACATGCCGCTGCTGTGGTATCTGCGCGATGCGCTGCATCTGACCGGCACCAAGTTCGGCTGCGGCATCGGCGCCTGCGGAGCTTGTACGGTACTCATCGATGGCAAGGCACAGCGCGCCTGCCTGACGCCGATGAAGGCGACCGCAAATCGCGAGATCACGACGATCGAGGGCCTCGCCGGAAACGAACTGCATCCGCTGCAGCAGGCATGGATCGAAGTCGATGTGGCGCAGTGCGGCTACTGCCAGGCTGGGCAGATCATGGCCGCGGCCGATCTGCTCAAGCGCACGCCAAATCCGAGTGATGACGACATCGGCAAGATCGCCAACCTGTGCCGTTGCGGCACCTACCCGCGCATCCGCAAGGCGATCAAGCGTGCGGCCGAGATTGCAAAAGAAGCGTCCGCGCGCGACGCAGGTAAGAAGTGAGGCCGCGATGAACAGCAAAACGCCAACCAGGCTCTCGCGCCGCCAGTTTCTGATCACCAGCGCTACCGCCACCGGCGCTCTGTTGATCGGCTTCCGCAGCGCGCGCGCGGCAGATCTGCCCTACGCCGGCGCGCGCATCGAGGCGCAGGCGCTCGGCGAGTTCATCCGCATCGAGAAGAACGGCGACGTGATCATCGGTGCGCGCGGCTGCGAAATCGGTCAGGGCGTGAAGACCTCGCTGCCGATGCTGATCGCCGAGGAACTCGACGTCGACTGGAACCGCGTGCGCGTCGAGCAGCTGCCCTACGGCTACATCGACACCGACAAGGGACCGTCGAACAAATACGGCGATCAGGGTGCCGGCGGCAGCACCAGCGTCAGCGACGGCTGGAAGGATCTGCGCCAGGCCGGCGCGACCGCGCGCTGGCTGCTGCTCGTCGCGGCGTCGGCACAGCTCGATATCCCCGCTGGGCAATTGCGCACCGAGTCCGGCATGGTGATCGCGCCCGACGGACGCAAGCTCGGCTATGGCGACCTGGTCGAGACCGCGGCCAAGCTCGATCCGCCGAAGGAGCCGCGCGCGCTGAAGAAGCCGGCCGACTACAAGATCATCGGCAAGCCGATGCGCGTGGTCGACGCGCGCGAAATCGTCACCGGTCAGGTGCAGTTCGGCATCGACGCGTATCGGGCCGACACGCTGTTCGCGCTGATTGCGCGCGCGCCGCAGCTCGACGGCGAGGTCGATTCCGTCGACGACAGCGAGGCAAAACGCGTCGCAGGCGTGAAGCACATCGTGCCGATCGTCAGCGCGAAGGCCGGCGAGCCGCTTAGCGGCCCGCTCGCGCACGGCATCGCCGTGATCGCGACCAGCACCTGGGCGGCGATGAAGGGCCGCGAGAAGCTCAAGATCGAATGGAAGCCGAGCCCTTGGGCCAACGAATCGACCGATGCGCTGCGCCGGCGCGCAGACGAACTGCTTAAATCAGGCGACGGCGCAGTTGCCGTGCGCAACGACGGGGATTTCGCCAAGGCGCGCAAGGCAGCGAAGAAAACCTTTGAACAGCGTTACATGATGCCGTTCCTCGCGCACGCCACGATGGAGCCGCCGAACGCGCTGATCCATGTCGAAAAGGACAAGGTGCTGCTGATCGCGTCGTTGCAGAGTCCCGACGGCGCTTCGTCGGTGATTCACGACGTCACCGGCGTCGCGCGCGACCAGATCGAGATCCGCATGACGCGCGCGGGCGGCGGTTTCGGCCGGCGCCTGAAAAACGATTTCGTCGCCGAAGCCGCGCAAATCGGCAAGGCGCTGCTCGACAAGGGCGAAGCGAGGCCGGTCAAGCTGATCTGGACGCGCGACGACGATATCCAGCACGATTTCTACCGCCCGTTCGGCGTGCACCAGATGAGCGCAACGCTCGATCGCAAGAACGAGATCACCGGCTGGGCGCAGCGCAGCGCATCGACGCCGCGCAATTTTCGCGACGCGGGCATGAAGAAACGGCCGCTGTGGAACGGCGTGCTCGAACCCGAGGACTTTCCCGCCGGGCTCATCGCGAATTTCGAGATGAGTCTGTTGCCGCTCGACTCGGGCATGCCGCGCGGCTGGTGGCGCGCGCCGGTGCACACGTTCAACGCGTTCGCGGTCGAGAGTTTCATCGACGAACTCGCGCACGAGACCAAGCAGGATCCGCTCAAGCTGCGTCTGAAGCTGCTCGGCGAAGCGCGGACGCTGCCGTACAAGGCGCATGGTGGGCCGACCTTCGACACCGGGCGCATGGCCAACGTGCTCAAGCTCGCCACGGACAAGATCGGCTGGGGCCGCAAGCCCGACAAGGATCGCGGCATCGGCCTCGCCGGACATTTCACGTTCGGCGGCTACGCCGCGCATGCTCTCGAGGTTTCGGCGGTCGATGGTCACGTGGTCGTGCACCGTGCCGTGTGCGTGCTCGACATCGGCCGCGTGATCAATCCGCTCGGCGCCGAGGCGCAGGCGATGGGCGCGACGATCGACGGCATCTCGACCGCGCTCAATCTCGGCATCACGGTCAAAGACGGCAAAGTACAACAATCCAATTTTGGCGATTATCCACTTTTGCGCATGGCCCAGGCGCCGCTCGAGGTCGAAGTCACCCTGGTCGATTCGCAGGCTGAGCCGTACGGCGCCGGCGAAATGGGCATTCCTAGCGCGCTGCCGGCGCTGACCAATGCGATCTTCGCCGCGACCGGCTATCGCATTCGCGAACTGCCGATCGGCGATCAGTTGCGCAGGATCTTGTAGCGGCGCGGCTTTCGCGCCCCTACGCTACACGCCGGATCCAGTCCAGCGTCATCCGCGCGGCTGCATGCGCCGTCGTGCCGAGCAAGGGACCGACGTGACTCGCGCCGGGCAGCAAGCGGAATTCCGCATTGCACTGCGCCGCGAGCGCGCGCGACGTTTCGGGCGGCACATCCGCATCGCACTCGCTTGCCAACACGAGGACCGGGCATTGCGGCCACGTGATCGGTACGCCCGCGCTGGCCTCGCGCAACACCGCGCCCGATTCGTCGCGCCAGCGGCGCAACGCGTACAAACGCGCAGCGTCGTCGGCGTCGGGCATGGCGCGCTGCGTCGATGCAAGTGAGCGCCGACTGCCCCAGCGCACGACATCGGGGTAATCGCGCGCAGCGATGCGCGGCGATACCTGGGCTGGCGGCAACGGATTGATCAGCACCAGCGCGCGCGCATCGACACGCGCCGCGACATCGAGCGCGAACAGACCGCCGAGGCTCGCGCCGATCAAGACCGAGGCCGAAGCGGCATGCGCCCATACAGCGACCTGCTGCACGTAGTTCTGCAGGTGCGTGGCCGCGAGGCCGGTAGCGGCCGACTGCAGATCCAGCGCCGACACTGGCCAGCCATGCGCGGCGAACACGCGGCGCCAGATATTCCACTCCCATGCGCCGCCGCCCGCGCCATGCACGCAGAGCACGCTGACTGGATTCGCATTGGTCTGCATCACTTCGCGCATATCACATTATCCCGGAGTCGCATCCGCCGGCGTCTGCGCGGATTGGCGCTTTGGCTCGGGCATCGGACGTTGCCACACATCGTCGTCGCACGCTCTGGCCTTGATGCGTTCGCGTTCGGCAGCGGCATCGCCCGCCGCGGCAGACTCGCCGGGTATCGCAATGCCCTTGAGCAGGGGATCGTCCGAAGGACTATGGAACATACCGAGGTACATCGCGCGGCGCGCAGCAGCCGCGCTGCTCGCCTCCTCCGGACTGACATAGGCCTGCAACCGGCCGCGACTGCAATGCAACAGATTGTGCCCGCGCTGCATCAATTCGCGCCCGCGCTCCATGCCCTTCTCGTGCGGCGTCAGCTTCGACAACGGCAGCTTTACCGAGCCGTCGGGATTGAACAGCGCTGCGGAAGAAAACGGCTGCGGCGCGGCAGGTATCGCGATCGTCGCAGACATCGCATCCTCGCGAGGCTGCGCGGGTCGCTGCGGAGCCAGCGCGGCTTGCGTCGGCACACTACGCGCGGGCGCTGGGGGCGGCACGGGCAACTCCGGTTCAGGCGGCGGCGCGGCAAGCAATTCGACGCTGATTGCCGGGTCATCGTTTGACGGCCGCTGGCGCATCAGACTGGCGAGCCAGAATCCGAACAGCACATGTGCCAGCAAGGCAATCGCTATCGCACTGATCTTCAGCGTGCGCGGCCATTCTTGCGGCGTCGCGCGCGCATGCGCGAGCGCGCGCTCGCGCAGCGCGGCCAGCCACGGATCATGATCGCTTGCGTCGCCCGCGCCTTCGCTGCGACCGGATACGTCCTGATTTTCGGTCATGCAGCGTCGGCTTGGCGGGGGCGAGTCGAACTTAGCCGAGCGCGCCTAAATCCGCGCTGACTTGCCGCAGCGCTACTTGACCAGCGCCGCGGAAAGGAGAAGTCTAGTTCGCCCGAGGTCCTCCACCCGCTCCCAGGAGTCTTGCGGCCATGTACACCACCCACGGCATCCGAAACATCGCGCTCGTCGGCCATTCCGCCGCGGGCAAGACCACGCTGTTCGAGGCCCTGCTGCACGCAGGCGGCGTGATCCAGATCCCCGGCTCCGTCGAGCGCGGCACCACGGTTTCCGACTACGACGCGATGGAGAAAGAGCGAAAACAATCGCTCAACACCGTCGTCGCCTCGATCGACCGATCCAATTCAGCATCGGGCGACTGCCACATCAATCTGATCGACACTCCGGGTGCGCAGGATTTCCGTGGCCCGACGCTGACTGCGCTCGCCGCGGTCGAGACCTGCGCGATCGTCGTCAACGCGCATTCCGGCATCGAATACGGCACCTTGCGCATGATGCATTACGCCAAAGAGCGTGGCCTCGCGCGCATCCTCGTCGTCAACAAGATCGACGGCGGCAACTGCCGCGCGCTGGTCGAGCAGCTGCGCGATACCTTCGGCACCGAATGCCTGCCGATCAATCTGCCTGCGCAGGACGGCAAGGCGGTGGTCGATTGCTTCTTCAAACCGGAAGGCGTCGCGGATTTTTCCAGCGTGAAGGAAGCGCACCAGCGCATCATCGACCAGGTGGTCGAGATCAACGAGACGGTGATGAATCACTTCCTCGACGTGGGCGAGGAAGGCTTGAGCGGCACGGAATTGCACGACGCGTTCGAGCAATGCCTGCGCGAGGGCCATCTCGTGCCGATCTGTTTCGTCTCCGCGCGCACTGGCGCGGGCGTGAAGGAATTGCTCGATATCGCCGAGAAGCTGCTGCCGAATCCGCTCGAAGGCAATCCGCCACCGTTCGTCAAAGGTATCGGCACCGACGCGACACCGATCACGGCCGATCCCGATCCGAAGAAGCATGTCATCGCCGACGTGTTCAAGATCATCAACGATCCCTTCGTTGGCAAACTGTCTGCGTTCCGCGTCTATCAAGGCACGGTGAAGAAGGACACGCAGCTGTTCATCGACGATGGCAAGAAGCCGTTCAAGGTCGGCCATCTGTTCAAGCTCAAGGGCAAGGACTATGTCGAAATCGAACAGGCGATCCCAGGCGATATCGCCGCGGTCGCGAAAATCGAGGAAATCCATTTCGACGCGGTGCTGCACGATTCGCACGACGAGGATCAGATCCATCTCGCGCCGCTCGCGTTTCCGCGACCGATGTTCGGACTCGCGGTCGAGCCCGCTCACAAGGGCCAGGAGCAGAAGCTCGCGCAGTCGCTCAACAAGCTCGCCGAGGAAGATCCCTGCTTCCGCTATGAACACAACAAGGAACTGAACGAGTCGGTCGTGCGCGGCCTGTCCGACCTGCATCTGAAGCTGATGCTGCAGCGGATGAAGGAGCGCTACGACGTCGAAGTCAAAACGCGTCCGCCGAGGATCGCTTACCGCGAGACGATTGCAGCGAAAGCTGAAGGCCATCACCGCCACAAGAAGCAGACCGGCGGCGCCGGCCAGTTCGGCGAAGTGTTCCTGCGGGTCGAGCCGCTGCCGCGCGGCGGCGGCTTCGAGTTCGTCGACGAAGTGAAGGGCGGCACCATACCAGGTCAATTCCTGCCTGCGGTGGAGAAAGGCGTGCGCCAGGTGCTCGAACATGGAGCGGTCGCGGGCTATCAGCTGCAGGACGTGCGCGTAATCGTCTACGACGGCAAGTATCACCCGGTGGATTCGAAGGAAGTCGCCTTCGTCAGCGCGGGCAAGAAAGCCTTCCTCGATGCGATCGCCAAGAGCCGGCCGCAGGTGCTCGAACCGATCGTCAATCTCGACGTGTTCGTGCCCGATGCGTACATGGGCGACGTGACCGGCGGGCTCGCCTCCAAGCGCGCGCGCATCAACGGCACCGATTCATTGCGCGGTGGCGAGATCATCATCAAGGCGCCGGTGCCGCTCGCCGAAGTCACCGACTACCAGACCGAACTGAAGGCGATGACCGGCGGCCAAGGCCGCTACGCGATCGAGTTCAGCCACTACGATCCGGTGCCCGCGCAGGTGCAGAAGCAGCTGGTCGATGCGTACAAGCCGCGCGTGGAAGAGGACTGACGCGCGCACTGCGCGCGTCAGCGCCGCTCAGCCGCCGGTATCGTGCAACGCCGCCTGCATCGCGGCGTCCAGCACTTCGTCCTTGCCCGCGCGCAGGCCGGCAAGCGTCGGCGTCACTGCGATATCGGGCTGCAGTCCCTTGCGTTGCGTCGGCGTGCCATCGGGGTAGGCCACGCCCTGCCCGGTGAAGCTCGACGTCATATTGCCCGGCAGGGTCAGGAAGGTGATATCGCCGTCGGCGCCGGTACTCGGGCTGCCGACGAAGACCGTGCCGTTCGCGCCGCGAAACCGCATGCCGGTGTACTCGGACTGGCTCATCGCGCGATCATCGATCAGCATGTAGGTCTTGCCCGCATAGGCCGGCTGCAGCGGCTCGGGTTCGGTGGTGTAGAACGTCGTCGTGGTGAACTGCTGGCCGTCGGGATCGTATTCGATCGCCTGCAGATCCTTGCGCTCGAAACGCGCAAAGCGCGCCCCGGGATGGCGGCTGATCCATGCGGACAGAAGGCCGCCCGTCTGGTGCGGATAGCCGCGCATGTCGAACACGATCGCGCGCGTGGCGCCGAGTTTCGCGCTCATGTCGGCGAACTGATCGCGCGTAAAGCGGCTCAGATCGACATAGCCGATATTGTTGGAAGAGACGCTGTATACCGGCCCGTCGGTCGCGTCATAGAGATGCGCGGAGTACGAATGATTGCGCGGGAGCTGCAGTGTCTTCTGGCTGCCGTCCGCGCGGGTCAGGGTCAGCGTCGCCATGCTGCCGTCGGCACCCGTCACGATATCGCGCGCCTGCAGCTTGAGCAAAGCCTGCGGCGTGGACGCCGGGTAAATCGCGGCGAGCCGATCGGCGCGCACGGCGACGGCTTCGCCATCGACCTGGGTGATGATATCGCCGACGCTCACGCCGGCTTGCGTGGCCACTGCATCGAGTATGCGCACGACGACGAATTGTCCTTCCACGCTGCGCACGATGAGCGGCGGGTACGCATATCCCAGCTTGTTGCTCAACGCGGGGCCATACAGGAAGCTGTGCGAATCGTGGATGTGCGTGAACTGATGGGCAACGGCAGTCTCGTAGGCAAGCGCATCGCCGGCGACGCTGACGCCGTCGACTGCTTCGGACAACGCCGCGTCCCAATCGTCGCCCATCAGGTCGAAATACGGAAAAAAGAAATTGATCACCGCGTAGCTCTTGAACACCGCGACGAGACGATGCCCGAGGTCCGGGTAATCGGACTCGCCAGCGTCGCCCGGATGCCAGATTGGTTGCGGCCGCTGCGACGGCAGTGGCCGTGCCCAGCCGTAGCGCCAGTTCGCGCCAGGTTGTGCAAGCTGTTCGGCCAGTTGCAACGCCGGTGCAGAAGCGGCATCGCCGGGCGTCTCGGCTGCGGGGTAGTCGACGACCACCGCCGGCTGATAGCCCTGCACCATGTCGGCCTGACGCAGCAAAGCGTACTGACCCTGCCCCGCGTCGAGAAAAATCTGCGGCGCCATCGCCCAGTCGCTCGGCTGGCCCTGCGCAACGAACACCGCGCGTCCGGCCTGACGCAGTGCAGCGGCCACTTCCGGCACCGGCGTGTCGGCATTGAGCAAGAACACGCAGCGCAGCGGCGGCGCGGGCGGCGATGAGAACGTCGCGGCGACCAGCGGCGTCGGCTGCGTCGTCGTCAGCGCACTGCTGTACCCCGCATCGAACTGCGTCTCGTCGGTGAAGCCCTTGTAACTGCGCGCGCGCTGGCTCACTGCCGCGAGTCCGCTGTTGACCAGGATGTCCTGCACGCCGCTCGATTGCAGCAGGCCGATAAAATCGAAAGCTGCCTCATCGGAAACCGGCGCATCGGCGCGCAGGTCGAACACGGCCGCCTTGGCCGTGGCCAGCGCCTGCGCGATCTTGCTCCACTGCGCCGCGCTAGCCGCGTTCGCGCGCGCCGCGTCGGGATAATGATGCATGCTCACGACGACGATGCCCTCGCCGACCGTACCGAATTGCGGTTGCACGTTTGCCGCCGGCGACGCGCTGCCGTTCTCGGGCCGATACAGATGCGTGCCCGGATCGCCGAGCGTCCCGAGCATGCTGTCGACGGCTGTCGCGTACGCCTGTGCGCCTTGCGCGGACTGAATCTTCGGAACGGCGATGGCGAACGCGCCTTGCCAGTCGATGTCGCGATACGCCAGCCAGGGATGCAGATACTGCACCTGTCCCCAGAGCTTGCCCGCAGCGAGAATATTGTCCTTCGCGGTAGCGGCGGCGGCGCCATCACAGCCGAGCGCGAGCAGTAGACCGAGTGCGGAAGATACGAGGTGCCGCGGCGAGCGAGCTTGCATTCCCTTCCCCGATTTATTGTACGAATTCCATCGTACATTGATGTGCGGGATTTGTGCAAGCCGGGGTTTGCGGCGCCGCCGCAAGTCAACGCGCCGCCGCGGCAGCAGATCGATACATGGATTTGTTATCGTGCGCATTCGCGCGCCTGTGCGCCCATCTTCGATATCGATCGGAGCATCACGATGCAAACCACTCGCTACTTCGCTGCTGCAATGTCGTTGTTCGCCGCAGCCGCTTTTGCAGAAACATCCGCACCCGCACCCGAAGTCAAGAAATTCATCGCCTACGACGATGCCGTCATCGCGCTCACGCATGTGCGCGTGATCGACGGCAGCGGTGCGCCGGCGCAGGCCGAGCGCACGATCGTCGTGCGCAACGGCAAGATCGAATCGATCGGCGACGCCGCACCGCCCGCAGGCGCGCGCGTAGTCGACCTCGCCGGGCGCAGCGCGATGCCTGGCCTCGTCGGCATGCACAACCATCTGATGTATACCGCCTCGATCAATCTCGACGAGGACGGCAAGATGCCGCCGCCGGGATTCCTCGTCACCGAACTCGCGTTCTCCGCGCCGCGCCTGTATCTCGCGTCCGGCGTGACCACGATGCGCACGACCGGCAGCATCGAGCCGTATACCGATCTCAACATCCGCCGCCTGATCGACGAGATGAAGATGCCCGGCCCGCACATCGACGTGACCGGGCCATACCTCGAAGGCAAGGACAGCTTCGTGCCGCAGCTCGCGGTGCTGACGACGCCCGAGCAGGCGACGAAGACGGTCGCGTTCTGGGCCGGCGAAGGCGTGACTTCATTCAAGGCTTATATGTTCATCGCCGCGCCCGTTCTCGGCGCCGCGATCAAGGAAGCGCATCGCCACGGGCTCAAGCTGACCGGTCATCTGTGTTCGGTCGACTGGCACGAGGCGATCGCGCTCGGCATCGACAACCTCGAGCACGGTCCTGTCTACGCCGATACCGAGTTCGTGGCGGACAAGAAAAAGAATCTCTGCCCGAGCGACACAGGCCCGCTGTCGTGGGAGAAACGCGACCTCACGAGCGCGCCGGTGCAGACGCTGATCGCGGACCTGGTCAAGCATCACGTCGCCGTGACCTCGACGTTGCCGGTGTTCGAGGCATCGATCGCGACGCGCCCGCTGCTGTCACCACGGCAGGCGCGCATGTTGTCGCCGGAATCGCTGCGCAGCTATCTCGCGGCACGCGCGCGTGCGGGCACGCGTGCCGGCAGCGCCGAAAAATCGGAGGCGCTGCTCAAGAAAGAGATGGCGTTCGAACTCGCCTTCGTGCGCGCCGGCGGCCTGCTGCTTGCCGGTCCCGATCCGACGGGCATCGGCGGCGTCCTGCCGGGCTTCGGCGATCAGCGCGAAATCGAATTGCTCGTCGAGGCGGGCTTCACGCCTCTCGAAGCGATCCACATCGCCAGCGCGAACGGCGCGCAATTCGAAAACCGCCTCGATCGCATCGGCACGCTCGCCCCCGGCAAGAACGCGGACATCGTCATCGTCAGGGGTGATCCGAGCCAGCACGTCGCCGATGTCGAAAACGTCGAGCTCGTGTTCAAGGACGGCATCGCCTATGACCCAGCGAAGCTGATCGAGTCGGTGCGCGGAATGGTAGGAATTCGCTGACCATACGGTGTTGGCGCAGGCCGCAGCTGCGTTAGGATAGGCGCGGGGAAAACAGCGATGGGGGCGGCGATGCTTCGACTTCTGCGAGGAATCCTGCGTTGGATACTGCAGTTTCTGGGCGTACTCGTCGTGATGTTGTTGATCGCGGCTGCGGTTGTCTACTGGCGCAGCAACAAGGTGCTCGACGAGCGCGTCGACGTCCATGAAGCCGCGCTGACGATACCGACCGATGCCGAAGCGATCGCACGCGGCCAGCATCTCGCGATCACGCGCGGCTGCGGCGAATGCCACGGCGCGGATTTCGGCGGCAAGATGGTCGTCGACCTGCTGCCAGTCGGGCGCGTCGCAGGGCCGAACCTGACGCGCGGCAAGGGCGGCCTGCCCGCGAACTTCGGCGACACCGACTGGGAACGCGCGATTCGCCACGGCGTCGCGCCCGACGGGCGCATGCTCGCGATCATGCCGATTCGCGATTTCGCCGCGCTGACCGATGCCGATACCGCCGACATGATCGCGTTCCTGCGCCAGGTGCCGGCGATCGAGCGCGAGATGCCGGCGGTGTCGATCGGCCCGATCCTGCGTCTGCAAATGCTGCTCGGCGCGATTCCGCTTGCCGAGGCGCGCGTGATCGACCATCGCGGCGCACACCTAGCCGCCATGACGCCATCACCGAACGCGGACTATGGCCGCTATATGTCGCATACCTGCACCGGCTGCCACGGCGAGCATTTCTCCGGCGGCCAGATCCCGGGCCTGCCGCCGAGCTTCCCCGCCGCGGCCAACATCACGCCGGATCCGAACAGCGGCATCGGCAAGTGGCACAAAGCGGATTTTTATACCGCGATGCGCGCGGGCAGGCGCCCGAACGGGTCGGACATCAATCCGTTCATGCCGTGGGCACAATTCAAGCAGATGAGCGACACCGAGCTCGATGCGCTGTGGGCGTATTTGCAGACGTTGCCACCGCGACCCGCAGGCGGCCGCTGAGAATCTGTCTCAAAATCTACTGCGCTCGGTATCTTGCGCGCCGGTCGTGCTCGGAATCCTCATGTACTCGACTGTACACTCCGGTTCCTGCGCGCGCCCGTCGCGCAACCTGCCTTCGCTCGCTACGATTTTGAGACAGATTCTGCAACTCAACCCGGGAGGAAAACATGATTTCGCTGGCCCAACTCTGGTTGCCGATCGTCGTGTCGGCCGTGTTCGTGTTCATCGCGAGCAGCGTGATCCACATGGTGTTGCAGTGGCACAAGCCGTTCTACAAGGGATTCGCCAATGAGGACGAGTTACGCGCGGCGCTCGGCAAGAGCAAATCGGCGCCGGGGATTTATGTCGTGCCGTTCTGCAGCGACATGAAACAGATGTCGACGCCAGAAATGCTGGCGAAATTTACCGAAGGACCGATCGCCAAGGTGACCCTGCGCGCGGGCAGCGCGCCGAGCATGGGCAAGCCGCTCACGCAATGGTTCGTGTTCTGCCTCGTCGTGTCGCTGTTCTGCGCCTGCATCGGTGGACACACGCTCGCCGTCGGCACGCCGTATATGCACGTGTTCTGCGTCGTCGCCATGGCCGCGTTCATGGGCTATGGCTTCTACTCGGTGCCGCACGGCATCTGGTGGGGCCAGCCGTGGGGCGCGGTTGCCGTCGACGTGCTCGACGGCCTGGTCTACGCGCTCGTCACCGCCGGCGCCTTCGGTTGGCTGTGGCCGCGCTGAGAAGGATTCGCACGACGTGCCGGGCGATAACATCGATCGCCCGGCTTTGTCAGGCTAGTGGGCAGCCGCCTGGGTTTCGTCACAGTCGATTCCCTGCCGCGCGAGTATCGGACGTACGAGGAATCCAAACAGCGCGAGATAGGCGAAGCAGATCACTGGCACTAAGAACGAGTGATGAATGCCGATCACGTCGGCAAGTTTGCCCTGCAATGGCGGGATGATGCCGCCGCCCAGGATCATCATGATCAGGAACGCCGAGCCCTGCGTCGTGTACTTGCCGAGACCCGCAATCGCGAGTGCGAAGATGCTCGGCCACATGATCGAGCAGCACAGTCCGCCACTGAGGAACGCGTACACCGCTACCGTGCCGGTCGAGGCGAGGCCGATCAGCATCGCCGCAACGCCGGCGAGGCCGAACACGAGCATCGTGCGTGCAGGTTTGTCGTCGCAGATGTAGAACGCGGCAATCTGCAGCAGCACGCAGACGATGTACCAGAGCAACGGTTCCACGTCCTTGCCCGCGATGAAATTGGTGCCCAGGATCAACACGAATGCGATCAGCGGCACGATGAACGTGAGCAGCTTCTTGGTCGAGCGCTGCAGGTCGAACGCGTTGATCGCACCGGTCCAGCGTCCGATCATGAGGCTACCCCAGAACATCGAGATGAACGGCGCAACGTGCGAGGCGCTGTATGCGCCGAACTCTTTTTGTTTGAGCAACTCGGACAGATTGCTGCCTATCGCAACCTCGACGCCGACGTAAACGAAGATCGCCAGCATGCCGAGCACGAGTTGCGGATAGCGCATCGCGCCCCAGCCCTCGGCGGCCTTGGTCGCGCTGCGGTAAGACAACAGCAGACCGATCACCACGATGCCCAACGCGCCGAGCAGGTAGTACATGCGTTCGATCTCGAGCTCGTGGCTGCTCGTTTCGCTACCACGATAAGAGTTGAACAAGGGCACGAATACGATCAGCAGCAAGCCGGTGATGATCAACAACGTGCGCAACGCCTTGTTCGCATGCTCGATCGGCTCATCGCTGATGCCAGCCGGCACCTTTTTTGAAAGGCCCAACAGCGCCGCGGCAGCGACAAACAGTGCGCCGATAGCGATGTACAGCGTCACGACCTTGGACAGCGGCAGCGACGTGATCTGGTCGTCCGTGATATTGGCCGCAGTCCCGAACAGTGCGAACGCGACGAGCAGCGGCCCGATCATGGTGCCGAACGAATTGACGCCGCCGCCGAGATTGACGCGGCTGTTGCCGGTCGAAGGATCGCCAAGCGCGATCACGAACGGTTGCGCGCCGGTCTGCTGCAGCGAAAATCCGAGCGCAACGATGAACAAGCCGCCGAGCATCCCGACAAAGGTATTCGCGTTGACCGCAATGATCATGACCGCGGCACCAAGCGCGGAGAACAGCAGTCCGAACACGATGCTCTTCTTCAAACCCCAATGGCCGACGATATCCCTGCCCCTGACCGAGCCGAAGATGAACAGCGCAAGCGCGCCGATGTAGTAGGCCGTGTAGAACGCGAAATCGACGAGCTGCGATTGGAACTGGTCGAGCGCGAAGCGGTGTTTGCAGAACGGAATGAAGATGCTGTTGCCGGCCGCGATGAAGCCCCAGAAAAAGAATACGGTGACCAGAGTGGTGAGTGCGCCGTAGTTGGTCGGCACAAAGTCTTTGCGCTGCATGGGGCTCCCCGGGATTTTTTTCTGGCCCAGACTCTACCGTAAAACATTTACCCCGCGCATACCACTTTAATACCAGTCTGCGCACTCGATTTGGGTTCACATCGACCTGCTACGCTGGTCGCCTCAATCAAGAAGGGAGATCGACCATGTACATCTCGCTGCATCTGCTTTCGCCGCTGCTCGCCCTGATCGCCGGCGTGCTGATCCTGCTCATGCCGCGCCTGCTCAACTACGTGGTCGCTCTGTACCTGATCCTGATCGGGCTGCTGGGTTTGTTTGGGGGCCATCTGCACGCCTAGCACGACGCTGCGCGCGTCGTTGCAGCTTTTCCGTTCGGACTTCGACTGGATCAGTACGAACGGAACGCTCAGCGCTTGGGCTTGAGCATCGTCCCGGTGCACTTCTTTGCGCCGCATTTGCACGCCCAGATCTTTTTCAGGCGTGGCGTCTGGCGCTCTTCGAGCTTGATGCCGTAGTCGTAGGTCAGCTCTTCGCCCGCGCGGATCGCGCGGCGCGTTTCGATCACCACCTTGTCGCGGCGCGGATCGCCCTGCTCGTTCTCGATGATCCACGCCTCGCAGTTCGGCGCGCAGCTGTGGTTGATCCAGCGAGCGTCGTTGCCTTCCTGCGCACCGTCGATGATGTACTTGTCGTTGAGCGTGAACAGGAAGGTGTGGCCGGAATCGGCGTCGTTGGCGTAATTGCGGTTGGCCTGCGCGTGGGTGAGACGGCGACCGCGGTACTCGATGACGCGAACACCTTTGGCCAGATCCTGCGCGGCAAACACACCGTTGCCATGAATTGGCGACGAGCGCCGGACGATTTTGCGGGGCATGAAAACTCTGAGCGACAGCGTGATTGGACGGGAGGCGCATCATAGCGCGAACGCGTGCCCTAGTTTGCGATGCATCGCGGCGAGCCCGTATGATCGTCGCCAGGAAGCTCAAGTCGCACCTGCGACGAAACGTTCACCCGGAGGCCGCATGATTTTCAGACGTCTGTTCGCCACATCGATTTTCGCCGCGCTGTGCGGATTGATCCTCGTGGGCACGGGTGCGGCTTACGCGCGCGGGCATGGGCATCGCAATAGTGGCGGCGATCGGCCCGGACACTTCGACTACTACCTCGTCTCGTTGTCGTGGTCGCCGAGTTTCTGCGAGCTGCATCCGGACGATCAACAGCAGTGCAACCACAAGGGCTTCGGCTTCGTGCTGCACGGCCTGTGGCCGCAGAACCGCAACGGATCGTGGCCGCAGCACTGCAGCACCGAGTCGTCGCCGGACGAGGCGACGATCGCGCGTGCGATGGCCTTCATGCCGAGCCGGCATCTGGTCGAACATGAGTGGGAAACCCACGGCAGCTGCAGCGGACTCGACGCGAAGGCCTATTTCGCGCTTGCCGACGATGCGTTCTCGCGCGTCGCGATTCCCGATGCGTTGAAGGCGCCGAAATCCGCACCGAGCCTGTCCGCAGCCGAAGTGGTCCAGGCCTTCGAGGACAAAAACCCCGGCCTCGAGGACGGCATGATCAACGTCGCCTGCCGCGATAACAACGAACTCGAGGAAGTGCGAATCTGCGTCGACAAGGACAACCTCTCGGTCAAATCCTGCGGCGGGCATGTGCGCAATACATGCAAGCTCGGCAAGCTGAAGATTCCGGCGGCCAATTGACGCGCAGGACGCGCGTCACCCCGGCAGGGAATGCCGGGGTCTAGACTTCAGGGACGAAGATTTTGTGGCGACTTCTCAGCTCGGCTTCCGTGCACTCTGGATCCCGGCATTCCCTGCCGGGATGACGAGCACGATCGCACGCCTACTTCAATCGCAACAGCCATCCTTGCCTTTCACCGTATGCGCATGCGAGGCCGCCACGCCGCGCGTGAGCCCGGCTTGGCTCGCGACATAATGATCCGCAATCACCTTTGCCACGCACATCGACACGCGCTTGCCGGTCGGGATATGGATGAACTCGTTCGGTCCGTGCGCATTCGAGTGCGGACCGAGCACGCCGGTGATGAGGAACTGCGCGCCGGGGAACTTCTCGCCGAGCATGCCCATGAATGGAATCGAGCCGCCCTCGCCCATGTATGCCGGCGGCGGGCCGAAAAATTCGCGTGAGGCCACATCGACCGCCTGTTCCAGCCACGGGGCAAGCGCCGGCGCGTTCCAGCCGCTGCCGGCTTTTTCCAGATCGAAGGTGACCCTGGCGCCGTACGGCGGATCCTTTTCGAGCAGGGCCTTCAGCGCCGCGCCAGCCTTCACCGCATCGAGCGTCGGCGGCAGGCGCAGCGACAGTTTCACCGCGGTGAACGGACGCAGCACATTGCCGGCCGAATCGAGCGCCGGAATGCCGCCGACGCCGGTCACGGCCAGCGCGGGTCTCCACGTACGATTCAGCACGAGCTCGCCGAGGTCGTCCGCGACCGGGCGCTCGCCATCGACAAACGGGAATTTGGAAAACACTGCGTCGCCAAGCACCTGCGCCGAAGCCTTCGCCTGTTCGATGCGCTGCGCCGGAATCCCGGCATGGAAATCCGCCGGCTTGATCTTGCCGGTGTTCTCGTCTTCGAGCCGCGACAGCAGCTGGCGCAGGATGCGGAAGCTCGACGCGACCACGCCCGAGGCGTCGCCCGAGTGCACGCCCTCGGTCAGCACGTTGACGGTGAGATTGCCGCCGGTCATGCCGCGCAACGAAGTCGTGAGCCAAAGCTGGTCGTAGTTGCCGCAGCCCGAGTCGAGGCAGACGATCAGCGAAGGCTTGCCGATGCGCGCGGCGAGGTGATCGACGTAGTACGGCAGGTCGTAGCTGCCCGACTCCTCGCAGGCTTCGATCAGCACGACGCAGCGCGCGTGCGCTACGCCTTGCGCCTTGAGCGCGAGGATCGCCGCGAGCGAACCGAAGATCGCATAGCCGTCGTCGGCGCCGCCGCGACCGTAGAGCTTGTCGCCCTGGATCACCGGCGTCCAAGGGCCGAGACCTTCGGACCAGCCGGTCATTTCGGGCTGCTTGTCGAGGTGGCCGTAGAGCAATACGCAGTCGTCGCTTGCTTCTTTCCCGGATGCAGGCACGTCGATGAAGATGACCGGCGTGCGCCCTTCGAGCCGCACGACTTCAACCGTCATGCCGTCGACCTTCTGCGCCTTGGCCCAGCCTGAAAGCTGCGCGACCGCCTGGTCCATGAACCCGTGCGCGGCCCAGTCCTTGTCGAACATCGGCGACTTGTTCGGAATCTTGATGTACTCGACGAGCTGGGGAACGATTTCGCGGTCCCAAAGGCCGGCAATGCTGTCGCGGGTCTGTGTGGTGTCCATGAACGAATCTCTGTAACGGGGCGGCGATTCTACAATGCGGGCCGGCCCCGCTGGTTCCAACCCTGGCATCGGATGCGCGAACCGGCCCGCCGTGCCATAATCGGCGGCCTTTTTCCGGCTAGGCGGACGTGCCGCCGCGCCCTCACACGAGAGCCCACGAATGGATTTTCTGATTTCCAGCGCCTATGCGCAGGCCGCCGGTGCGGCCGACGCGCCGGGCCT
>CAZDWH010000044.1:0-17999 GCA_964509025.1 uncultured Rhodanobacteraceae bacterium
AAGCCCGGGCGCGCCTCTGTCCCCTGAATGGGTCAACGACCTCAGCAGCGGCCTGGAGGCGATGATCAGTGTCTGGCTCATGGCGCCTCCTTTTCGGACGCCTGCTCAACCGATGCAGACGGCACGATCTCAACCCGCACCGCCTGCCCGGGCTTGAGCTTCTTGCTGTCGCCATCGAGCGCGACGCGCACATCGACCACCGGCACGGGCTCGACGCGGGACTTGCTGTGCACGCTCAGCCCCACCTCTTCGACATGCCCGACGAGGCTCGCGCCGCCGTCGAGCAGCACGCGTACGCCATTGCCCGCGCCAACGCGAGCCAGCTCGCGCTCGGGCAGGCGCACGCGCACAGCGAGCGTGGCGAGGTCGGGGATGTCGCCGACCGACTGGCCGCGCCAGATCTGCGTGCCGGTATCGATCTTCTCGCCCTTCCAGTTGCTCGCGTGCAGGAACAGGCCATCGCGCGGCGCCTTGACGTTGAGTTCGTTGACTGCGGCCTGCATGCGCTCGACTTCATTTTTGAGACGCGCGACATCGGCATCGGCGAGACGTTGTTCCGCCGCACGCTCCTCGGCGGCCACGCGTTCGTGCTCGTGGCTCACCGCGTCGCGCTGCTCCGCTTTGCGCCGCGCGATCACGAGTTTCTTGTATTCGACCCCAGCGAGCGCGCTTTCGGGTTGATTCGCCTTGCGTTGCGCCTTGACCGCATCGGCATGCGCCTCCGCCGCGGCGACGCTTTCCATGCGCGCTTTCTCCGCCAGTTCGAGCCGCAATTTTTCCTGCTGGCGCAGCTTCTCGGTCAGCTCGTTCTGCTTGGCGCTGAGCTGCTTGATCACCTCGCCGCCGTCAAACGACACCAGTGGCTCGCCTTTCTTCACGAGCTTGCCGTCGGTCGCCATCTGCGTGACCGTCATCTGCCACAGATCCTCGACCTGCGGCGGCGAGATCGCAGCGGTACTGCGCGCATAGACTTCACCGTCAGCAAGCACCACGCCACTGCCTCGCACGCCGCCACCGGCCGGCTCAGGCGATTTCGCATCGTCGCCGCTTTCGACACGCACGCTCATGCCGGGTTTGAGTGGCAGTGCCGCCGAATCGGCCGACAAATCAATCTCGACGACGAAGTAGCGTCCATCACCCCACTCGGGTTTGACATCGGCCGCGCCCGCGATCGTGCTGATCGTGCCCTCACCGCGACGGCCAGGAAGCGCGTCGAAGGCGAGGCGCATTTTCTGGCCCACGGCGAGTCCCGCGCGATCGGGCGCAAACGCATAGGCGCGCACATGCATCTTGCCCGCATCGACGACCTGACCGACCTCGTTGCCGGGATACGCGGACGATCCCTCTTCGTAACGCCCGCCAGCGGCGGTGCTGCCGAAGCTGAACATGCTGAAACCATGCACGACTGTACCTGCGCGCTCGGCGCGTACTTCGGCAGCATCGACCTGCGCCTGGTAATAGGCGCGCGTTACGCGCAGTTTTTCGCGTTCGAGTTTGCCGTCTTCGCGTCGCCGCAAGGCCGCAGCGCGCGCATCCGCGAGTTGCTGCTGCTTCGCCGTGGCATCGCGCTCGGTGCGCGTGCGTTCGGCCTGATAGCGATCGAAGTCGAGCGCGGAGATCAGTGTCTTCGGCAGCGCGGCGTCCACACGCGCGGTGTCGAGCGCGGCCTGCGTATCGACCGCCGCGAGTTCGGCGTCGACCGCCTTCAACTGCAGATCGGCGGTTTCCTTGTCGATCTTTGCGCCTGCCTCATCCGCATCGGAATCTGCCTTGCGGATCTGCGTCGCCGCCTGCGCCGCGTCGATACGCAGCAACGCATCACCGGGTTTGACCCGGGTGCCGTCCGCAACGTAATAGCGCAGCACGACCGGCGAGGAATTGGACGGCGGCGTAAAGATCGATTGCGCATCATCGGAGCGTATTTCGCCGCTGAATACGGCGCTTTGCGCCGCAAGCGGTAGCAGCGCCAGCGCGAGCAAGGTCAGCTTATGCCGCACGGTCGAACTCCACCTTGCCGTCGCGCAGATGCACCTGGCGCTGCGCGCGCGCCGCAACCTCGGCATCGTGCGTCACCAGCACGACGGTCTGGCCCTGCGCGTGCACCTCGGCGATCAGGCCGAGCACGTCCGCCGCACTCTTCGAATCGAGATTGCCGGTCGGCTCGTCGGCGAGCAGCAATGCGGGCTGCATTAGCAGGGCGCGCGCGATCGCGACGCGTTGCATCTGTCCGCCGGACAACTGATTGGGGCGATGGTCGAGGCGCTCGCTCAAGCCGACGCGATCGAGCAACGCGCGCGCACGCGCTTCGAGCTCCGGCGCCGGCGTGCGCAGAAAGCGTTGAGGCAGCAACACGTTTTCGAGCACCGACAAGCGCGGCAGTAGATGAAACGACTGAAACACGAAGCCGACGCGGCGGTTGCGGAAATCGCTCGCGCGCTCATCGTCGAAGGTCGAAACATCCGTGCCGTCGAGTTCGTAGCGCCCGCCGCTCGGCCGATCGAGACAGCCAAGGATGTTCAGCAGGGTCGACTTGCCCGAACCGGATGGGCCGACCACCGCGACGAACTGTCCCTGAGGGATGTGCAGATCGACACCGGCAAGCGCCTCGACATGCTGTCCGCCGACGCGATAGCGCCGCGCAATCCGTTCGAGATTGACCATTCCCTACCGTTCCCTGCCTCAGGTCCCGCTGAACAAGACTACACGATGCGCAAAATGTTCCCGTGTGCGCCCGTCGAGCTAGTCCACGCTACGCACCGACGCTTGCAGCAATTGCGTCAGCACCCTGGTATCGACATCTGCGAGGCGCTTGATATAGAGGCAGCCCTTGCCGGTCGTGTGCTTGCCGAGCTTTCGCAGCAGTGCGGCCTGCGGCTCCACGCCGCCCGCGAGATAGAGCGCGATATTCGCCTTGCGCGGCGCGAAGCCGAGCAGCATCCAGTCGAGTTCGCGCCCGTTCGGATACTTCAGGCGACGGCTGCCGAAACCGATGATGCCCGCGCCCCACATCTTCGGCGGCGCGCGCGTAGCCTTACCCATCAGCGCGGAGAGCTCGATGCAATCGCGCCGCGTCACCTCGTCCTTGATCGCGGCGAGGAAGGTGTCGACACTGGCGTCGGTTTGCTTGGTTTTCAATTCGACCATGCGTGCCCTCCCGACTGATCGACCGGTCGTCTACCGCAGCTTCGTGTGCTGCAGTTCCAGCACCGTATGCGGCGGCGCGAACGAGTCGGCACGCGCGACATCCCAGAACACCTTGAACACCGCGTGATCGGGCAGGCCGCCGATCAGCTCACCCGGCTTGACGAACTGGTATAGCGCCGAGAGCGAGCGCACTTCGGTCGAGGAGACGCGCCGGATTACATGTTCGGGTCCGATCTCGTTCGGATGGTGCAGGCCGGCGGCGGCGATCAGTTCCTTCAGCGCCTTGAGCGTGTTCTCGTGGAACATGTGCACGCGCTCGGACTTGTCGGGCACGTCGAGCTTTTTCCAGCGTCCCGGATCCTGCGTCGCGACGCCGGTCGGGCAACGGTCGGTGTGGCAGTTCTGCGACTGAATGCAGCCGAGCGCGAACATGAAGCCGCGCGCGGCATTGCACCAGTCAGCGCCGAGCGCGAGCGTGCGCGAAATGTCGAACGCGGTGACGACCTTGCCGCTCGCGCCGAGGCGGATCTTGTCGCGCAGGTTCAAGCCGACCAACGTGTTGTGCACGAGCAGCAGCGCCTCGCGCAGCGGCGCGCCGACATGGTCGGTGAATTCGAACGGCGCGGCGCCGGTGCCGCCTTCGCCACCATCGACGACGATAAAATCGGGATAGATGCCGCTCTGCTGCATCGCCTTGGCAATGCCAAACCATTCCCACGGATGGCCGAGCGCGAGCTTGAAACCGGTCGGCTTGCCGCCGGATTTCTCGCGCAGGCGCGCGACGAACTCGAGCAGGCCGAGCGGCGTCGAAAACGCGCTGTGCGCCGCGGGCGAAACACAGTCCTGGCCCATCGGCACACCTCGCGTGGCGGCAATCTCTGCAGATACTTTAGCTGCAGGTAATACGCCGCCGTGACCGGGCTTGGCGCCCTGCGACAACTTCACCTCGATCATCTTCACTTGCGGTAAGGTCGCTTTTTCCACAAATGCACTTTCATTGAAGCTACCGTCGGGATTGCGGCAACCGAAGTAACCCGAACCGATCTCCCAGCAGATATCACCGCCGTTCTCGCGGTGATATGCCGAGAGCGAGCCTTCGCCGGTGTCGTGATAGAAGCCGCCGCGGCGCGCGCCTTCGTTGAGCGCGCGGATCGCATTCGCGCTGAGCGCGCCGAAACTCATCGCCGAGATATTGAACACGCTCGCCGAATACGGCTGCGTGCACTGCGGTCCGCCGATGGTGATGCGGAAATCGTGACTGTCGATCTTCGCCGGTGCGAGCGAATGATTGATCCATTCATAATGGTCGGCGTAGAGGTCGAGCTCGGTGCCGAACGGGCGCTTGTCGAGCACGTTCTTCGCACGCTGGTAGACGATCGCGCGCTGCGCATGCGAGTACGGCACTTCCTCGGTGTCCGACTCGACCACGTACTGGCGCAGCATCGGCCGGAAAAATTCGAAGAAGGTGCGGATATGGCTCGTGATCGGAAAATTGCGCCGCAGGGTCGAATGCGACTGCATCAGATCGACGAGACCGACCGCGCTGAGCAAACCGCTGACCCCCGCCAGCCAGCGCCAGATCACACCATCCCAGAGCATCCCCAGCGACAACGCGCACAACACCAGACACAACACGAACGGGACATAGCGCGACGGCAACATGGCGGCCTCGTAATGTGGTGCGGACGCGCGAGCATACGCCGAGCGCCCGGGGCAATGCGAGCGCATCGCACGCATGCCGTACACTTACGCGCATGAATACGCCGCCGTCCGCGAACCCACGCAAAGCCAAGAATCAGCGCAAGCCGCAAGGCGCGAAAACGCGCGGCGCGAGCACTGCAACGTCGAAACCTGCGACCAGCTGGATAGGCCGCATCTTCGCCGCCGTGGCCAGGCAGTTCGCGCGCATCGACTGGGCCCACGTACGCGAACGCCTGACCGAATACGCCAAGCTCGCGCGCATGCACAAGCCGATCGGTGCGGCGCTGCTGCTGTGGCCGACGTGGTGGGCGCTGTGGCTCGCCGCAGGCGATTTTCCGCCCTGGGGCACGCTGATCATTTTCACGCTCGGCGTGTGGCTGATGCGTTCGGCCGGCTGCGTGATCAACGACTATGCCGATCGCGGTCTCGATCCCGAGGTGAAGCGCACGCGCGAGCGCCCGATCGCTGCGGGCAAGGTCGCGCCGCGCGAGGCGCTAATCGTATTCGCGGTGCTGATCGCAACGGCCTTCATCCTCGTGCTGTTCACCAACAAGCTGACGATCGAACTGTCCTTCGTCGGCGCGTTCCTCGCCGCGACTTATCCGTTCACCAAGCGTTATACGCATCTGCCCCAGGTCTATCTCGGCGCCGCATTCGGCTGGTCGATCCCGATGGCGTTCGCCGCGGTGACGCATTCGCTGCCGCCGCTGTGCTGGCTGCTGTTCCTCGCCAATGTGCTGTTCGCGACGATCTACGACACCGAATACGCGATGGTCGATCGTGACGACGATCTGCGCGTCGGCGCGAAGTCGACCGCGATCCTGTTCGGCGACGCCGATCTCGTCATCATCGGCGTGCTGATGGGCACCTTCCTGCTCGCGATGCTGCTCGTCGCGCAGCGCGGCCATCTGCACGGCTGGCCCTATTTCAGCGGGCTCGGCATCGCCGCCGCATTGTTCGCGTACCAGCAATGGATCATGCGCGCGCGCGAACGCGAGGCGTGCTTCGCCGCGTTTCGCAACAACAACTGGGTAGGCATGGCCTTGTGGGCCGGGATCGTGCTGTCGCTCGCATTGAAATGACCGAGACGCGCGGCAAGCGCTACGTCACCCTGGCCGAGACACTCGCGGCCTCGATCGAGTCCGGAGCATTGCGCGCAGGCGAGCGCCTGCCCTCGGTGCGCCAGCTGCGCGCGAGCCATGGCGTCAGCGCCTCGACCGTTTTCCAGGCCTATTACCTGCTCGAAGCACGCGGTCTCGTGCGCGCGCGCGACCGCTCCGGCTATTTCGTCACCGAAGGCGCGGCACGACCGCCCACGCTCGAAGCACCGTCGCGGCCGAAGGCGCGCTCGATTCCGGTCGAAGTCGGCGACTACGTGTTCGCAATCCTCGCCGCAACGATGCGGCGCGACGTGGTGCCATTCGGCTCGGCGTTTCCGGCGCCGTCGCTGTTCCCGCTCGCGCGCCTCGCCAAGACGATGGCAGCGACGGTGCAGAAGCTCGATCCGCGCAGCAGCGTCGAATATCTGCTGCAAGGCAATGCGCAGCTGCGCCACCAGATCGCGCGGCGCTATCTCACCGATGGCATGCGCGTGGCGAGCGACGACATCGTCATCACGAGCGGCGCGATGGAGGCACTCAATCTGTGCCTCGCGGCGGTGACGCGGCCCGGTGACGCGGTCGCGATCGAATCGCCGACGTTCTACGCAACCCTGCAGGCGCTGCAGCGCCGCGGACTCAAGGCGCTCGAGGTGCCGACGCATCCGCGCGAAGGCATCGAGCTCGGCGCGCTGGCGCGCGTGCTCGAACGCCAGCGTCCACGCGCGTTGTGGCTGATGACGAATTTCCAGAATCCGCTCGGCAGCCTGATGCCCGAGTCGAAGAAGCGCGATCTCGTCGCCCTGCTCGCGCGTTTCGACACGCCGCTGATCGAGGACGATGTCTATGGCGAGCTCTACTTCGGCGCGCACAAACCGTTGCCAGCCAAGGCGTTCGATTGCAAGGGGCTGGTGCTGCATTGCGGCTCGTTCTCCAAATGTCTCGCGCCCGGCTATCGCATCGGCTGGGCCGCACCGGGTCGTTTCGTCGAGGAAGTCGCGCGACTCAAGCTCAGCGCGACGCTGACCGCGTCGGTGCCGGCCGAAGCGACGCTCGCGGCTTATCTCGAAAAAGGCGGCTACGAAAAACATCTGCGCCAGTTGCGGCGCGAACTGGAACAGCAACGGCAGGCGATGCTGCTCGCGATCGCGCGCCACTTTCCGCCGGGCACGCGCGCGACGCGGCCCGACGGCGGCTATTTTCTCTGGGTCGAACTGTCCGCGCACATCGACGCGCTCGCGCTGCATGAGCGCGCACTCGCACAGGGCATCAGCATCGCGCCGGGACCGATCTTTTCCTCGCGCGACGAATATCGCAACTGCATCCGCCTCAACTACGGACATCCGTGGAATGCGCGCAGCGAGGACGCGATGAAGACCCTCGGGCGCCTCGTTGCCGAACAACCGGCCCGGAAGGCACGATCGAACTGATCCGGTTTTCGCGCACGCATCTGATCGTACCGCTCGCACGCGCTCGCGCGTAGGCTGCGAACTGAAAATTCCGAAACGCACAAGGAGGCCGCATGGGCGGCAAACTGCTTATCGTCGCCGCGCTGCTGGCGATCATCTACAACCTCGGCGCCGGCCTGTACTACATGATGGTCGACGACGGTTCGACCGGACGCACGGTCAACGCGCTCACCCGCCGCATCGGCCTGTCGGTCGCACTGATCCTGTGCGTGATGTTCGGCATCTGGATGGGCTGGATCCAGCCGCACGGCGTCAATCATTGAACACCGCCATGAATCCGTCGATCCAGATCAGTCTCGCGCTGATTCTCTGCCTGCCGACGTTCGCAATCCTCGTCGCGCTCTATTGCGCGTATCCGAAGTCGTCACACGGCGCAAGCGGCCTTGCTGTCGACCTCTGCGTCATTGCCATCGCGACCGCACTCAGCATCATCGCGATGCGCTGGGGTTTCGTGAACGCGACCGGCATCGGCGGCGCGCTGTGGAAGCAGGTGCTTGCGACACTGCTCGCTTACGGCGCGTTTCTCGGTGTGCTCGGCGCCGGCTGGATCGTCCGTGCATGCACGCAGCACGCGGATGCGCGGCGTTTCCGCAGGATCGCGGTGCCCATCATACCGACATGACGCTACAATCAGCGCCCAGGCGTGTCTGGGGGCGGGCGTGGTGGGTAGCAATCTCGAATACAGCAAGGAGCAGGCTTCTGTCACCACAACCGGTGAACGTCTGCAACAATTGATCGACGGCGTGGTGCTGCGCCGCGCCGTCATCCAGGAATACGAACACGGCATCACCTCCGAGATTTTCAGCGATGCGTGGAATCTCGACGACGCGCCGGTGCGCCATGTTTCCCAGTCGATGGTTCGCGCCGGCCATGTGAAAGGCTGGGTCTTTCACAAACTCACGGTCGACCGCCTGACCGCTGTCTGCGGCAGCTTCAAGTTCGTGCTGTGGGACGCGCGGCCGCAATCACCGACTTACGGCATGGTTAACGAGATCTTTCTTTCCGAGCGCAATCGCGGCCTGCTGATCGTCCCGACGCACGTCGTGCACGCGGTGCAGAACATCGGTCAGACCGACGCGATCTTCGTCAACCTGCCGACGCGGCCGTACAACCACGCCGATCCCGACAAATACCGTCTCAACGACCCGTCCGTGGTGCCCTACCGCTTCGACCAAGGCATGGTCTGGTGACACCGCTACGGCGTCCGCCATACATCTTCGACCAAGGCTGCGAACGGTGACGCAGGCGGCGGCACCGGTTTTTTCCATCGTCATCGCGACCTGGAACTGGAGCGCCGCACTGCGCCTCGCGCTCGAGTCGGTGCTGGCGCAGTCGTTCACCGATTTCGAAGTGCTCGTGGTCGGCGATGCCTGTACCGACGACAGCGCCGAAGTGGTCGCGGCGTTCGGCGATGCGCGCCTGCGCTGGCACAACCTCGACACCAATTGCGGCAACCAGTGGGGGCCGAACAACCATGCGCTGTCGCTCGCGCGCGGCGAATACGTCGCCTATCTCGGCCACGATGATCTGTGGTGGCCGACGCACCTGGCGACCGCGCTCGAAGTTTTCCGGCGCAGCGGCGCGGACATTGTCGGCGCCGGCTGCATCATGTACGGCCCACCCGATTCGGGCGTATATGGCGTCACCGGATTTTTTCCGAACGACCGATATCAACACCGCTACTTCTGCCCGCCATCGTCGCTGCTGCATCGGCGTGAAGTAGCCGGCCGCATCGGCGGCTGGCGCGCTCTCGCGGAAGCGCGCGTCGCGGTGGATGTGGATTTCCTGCGCCGCTGCGCGGATGCCGGCGCGGCCATCGCCACGACCGGAGAATTCACGGTCTTCAAATTCAACGCCGCCTGGCGCCGCGACTCGTACCGCCGGCGCGAAGTCGACGAGCAGCGTCGCTGCCTCGCGGCGATGCGCGACGAAGGCGAGGCATTCCGCACGCGTCAGCTCGGTCTCGTGGTGCGTGCGGCGCTCGAGGATCGCCTCGCGCGCATAGAAATTCCCGCTCAGGGTGTCGCCGGGAGTGCGGCGATCGACGCGGAAAAAAATCAGCGCTACAAAGGGACCCGACACACCACGGCGTCCGTTCCGAAAACGATCGCCGGTCGGCGACGCTATGCGATCGACGCAGGATTCAGCGGTTTCGAATGGCACGCCGTCGAGCACCATTGGCGTTTTGGCGCGTTCCGCTGGAGCGGTCCGGGCACGTGCGCGTGCATCCTGCTGCCCGAGCCCGTCGCAAAGCCGCTGGATATCAGCGTGCTCGTCCTGAAATCAATCGACAGCGAAGTATTGGCTTCATTGCGGCTCGCGGTAAACGATGTGCCTGTCGACAGCCACCTTGATCCGGGACCCAAACCAGCCTGGCTGCTGCGCGCGCGGATCGATCCGGCGCAGCTGCCGGCCGACGATCGCAGCGAATTGCGCCTGCGACTCAGCGTGGCGCGCACCTGGCGGCCGCTCGATCTCGGAATCAACGACGACCGGCGCTGGCTCGGTGTCGCCGTCGGCTGGGTCGAGATTGCCACAGCGTAGTCGCGACCCCGATCGCCGAGTTTCTTCAGGGTGCGGGTCGCATTCGCGGCGTGCAGCACATGCGCGTGCGACTCTGCTGACGCCAGCGCTACTGCACGCGCTTGATTTCGATCGGTGCGCGTTGTGGCTTGTTGCCACGCATCTTCTCGAGATAGACAAGCTCATTCATCGTCGTGCTATTACCTGGATCGACTTTGAGCGATTCGCTGAGCGCGCTGTCCGCCTCGTCGAATCGGCCGAGATCGATCAAGGAGACTCCGAGCGAACGCAATGCGCGCGACAGGTTGGCCTTGCGCGCCGCCGCACTGACACATCGTTGCGAATCGATAGCCTTGTGGTTGTACGCAAGCCCTTCGCTCATGCGTGCCGGCGATTGCTGCAGGATCGTCGCCTTCTCGTTCAGCAGCAGCGCGCGATCAGGCTCCAGCGCCAACGCCTGGTCGATGGCGTGCTCGGCTTCCGCCACTTGTTTATCTTCAATTGCGACAAAAGCCAGCACGTACCACACGCGCGTATACGAAAACGCCGTCCACAAGACCGGTTTCTTGTAGCGCTGTGAATCCAGCTGCGAACACTCGAGGAATTCCGGCTGGTCCCAATAGGCAATCGACACGTTGTTCGTTCCTTCGTTTATCGGCTGCCAACCCGGCGGCATGCCCGCAGCGAGTTGCAACAACAGCGCGCGGGCCTCGGGAGTATTGTGCTGATGCGCGAGCACGACAGCCTTGCCAAACAAATCCTCCGGCGACTGCACTACGAGCGGCGTCGAAGCGCGCGACGCGGGCGGCTTCTTGACCGACGATTCGGCGCAGCCTGCGAGAAGCAAGGTGGTCAGGCAGGCAGTTCGTAGAGGGCCACTCCGCATTGTTCGCTCCGTGATTGGCAGGGTGGTTATTTATCGGCGATTTCGTATTTCGGCAATTTCTTTTTTACGAGCACGCGCTTGAGCCGCGCATATTTCGGCAGGCCACTGGTCGCGTCGTACGGCGGCCGATCCTCGCCGCGGATCAATGGTTCGAAATACTTGCGCGCCGCGGCGGTAATGCCGTAGCCGTCCTTGCTGATGAAGTTCGGCGGCAGCTTTTTTTCGACGTTGGCGATCTTGTCGAGCGGCGCGGGTTCGATCTTCCACTTGAATGGTGTCGACGAAATGCGCTTGATCACCGGCATCACCGCGTTCTTACCCGCAAGCGCGTATTCGACCGCGGCCTTGCCGACCGCATAGGCCTGCTCGACGTCGCTCTTCGATGCGAGATGCCGCGCCGAGCGCTGCAGATAATCGGGCACGGCCCAGTGGAATTTGTAGCCGAGCTTGTCCTTGACGATCTGCGCGAGCAGCGGCGCGATGCCGGCGCCACCGAGCTGCACATGGCCGAACGCGTCGACCGTGCCCGCATCGGCGAGGAACTTGCCGTCGCGGTTCTTGAGCCCTTCCGACACGACAACCGCGCAGTAGCCGACGCGTTCGACCGTCGCCTTGACGCGCGCGAGGAACACGTCCTGGTCGAACGGCACTTCGGGAAACAGAATGACGTGCGGCGCATCGTCCTTGCCCTTGCCGGCGAGACCCGCAGCGGCGGCGATCCAGCCCGCGTGGCGCCCCATCACTTCCATGATGAACACCTTGGTCGAGGACTCGCACATCGACTCGACATCGAGGCTCGCCTCGGCGATCGACACGGCCGTGTATTTCGCGACCGAGCCGAAGCCGGGGCAGCTGTCGGTCACCGGCAGATCGTTGTCGACGGTCTTCGGCACACCGATCACTTGAAGCGGCAGCCCGAGTTCGGCCGACAACCGCGAGATCTTGAGCGAAGTGTCGGCCGAGTCGTTGCCGCCGTTGTAGAGGAAGTAGCGGATGTCGTGCGCGCGCAGCACCGCGATCAGGCGCTCGTAGCGCGCGCGATCGGCATCGAGTGACTTGAGCTTGAAGCGGCAAGAACCGAACGCGCCGCCGGGCGTATGACGCAAGGCTGCGATCGCGGACGCATCCTCGCGCGCGAGATCGATCAGTTCCTCGCGCAACGCGCCGATGATGCCGTTGCGCGCGGCATAGACGCCGACCCGGTGGCGGCGGCAGGTCTGGATCACCGCGCAGGCGGTCGCATTGATCACCGAGGTCACGCCGCCCGACTGGGCGTAGAGCAGGTTGCCACGCGTTGTCTCTCGCGGCGCGCCCGAGCGCGCCGTGCCGGTTTTGCGCTTGACATCGACCATAAGCCTTCCTCGTTTGACTATGTCCGCTGCTACCGCTAGGTTAGCCCGACGCGGGCCATGTTGCACCCGCGATAACCACAAGAATCCCGCATGCGCATCGTCTTCTTCGGCCCCAACGGCTCGGGCAAGGGCACCCAGGCGACCCTGCTCAAGACCGAGCTCGGCATTCCGCATATTTCCACCGGCGATCTGCTACGCGCGGCGGTCAAGGCCGGCACGCCGCTCGGGCTCAAGGCCAAATCGGTGATGGAAGCCGGACAGCTCGTTTCCGACGAGATCGTGCTCGGCATGCTCGAGGAGCGCCTCGCACAGGACGATGCGAAGAGCGGTTTCATTCTTGACGGCTATCCGCGCAACCTCGCCCAGTGCGCTGCGCTCGAAGTGCTGCTTGAACGCATCAAGCAGCCGCTCGACGTGGCGATCCAGCTCGATGTACCCGATCAGGCGATCCTCGCGCGCTGCGAAATCCGCTTCGCAGCCGAGCACCGTCCAGACGACGATCCGGTCGTCGTACGCAAGCGCCTCAACGTCTATCGCGAGCAGACCGCGCCCGTCGCCGAGCATTTCGGCGAAATGGGCAAGCTCAAGCACGTCGATGGCGTCGGCGAAGTGCAGGACGTGTTCAAGCGCATTCTCTCCACGCTGCCGCGCTGATCCGACGCATCGCGCGGGCGCACGCCCGCGCGCGAGCCTGCTAGACTGCCTCGCCTTCTCCTGCGCCGTGCGCGCACCGATCTGATGCCCGCTTTCGTTTCGATTCTCCGCGACATCCTGCTGCTGCGCCGCGGCCCGCAGGACCTGCCTTATTCGCCGCAGCTGCTCATCACGCTGGGTGGGCTGTGCGTGCTGTTGCAATTGACCGTCACGCTGATGCGCGGCGTGCCGGTCGGCGCAGTGATGCTCGGTGCGGCGCTGTGGCTGGCGTTCACGCTGGGCACGTTGCGCCTGATCCTGCAGCTGCGCGGCTTGTCCAATCGTTTCGTGCAGGCGGCGACCGCGTTGCTCGGCTGCAACCTCGCATTCACCCTGCTCGCGATTCCGGTGGCGCTGCTCACCGGCGACGCGCCGCCGACCACGCCCGAAGCGATGACACCCGGGCAGGTTCTCGCCGGCATCGTCGCGCTGCCGCTGCTGCTGTGGAAGATCGCAGTCGATGCGCACATCTTCCGTCACAGTTTCGAGATTCCGTTCCTTTCGGGCATCGTGATCGCGCTACTTTGGATCGTCGCGGCGCTGGCGCTGTCGGGACTCGGCGCACCGAGTTAATTTTTGCGCTCGTCCATGATCGCTGAAATCAAAAAGCGGCCATCCCTGGCCGCACTCTTCACAAGAGCATGAGAATCCATATCCTTGGCATCTGCGGCACCTTCATGGGCGGCATCGCCGCACTCGCGCGCGAACTCGGACACGAGGTCGAAGGCTCGGATCAGAACATCTATCCACCGATGAGCGACCAGCTCGCAGCCCTCGGCATCACACTCAAGCAGGGCTATCGCGCTGAGCATCTCGGCAGCGTTGATCCGGCACAGCGGCCCGACCTCGTGATCGTCGGCAATGCGCTGTCACGTGGCAATCCGGCGATCGAATACCTGCTCGACGCGCGCCTGCCGTATGTCTCAGGCCCACAGTGGATCGGCGATGCGCTGCTGCGCGAGCGTCGCGTGTTCGCGGTCGCCGGCACCCACGGCAAGACCACGACGACCGCGATGCTCGCGTGGATCCTCGACGCCTGCGGCCGCTTGCCTGGATTTCTCGTCGGCGGTGTGCCGGAGAATTTCGGCATGTCCGCAAGACTGGGAGCGAGTGACGACTTCGTTATCGAAGCGGACGAATACGACACCGCCTTCTTCGACAAGCGTTCGAAGTTCGTGCACTACCACGCGCAAATCGCGATCCTCAACAATCTCGAATACGACCACGCCGACATCTTTCCCGATGTCGCGGCGATCCAGCGCCAGTTTCATCATCTCGTGCGCACCGTGCCCACAAGCGGACGCCTGATCGTCAATGCCGAAGATGCGCGCCTCGCCGAGGTGCTCGCGATGGGCGCATGGACGCCGGTCACGACCTTCGGGCTCGAATGCGGCGATTGGCGCGCGCGCCTCATCGTCGACGACGGTTCGCAATTCGCCGTGCTGCGCGATGGCATAGAAGTCGGTCTGGTGGATTGGCCATTAATCGGCAAACACAATGTGACGAATGCGCTCGCTGCACTCGCCGCGACCGATGCGCGCGGCGTCGATGTGAAGAAAGCAATCGCCGCGCTCGCCGACTTCCGCAGCGCCAAGCGCCGCATGGAACTCGTGGGCGAGGTTGCGGGCGTGAAGATCTACGACGACTTCGCGCATCACCCGACCGCGATCGCGACCACGCTCGCCGGCCTGCGCGCGCGCGTCGGCAAGGCGCGCATCCTGGTCGGCATGGAGCCGCGCTCGAACTCGATGCGCGCCGGCGCGCATGCAGCCGAACTCGCGCCTTCGATGCGCGACGCCGACGCGGTCGTGTTCCTGCAGCGCCCCGAACTTGCCTGGGACGCCGCCAAAGTGACCGCCGCGCTCGACGGTCGCGGTCGCACGGCGCCGAGCGTCAACGCGTTGATCGCGGCGCTGCGCGAGCAGGCGCGCGCGGGCGATCACGTCGTCTTCATGTCCAACGGCGGTTTCGAGAACGCGCCACGCCGCTTCCTTGAGCTGTTGCAGCGTTGACCAGGGACCCACCGCTCACTTGAGCAAACTGCGAGGGTTCGTAGAATGATCGCGACCCGATCAGCAAGGAGCAGCTTATGTCGAATGCCGCGCGTCTTGCAGCTTCCCTCGCCGCAGCACTGGCATTCTGGGCACCCTCGGCCGGCGCCGCGCCGGAGGCGCTTGCGGATGTGCCGATATTGGCCGACTTTCCGCAGATCTCCGTCGTGGCAGACATCGGAAATCACCCGGGAGTGCACTGCATCCTCGATACGGGCTCGTCCATCGGCATCCTGCATAGCGCCTTGACTGCCGGAGCGTCGCGGATTGGCGCAGCGAATGTGCACGTTGCGAACGGCACGATTGCGATGCCGATCTTTGAAGTCAGAAAAGTCGCGATCGGTTCCGCCGATATGTCGTTCGTAAAATTCATGCAGCGCGACCATAGCTGGTTCGATCCCAGCGTTCATCTGCCTTGCGTGATCGGCTCCGATTTCATGAACCACTTCACCGTCGATTTCGACGGCGCTGCCGGACGCGTGCGGCTATACCCCGGTGGAACCCGCATCGACGAGATTCTCGGATCGGCACAGCCCGCTGGCACGCATCTCGACACCCGCATCATCGCAGGGCTGATTCGCGTCGACACGATGGTCGGGTCGACGAAGGCCTATTCGGAAATCGATACGGGATGGAATTTGGCCACTGCGAATTGGGAGCTGTTGCGCGCCCTCGGTTTCGCTGCAGACGACGCACGAATTCACACCGTCAGCAAAACCCAGCCCGACGGCAAACAGAAGACGTGGAAACTGGGCGAAGTCGACCAAGTCCGCATCGGCAACCTGCATGCCGACAAGGTGAAAATCAACGTCGGCGACGCCGACATGAGCCATATCGCCGCGCAACACGGCCCCTATTTGCACATCGGTTCGGAATTGATCCGCCAGCACCGCCTGCTGATCGACTACGCCCACGCGGACGTGGCGCTGGTCCCGTAGCTCGATACTGGCGCGGCACCACTACGACGGTGCTAGACTCTTTTGCGTGAGTCCAAACGAAGCGACAACATTGGACATCCCGCTGTTCCCGCTCAACACGGTGCTGTTTCCGGGCGGGCTCCTGAGTCTCAAGGTATTCGAGCGGCGCTATCTCGATCTCGTGCGCAGCTGCACGCGCGACAACTCTGGTTTCGGCGTCTGTTTGATCCTGCAGGGGCGCGAGGCGGGCGAACCGGCGACGCCGGCAGCGTTCGGCACGCTCGCGAATATCGTGGATTTTTATACCCTGCCCGACGGCCTGCTTGGCATCCGCGCCGAGGGCGGACGGCGCCTACACGTCGAGCGCACGCGCGTGCGCGACAATGGCCTCGTGCATGGCGAGGTGCGCCTTCTCGAAGACGACGAGCCGACCGCGATCCCGACTGAATACCTGTTGCTCGTGACGATCCTCGAGCGCCTGCTCGACAAGACACGCGGGCCACACGCCAAGGCCGCGCGCACGCATCTCGACGATGCAGGTTGGGTCGGTTTTCGCATCGCGGAACTGCTGCCGCTCGAAGATCGCGAGCGCCAGCACCTGCTGCAACTCGGCGATCCGATCGAGCGCCTCGCGCAGCTGATGCACTATCTGCCGCGCTTTCAATCGGCCTGAGATTGACACAATCCCGATTAACCTGCGGCGATCGACTAGAATGCGTCGCCTCCATTCCTGACGCGGGATAGCAGATGAATCGACTCGTTCTGTTCCTGTCGCTTTGCGTTTCGTCCACGGCAGGCGCCATCGTCATCCGGCATGATGTCGATGACACGAAGTACCGAATCGATGCTGCGGAGTTTCCCGCTCTCGCGGACCTGCCAGGCGAAGGACACGGCGTGCTGATCGCACCGCAATGGGTGGTGACGGCCGCGCACGCGACCTTCACGAATCCAACGGGCATCATGCTCAACGGCGTGTGCCGCGAGGTTGAACGCATCATCATCCATCCCGGTTACAAAAAACTCCCGGACGATCTCATCGCCGAGACCTTGAAATCGGGGGTGCAGACGCGAGCGATTGCGCTCCTGACCACATCCGACGATATCGCGCTGATCAAACTCGCACAGCCGGTCACCGATGTCGCGCCGACGCCGCTCTACCGTCACAACGACGAGCTGGGCAAGACGGTGAAACTGATCGGCAAGGGCGCGACTGGCAACGGATTGATCGGTCAAAACTCCCACGACTCCCATCGCACTGCCCTGCGGCGCGCCTACAGCAAGATCAGCCGCACCGACGGCCACTGGCTCGTGTATCGATTCGAGCGTGGCCCGGCCGCTCACGCACTGGAAGGCGTTTCCGCCAATGGTGACAGCGGCGGCCCCGTGCTGATCGAAGTGAAGGGCCGATGGCAGCTGGCCGGATTGGCGTCATGGAAATATATACAGCCGGGCAAGCCCGCCACCCAGGTGGGTTTCTACGGTCAATCGACCTACAACGTGCGCCTGTCCAGCTACGCCAAATGGATTGAAGACACGATGGCCGCAGAAATCGGCAACGTGCCCAGCGGAAGCGGTAAGACCGGCTAACGAACGCGCTCCACACATCAACGACGCGCGATCGATCGTCTACACTAGGCGCATGGCCTCACTGCAAGGCAAAACCCTGTTCATCACCGGCGCTTCGCGCGGCATCGGCCTCGCGATCGCGCTGCGCGCCGCGCGCGATGGCGCCAATGTCGTGATCGCGGCGAAATCCGCGGTGCCGAATCCGAAACTGCCCGGCACGATCCACAGCGCCGCTGCGGCCGTGGAAGCTGCCGGCGGCAAGGCGCTCGCTATCCAATGCGATATCCGCGAGGAGGCCGAAGTTCGCGCCGCGGTCGACGCGACCGTTGCACGCTTCGGCGGCCTCGATGTCCTCGTCAACAACGCGAGCGCGATCTGGCTGCGCGGCGCGCTCGACACGCCGATGAAGCGCTTCGACCTGATGAACCAGGTCAACTCGCGCGGCAGTTTCCTCTGCGCGCAGGTCTGTCTGCCGCATCTTTTGAAGGCGGCGAACCCGCATATCCTCACGCTCGCGCCGCCGCCTTCGCTCGATCCGAAATGGTGGGCGCCGCACACCGGCTATACGCTGGCGAAGATGGGCATGAGCTTCGTCACGCT